>CAYXKS010000569.1:0-1010 GCA_964465725.1 uncultured Bacteroides sp. | reverse complement strand
AGAGTAGCCCTTGATGAAGACTGCAAATTAAAACCCCTGAAAAGGGAGGATGCCAAGCAGAGCGAACTCTACTTGGCATTATTATGAAAAAGTTTTAGTTAATCAGTAAACTTGATGTGGTCGTTGTTTGTCTTGTTGTTATCTTATGGTTTAAGTATACGCAGGAGAAATGTCTAAAGAATGATACCGCAATGAAGTTTTTTTAAATTAAATATGAACAATTCATGAACGAGCGGAAGGTGGGAGTATACGGTTGTCCACATCAAATTGCAATTCCGATCAGAGCTTCTCCGGTTCTGGATATTCCACACCGAAGGTTTCCACAGTAACGCTCTTCATCACCTGATCCTCCAATGGTCTGTCGGAATAATCGGTAGCCGTCTCGGCGATGCGGTTCACCACATCCATTCCTTCTGTCACTTTTCCAAATGCCGCATATGCTCCGTCCAGGTGAGGGCTGTCCCTATGCATGATGAAGAACTGACTTCCAGCCGAATCGGGATGCATGCTTCTGGCCATGGAGAGTACGCCTTCGGTGTGCTTTAAGTCATTGGGGTAGCCATTCTGCGCGAACTCGCCGCGGATAGAATAGTCGGGGCCGCCCATACCAGTTCCTTCCGGGTCCCCGCCCTGGATCATGAAGCCTTTGATAACTCTGTGGAAAATCAAACCATCATAGAAATTTTTCTTTATCAGACTGATAAAGTTGTTGACGGAAATCGGCGCGATATCGGGATAGAGCTCAGCCTTGATTACGTCGCCATTTTCCATTGTAAAGGTAACGATAGGATTTTGTGCCATAGTTTTTTCCTTTCTGTTGCAATGAGAGTCTGCGCTTTAATATTTCGGAGACTTTCATAGTTATTGTTTGTATATTTCATGAATCTATTATATTATTATATATAAGAAAATACAAAGTAAATTTCGACTGAAACTTAAGATGTACGGCAGATGGACGGATACGAAATTGTGCAGAAAGCATGATTCCAATGCGGAAAAACTTTCTTGAC
>CAYXKS010000568.1:0-1011 GCA_964465725.1 uncultured Bacteroides sp. | reverse complement strand
AGGGGGATGAGAGATGGTTATACAACATAATCTGACGGCATTAAATGCCAACCGCAATCTGAATACAGTGACAGGAAAACAGAAGAAGGACACGGAGAAACTTTCTTCCGGATATAAGATTAACCGGGCGGCGGACGATGCGGCAGGTCTTTCCATATCGGAGAAGATGCGCAGACAGATCAGAGGGCTTTCACAGGCTTCTTTGAATACAACGGATGGTATTTCCTTTGTACAGAGTGCGGAGGGAGCATTGAATGAGGTACATGCCCTTCTTCAGAGAGGAAATGAACTGGCGGTCAAGGCTGCCAATGATACGAATATGGCGGAAGATCGGGAGGCTATTTATGCGGAGATAAAGCAGCTGAACAATGAAATCGACCGGATTGCAAGAGATTCACAGTTCAATGAGCGTAATATTTTTGACTCCTCCAATGCCTCTTCCGGGACGAAGAATGCGACACAGTTTCCAGACAATTTTTCAGATATTATTTTTCTGGATACAGATTACATGTCCTACGACATGCAGGACTTTGCAGGGGCCATCAGCCAGGCCAATGCCGCTGGCAAAACTTTTACGCAGGCGGGGCTGGCAAATTTCGCAGAACAGATTCGGGATACCTATATGCCAGTTTTGCTGGGTGATATCGTTTCTGCACTGCCTAATTCTGCAAAACCCACGGTCTCCGGGATGCAAATCAGCTTGAACATGTATTATGAGAATAATTCCACGCTGGCCTATGTGTCTTCCAATGGTGTTTCGTATCAGTTGGGAGTCAATCTGAAGTATTTGACGCAGACGGGCAACGTTATAATGCCAGACGATCCAGACGATCTTGCCACCACGATTGCTCATGAGATGACGCATGCGGTTATGTTTGACGGGGTGACAAACGGTATGCTGGGGGTCTATGGCGCGGACAAGTTCCCATCATGGTTTGTGGAGGGAACCGCGCAGGCAATCGGCGGTGCGATCAATTATTGCGATGGTCTTACCAAAGTAGCCATTCCACA
>CAYXKS010000567.1:0-1013 GCA_964465725.1 uncultured Bacteroides sp. | reverse complement strand
ATACACGAACACGACCATATTCACGACGCAGAACACACGCACGAACATGACCACGATCATGTTCATAGTGCGGCACATTCGCATCATCATAGCGGCATGCACGACATTGAACATATTGTCCATGATCTGCTCGTGTCCGATAAGGTCAAGAGCGACGTTCTTTCAGTATACGGATTGATTGCGGAAGCAGAGAGCCACGCTCACGGCGTACCGGTGACAGAGATCCATTTTCATGAAGTGGGTACGATGGATGCGATTGCGGATGTGACGGCAGTCTGCCTGCTGATGGAGAAGATTGCGCCGGATCAGGTGATTGCGTCTCCGATTCACGTGGGAAGCGGCCAGGTGAAATGCGCGCATGGAATACTGCCTGTACCGGCTCCGGCTACAGCGTACATTTTGAAGGATGTGCCGATATATGGCGGCGGGATCAGAGGAGAGCTCTGCACGCCGACGGGAGCGGCGCTTCTGAAACACTTCGTGACACGTTTCGGAGATATGCCGGTCATGAGGACGGAGGCTGTCGGCTATGGTATGGGCAAAAAAGATTTTCCGGCAGCGAATTGTGTCCGTGTTCTGCTCGGGGAGACCGAGAATGTAGGTGATACCATAGTAGAACTCAACTGTAATGTAGATGACATGACTGGCGAAGCCATTGGGTTTGCCATGGATGCTCTGTTTGCAGCGGGTGCACTGGAAGTATATACTGTTCCGATCGGTATGAAGAAATCCCGTCCGGGCACACTGCTGTGTGCAATGTGCCGCGAAAGCGATAAAGAGAAAATGGTAAGGCTTATTTTTAAATATACGACGACAATCGGCATTCGTGAGAATGTATATAAGAGATATACGCTGCAGCGCTCCGTGGAGACAGTACACACCAGATATGGCGATATCAGAAAAAAGATATCCACGGGATATGGTATTACCCGTGAGAAATATGAGTATGAAGATCTGGCGCGCGCGGCCAGAGAAAATGATATTTCTGTCACCCAGGTTATTGCAGAAATATA
>CAYXKS010000566.1:0-1025 GCA_964465725.1 uncultured Bacteroides sp. | reverse complement strand
CAAAATACATTTCAGAAAACATCCCAAGATACACCTCAGAGAACATCCCTAAATACGCCTCAAAATACATCCCAGAAAATACCTCAAAGTACATCTCAAAGTGTGATGGAGAACATTGCGCAGGGCAGAAACACCAGATATAAGGAAAGTATTCAGGAAAATAAAAATGAAAATAAAAGTGAAAAAAGACAAACGATCATAGTGACAGAAGAGCTTCAGCGTCCGAATCTTACAGAGCGTCCTGCCGGTTTTGACCTTACAGTGAACTCCTCAACAGCATATAGTTTGAAAGAGGACAAGTGGGAACAGATTTTAGAGAATTATGAGAAGATTCATCCTTATGGCGATGAGCGTATTTATGTGAAATTAGAACCTAAGGACTTTATCATACTTCAGGCGAAATATCAGCACTTGGTGAATAACAGCTTTCTGCTACATGGGTTTTATAACTATCGTTATGTTATACTTGGAAAAGAACAGGACTATTATCTGGGAGTGCCTGGAGTATTCTATGAGCGGGAGAAGATGGTTGCACTGATGTTTGGGTTTGAGGCATTCGAGTGTCCGGGAGGCATTGCGAAAGCAGGAGAATTCGGATATTATCTCAGGAAAGTAGAACTATAACGGGCGATATTAACTTGAAATTGTGGATTTGTAATTACCCAAAGCAACATTGTAAAATTCGAGGTGAAAAAATAAAAGAAGATAAAGCGCACGTAAAAACCGTGCGCTTTATGTCGAGCTTAACCCATATACGTTACCTTTACAGTTAACTCCGCCAGGCACCCTCACGGCACATGAAAGATTCCACTTAGTGCTGCTGTGTTCCCACCCTGACACGGTTCATGGATTTCCATTGCGTAAGACCCAAACTTCAACGCCACTTATAAAGGGCAGCTACACAAGCGTACACCCTCGATAAAGCATCACCCCCACTAGAGCGGATTGTGGGTACAGGGCACCGCTAACGCCCCGGCTGCACGGCTTATATAGTATACCGTTTTTTCAGGTATTTGTCAACGGAC
>CAYXKS010000565.1:0-1031 GCA_964465725.1 uncultured Bacteroides sp. | reverse complement strand
TTTCCTCAGTGAACATTGGTATGTATCTCTCGGTCACATCCTCGATATCTTCGGCCCTGACATTTTTCAGGATGGGCATGTTCAGATAATTTCTAAGGAACTGGGAGCATAGTTCTACTATTTTGAAGTACCTGGAGTCTCAACTGTTATGCCTGATAAACTAAAAAGATAAATAATAATTGATTTTTAGGTTGTGTTTGTTATAATGAACTTGTGATGAATAGAAGGAATGTAGGAACATATGACAAAAACACAGAAAACAGGCACGCAGGCAAATCAATCGGCAGAAAAAATGCTGGTCATGCTGGAGTACCTCGCTGAACAGAGGGAACCGATACGCTTACTGGATATTTCCAAAGATCTTGGGGTGAATGTCAGTACCGCGCTTCGCTTTCTTACTGCGCTGATCAATAAAGGTTATGTGACGCAGGAAGAGGGGACTTCCAGGTATTATCTGACATATAAAATCTGTGCGTTGGCAAACCGGATTAGCGTACATATGGATATCAGGTCGATTGCTAAGCCATATATGGAACAGCTCTCACAACTATTTGGGGAATCGGTATGTCTGGCTATCGAGGAGAACAGGAAGGTAGTTTATATTGAAGTGGTGGAGGGATCGGGGCAGATGCTGCGGACTATGCAGAGGATCGGAAACGTTGCGCCGATGCATTGTACCGGTATTGGTAAACTGCTGCTTCTCAATTATTCGGATGCAGACTTGGATCAACTGATAGAGAAGGAAGGTTTAGAGCGCTGTACGGAATATACGTTGACAAGTAAGCCCAGGCTGGTGGAGGAGTTAGATAGGATTCGACAGCAGGGAGTTGCGTACGATAATGAAGAATGCGAGCTGGGTGCGCGCTGTGTGGCTGGACCAGTTTATGATTCGAATGGGAAAGTCATTGCCGGAGTGAGTGTGACTGGCCCGATCGACAGGTTGACAGATGAGTTTATTGCGGCCAGGCTTGGAGAATTTGAGAGGATTCTTGCCGAGGTTTCTTCCAAGATGGGATATAAGGCGTTTGAAT
>CAYXKS010000564.1:0-1033 GCA_964465725.1 uncultured Bacteroides sp. | reverse complement strand
TGAAAAAAATTCGAACACAATTTTATGCCGTGATCACGGTGCCGTTCTTTCCCTTGAGGGCGTCCGAGACAGTGGCGATGGATGTAATCAGGACGCTGCCGGAAGGATTTTTCTCCAGATAGGAGATGGAAGCCTCAATTTTCGGGAGCATAGTGCCTTCCTCAAACTGTCCCTGTGCAATCAAATCTCTGGCTTGGGAAACGGTCATGGTACGTAGTGGTTCTTCTTCCGGCGCAGAGAAATTCCTGTAGACGCAGGGTACGCCAGTGAGGATGATAAGTTCATCGGCCTGAAGGTCTCCTGCAAGTTTGCCGGCTATGGAGTCTTTTTCTATGACCGCGGAGGCGCCTTTTAAAATGTGACCCTGCTCGATGACAGGAATACCGCCGCCGCCACAGGCAATCACTACCTGTCCCGCGTCCGCCAGCGTGCGGATGGTCTCGATTTCCACAATGTCAATAGGCTTGGGGGCAGCTACTACACGGCGGAATCCCTTGCCGGGTTTCTCCTGAACATAATTTCCCTTTTTGATTTCAATTTCGGCATCTTCTGCTGACATATAACGCCCGATCACTTTGGTAGGTTCATAGAATGCCTCGTCGTAGGGGTCTACGGTTACCTGTGTCAGAATCGTGCTGACAGGCTTGGAAATACCACGGCCAAGCAATTCTGAGCGCAGTGCGTTCTGAATGTCATATCCCACATATCCCTGGCTCATGGCAGAGCATACACACATAGGCGCGGGTGTGTAATCAATATATACCCGGCGCAACTCAGTCATGGCTTTATGGATCATGCTGACCTGAGGGCCATTGCTGTGCGTGATGGTAAGCTGATAGCCGGCCTCCACCAGATCGGCCAATGCCCTGGCGGTGACTTTTACTGCATCTTTCTGTTCGAGAGTTGTATATCCGAGTGCCTCATGTCCCAGTGAGACAACTGCTTTCTTTTTGCTCATAGTGTCCTCCGTTTTCATGTTGAAATATTTTGTGCTGCCCTTCGCTATTCGCCTTTCACTATTTTGCGGGTAAAA
>CAYXKS010000563.1:0-1049 GCA_964465725.1 uncultured Bacteroides sp. | reverse complement strand
TTTTGCTTCGAAAGGAACAAAACTGTGCATCCCTTTTGTCTCATAGGACGAACTTTCCTATGAGACAAAAGGGACAGTGTCTCCACTGTCCCGAATTACATCACTATTCACATGCCATACACTGAATTATTCTGTCTTTTCGTTAGCTTCTTCGCTTTCCTCACCCATGTCCACCGTAAAATCCATATCCGAAACCATTTCTACTTCCGGTTCAAACTTCTTAAAGATATTGCTGTATAACCATGCTGCTCCATAAGCAGGCACAGAAATGCCAAACAAAAAGACAAACAGTATAGCATACGATGAAAAATAACTGATCACCAAAGGCAAAACATAGAGAACAGCCATTAATATTGTCTTCGGCAGATTACCAATCGCGATAAGCGCCGCATTCTTAATCGTATTCCTGATCGAATTCTCAAATCTTGCAAGCAGCGGAAATATATACATGGCTATCATATAGATAATAATACCGACCGCTATCACCGCTATCACCATAGGCTTAGGGAAAGTAAGCCCTGAAAAGGAGAAGATTAATGCATCCCCAACGTAAATCACAATAACAACCAGCATCATAAGCCAGATCAAAGTAGCTTGCTTAAAATTTTCCTTAAATGACTTAAAAAATCCTCTGATCAGATAACCATCTTCCCCACGTATCATCTTCAACACCACATAGTGCATAGCCGTGACAGAAGCCCCGATCGTGATGATCGGTAAACAACAAACAATCATCACCAGATTCAATATCATCAAATCTGCCACACGATTTAAGAACCGCATGACCGGACTTTCCAAGTCAAAAAATCTTCCCATTATAAATCACTCCCAGTCGTTTATTTGTAACAGTTCAGATATCTTCACCGTTACCTGTATCCATCTGTTCAACGCCGCCTCCCGACAGGGCAATTACCAGCGCCCGCTTTGACGCCACCAACACTGTAATGTATAGTCCTGTCCGGATTATAACGTTTATCTTATTTATTATATTACAAAGCTTACAAAAAAAGCTACCATAATTGCAAAGTTTATATAAAATTTAGTAAATT
>CAYXKS010000562.1:0-1129 GCA_964465725.1 uncultured Bacteroides sp. | reverse complement strand
AATTTAATTTGACGTTTTTGTGCGGGAGACAGGAACTTTAGTTTGCTGGGCTACAGTAAAGTCTTATCATAATGGTGAGTGTTATATCGGTTCCATGGTCATCCATGGCCCAGAGCTTAGGGAAGGGGTGCTGGCAGGCATAAACTCCTTCCCTTTCCTGTTATCAGAGTTACAAAAGCAGCCGGGCATCCCAGCCTGAAGCTGCTTTTTTATTATGCATATTTAAACTGAAGATTGCAAGGGATACAGGAATAGTGTGCCTGAAAGGTGACGCTGGGCGGGGGTAATAGTTTGCTGTTCTACACTCTACAGGAAAGTGATGGCAGCGCTCTCTAAGACAAAGAGCAGCAAAGCAGCATAGGAAAACAGAATAGGAAAATAGAATAGGAAAATAGTGATAACCTGTGGAAACACAGCCTGTTCAGGAGGAAAAATGATGACACTCAGAAAATATTTAGAAGATAACAGAATCGACCAGATCAAAGAAGACCAGACGTTCATGGAAGCGGAGTATCATGCAGTCCATGAGTATTGCGAGAAATGTGGGTATTTAATGACTGATGAAGATCTGGATGTTATCAGGGGAAGAGGGCTGGAGGAAAGTTTTACCAGCTGGAAAACAGACTGTGTGGAAGAATTATGGGAAGAATTCGGGGAAGTTCCTGTGGATCCTCATACAGAAGAGACCGAAGAGCCATGGCGACACTTTCCTCCGGGAACACACAGAGAGGAAATCTGGCATTGGTTTGAAGAAAAATTTGACCTCAGTGTTGCAGAAGATCTTATGCAGACTGGAGGGAGAAGAAATCTGTATCAGAGCAGGTAGCATCCGGAGAAGCAAAAGGGGATTTTATGATGAAAAGGAGAAAAAGAAGAATGGACTTTAACGAATTTACGGACAAGGTTGTAGAGTTACTGAAACAAAAAGTGGGAGACACAAGTTCAGTCATGGTGACAGAGACACTTAAAAACAATGGTGTCCGTCTGAAAGGAATTGTTATAATGGAAGACGGCAGGAACGTTTCCCCAACGGTCTATCTGGAAGAACCCTATCAGCAGTACCAGGATGGTGTTTCTCTGGAAGAAATTTTAGAAGAGATTATGGAGGAATATGAGAAACATGCCCATG
>CAYXKS010000561.1:0-1198 GCA_964465725.1 uncultured Bacteroides sp. | reverse complement strand
ATCTGCTTCTTGCAGTGTATCACTTTTTAAGAAGGGATTCAATCGTTTTACATTACTTTAACTCGCTGAAATCCGCATAAATTCCGCATAAATCAGGCAAAAAACCTATTGACACGCGCGGTAGCGTATAATATAATAGGCGAGTGTGAAAGTGTCAGGAAATGCTGTGCCAAAGCCCCGGTGGAGCATTTTGGATATAAAACCGATACACCGGTTGTTACAAGGTTCATGAGTGTGGCCGGACATCCGCATGAAGAGCCGGAGGAACAACAATGATAAGACGGATCATCGCTGTGAGAATCGGAAATTCCCTCGAAGATTTTCATGGGCAGATGAATGTGCAGCCTGCCGTAGGCAGGAGATGCATGGTGAAAGTTTATTATGGAGGTAACGTTGATGAAAACTTTTATGGCAAGCCCGGCTACGATCGACAGGAAATGGTATGTAGTTGACGCGACAGATATGACACTTGGACGTTTATCGTCCGAAGTTGCTAAGGTGTTAAGAGGCAAGAATAAGCCGATCTTCACACCGCATATGGATACCGGTGATTATGTGGTTATCGTGAATGCAGAGAAAGTTAAGGTTACAGGCAAGAAGCTGGATCAGAAGACTTACTATCATCACTCCGATTACGTAGGCGGTATGAAGGAGACTACCCTGAGAGAGATGATGAGGAAACATCCTGAGAGAGTAGTAGAGCATGCAGTAAAGGGTATGCTTCCGAAAGGACCTTTGGGAAGACAAATGTATACGAAGCTTCATGTATATGCAGGCGCAGAGCATCCGCATGCAGCGCAGAAGCCGGAAACATTGACATTTTAATTCACAGGGACTGAAAGGAGAAAATAATAATGGCTAAATCAGCAGCAAAATATTATGGAACCGGTAGAAGAAAGAAATCTGTTGCCAGAGTATATTTAGTGCCGGGTAAAGGTGAGATTACGATCAACAAGAGATCGATTGATGATTATTTTGGATTAGAGACACTGAAGGTTATCGTTCGTCAGCCGCTTGCAGCAACGGATACAGTAGATAAATTCGATGCGATCGTTACCGTAAAGGGTGGCGGATACACAGGCCAGGCAGGCGCCGTGAGACACGGTATCGCAAGAGCATTGCTCCAGGCGGATGCTGACTACAGACCGACCCTGAAGAAGGCAGGTTATCTGACAAGAGATCCTCGTATGAAGGAGAG
>CAYXKS010000560.1:0-1204 GCA_964465725.1 uncultured Bacteroides sp. | reverse complement strand
GCTAAGCCGTGAATAGTAACGGTGCAGCAAATAAAACCTCCCTGTTTTTAAGGTTTGGAATTGATTTCAGACAGTGTCGGATGATATGATAACAATGGAAAGAATCTATGGAAGCAGCCAGGGATGCTGCGGGAAAGATATCTTGACAGATTAATGGTGCAGACGGCATCAATCCGAATAAGTATCAAAGGTGTGTGATGGAATGATATTGAATACAGGAAGCCGGACAGATATACCTGCATATTATAGTGAATGGTTCTACAACCGCATCGAGGCGGGATATGTCCTTTCGCGTAATCCTTACTATCCGTCACAGGTCACAAGATACCTGTTGAGTCCGGAACTGATAGATGTCATGATCTTTTGCAGTAAGAATCCGGAGCCTATGTTTGAGAGGATATCGCTTTTGGCGCCATACAGCACTTTCTGGTTCGTGACGATTACTCCGTACGGGAAGGATATCGAGCCGTGTGTTCCGCCGAAGGAGCAGGTGATTCGTTCCTTTCAGAGGCTTTCAAGGATAGTCGGCAGACAGAGAATAAGTTGGCGGTATGATCCTGTTTTTATTACGGAAGAGTATTCGGTATCGTATCATATCGGGCAGTTTGGCCGCATGGCGGAAGCTCTTTCGGAATATACGGACCAGTGCGTTATAAGTTTCATTGATCTGTATGAGAAGACAAAACGGAATTTTCGGGGAATACGCAGTGTCACGGGGCAGGAGCAGGAAATACTCGTGGAAGCATTTTCCAAAACTGCAAAGGAGAATAATCTGCAGATACATCTGTGCTGTGAGAATGCGGCTCTTGTCCGGGAGAATGTGGATGCGGACGGATGTATGTCACAGGCTGTGTTGGAGAGAGCGATTGGCTGCAGACTGAACGTGCCGGGGAAGAGATACGCCCGAAGTGAGTGCTCCTGTCTGCTTGGGGCGGATATCGGAGCGTATAATACCTGCGGACATGGCTGCCTGTACTGCTATGCGAATTATGACAGAGAAGTTGTTGAGAGAAACAGGAAAGCGCACAATGCGTTATCACCGTTTTTAATTGGAGATGTGAGAGAAGGAGACGTAATAAAGGCGGCAGAGCAGAAATCATGGAAGGATGGGCAGATGGATATCTTTGATATTCTTGGGTGAAGTTTGATATCCTTTTTAAAAAGAACAAGGTGTTGGTCATTCGGTTGGCTGGCGCCTGTTTTA
>CAYXKS010000559.1:0-1238 GCA_964465725.1 uncultured Bacteroides sp. | reverse complement strand
CCTTCGGCGAGGGTTGTCAAGTGCCAGTGGCACTTGCTCGGCAACGACCGGAACGTAGTGTAGACCAGATTCCCTTTGACCCAATTTACACGTTCTCACGGACTTTGCAGTAAATGCAAAGTCCTGGGCTGAACTGTTACTTTACCTATTCTTATTCTTCACACAGTCTGCAAGATACCGTAATAACAGCGGCACTGCAATCCCCGCCGCCAGATATACCATCTTGAAATGCTCCGCTCCGTTTACAAGATACACATAATCAATATTCGAATGGAACTGTTCAAAGTCAAAATCTGCACAGGCTCCCGTTCCCGCGGCAATCCCCGCTATCAGCATCTTAATCAGCATAAAAATCATTACATGATGCATCATCACCGTATATGTGTGCTGCCCTAAATAACGCAGCGCCCAGTTTGATTCGACAATCGGCGTCAGAATTTTGGCAACCCGAAGCCAAAACGCAATTCCTGACACTATTGTCACATAAGGAATAACCGGCCCATTGGCAAATCCTGTGCACCACACGCTACTGAACGCCAATCCATTACAGCATATCTGCAACAATACCTGTATCGCGAGCACGATTGTAAAATATGGCAGGTTTTTCAGGGTATCATGCCGCTCCAATTTCTTCTTGTAGAATTGCCCCATCTGAAAACATGGATAGAGAAAAAGGATCCTGCCTGGAGCCTTATAATTCCCCCAGACATGTCCTCCGATCGCCAGATACACCACCACCATACCGACCGCCAGGCTTCCGGTCAGAAACAGCCACTCCAAACTTCCACTCGCCTTCCGCTCCTTCGCACCATGCAAATTCTTGTCCGAAAGTTTTCCCAAAATCCGTTCCATCACGAGACGCATAGTCAGATTCATCATCTCAATAACAAACAGAACCGGCACAAACCATGCTGCATAATTGTAGATAAACTGATACCCATGCATAAAAGGTGCCAGAAACAATGTCCTAAGGCTTATCTCCTCTCCCATGGTAAAGCCACCCGCCCGCATCAGCCACGCGAACAGACCATAGACAAGATTCCAGATAAAGTATGGCACAAGAAGTCTTTGCACCTTCTTTTTTACATAAGCGACAGGATGCTCCTGCGACGTCTCCTTGTAAAGGTAGCCGGAGATAAACATAAACAGGGGAACATGAAAAGAATAGTACGGGAACAAATCCCCTACTGTGATAATGTTGTAGCCTAGATGCCCCGCTACTACCATAATCATTGCCA
>CAYXKS010000558.1:0-1246 GCA_964465725.1 uncultured Bacteroides sp. | reverse complement strand
TTTTTGAGACATTTTCATTTGTGGTTTATTAAGACATTATCATAAATGGTTTATACAGAGGCAAATCATAAATAAAAAAAGATTGACAAGGGTACGAAATCGCACTATATTGATTGCTGCGGGAGTACAAAATCATATTATAGTTAATGACATTAGAAATTTCGTTTTCGACCTTGCAGAAGCTTCTGTATATGGTTTCTACAAGAGCTGGAAACAGAAATTTGTTATGTCGTTTATTATAGTATACGAGGAGGATGGATATGGAATTTTATATCAATGCGCAGATGCAGCGGTTTAATCTGTTGACATCAGAAATTGATACTGCTTACCATGATGCGGCGCTTAGGCTGGGAATGTCTGACAGTGCAATGCTGGTCCTTTATATGCTCTGTGCTTGCGGTGGGGAATGTATGCTTGGCGATATTACATCCGGAGCCAGCAAGCAGACGATCAATTCTGCATTACGGAAATTGGAATCAGAAGGGATTATTTATCTGGAAGCCTCTGGGGGAAGGAAAAAGAAAGTGTACCTTACTGAAAAAGGCAGGCAATTTGCCAAAGATACGGTTCTTAAGGTGATCGAAATAGAAAATGAGATATTTGCGTCATGGTCAGATGAAGAGAAGAGTATCTATATCGATCTGACCCAGCGGTATCTGGCAGACTTTAAAGAAAAAGTAAAGAAGTTATGAGCATGAAATTTTTGGGCTTTCAATAAGCGCTTCAGGAGATAATTTGTTCAGCAACGAGGGGAGCAGGAATTCTATGTTGTGAGAGGGTAGAGGGAGGGGCTTGCCTGAAACGTCCGCGGCGAGATGCCTAAATTTATCGCTCTAGGAGTCCATAGATTTCATACCTTGAGAGCATATTTTGAAGCATGATTTTTGTACTCGTAAGTTGTCTGTAGGTTACGGTCTTTACTTTACCCTCCATCTTTAACTTCTCCATTTTATTTACAGTTTCAGTATATTCCTTCTGGATTGCCTGAAACATTTTTTCAAATTTTTCTTCGCGTTCGGACATAATCTTCCTCCAAATATTGTTTTGTTTACAAAAATTATAGCATGTAGTTCCGACAGTCAGGATCAGACAAGATCCCCATCCTATCGGAATATCCGCCTGAAATATTCACGTATTTGTTAGCATTTCTTCCTTTGTCAGCATATCAACATCTCCATAAGTTCAAATTTGAATATTATATACAAATTATAATCTAATGTGAGAATTGCGTCAAGTGAAGTATGAA
>CAYXKS010000557.1:0-1273 GCA_964465725.1 uncultured Bacteroides sp. | reverse complement strand
GGCTTTCTGTGTAATAGCCGCTGGTAAAAACTATATGGAACATGTTATACTATTCTATAATGTAATATCGTTCCATAAACTGTACGAAAGAGAGAATTTGGAAGACTATGTACCATATCATCATAAATCCGACCTCTAAATCCGGCAAGGGATTATCCATATGGCGGACACTGAAATCTATTCTGGACGAGAAAGAAATTCCATATAACCTCTATGAGTCAACTTATACCGGGCATGTCGCGGAGCTGACACGGCAAATCACCTCATCAGGACAGCCTGTCAATCTGATCGTGCTCGGCGGTGACGGCACAGTCAATGAGGCCCTGCAGGGTATTGAAAATTTTGATAAGGTAAGCATTGGTTATATTCCTACCGGTTCCAGCAACGATCTCGCCAGGGCATTGAAACTAAGCCACAGTCCTGAAGAGCTTCTGCTGCAAATCCTTGATGGCACTCACGCTCATATGGTAGATCTGGGAATCCTGACATACGAAAGCAATTCCGAAGTCACTTCCAGACTGCATAGTCGCCCTGTCCATAAGAGCAGGTACTTTGTTGTCAGCAGTGGAATCGGATTTGACGCCGCTGTCTGCGAGGAAGCGCTTTCTTCTCCTATTAAAGACACATTAAACAAATTAAGGCTGGGGAAACTGACCTACCTGTGCATTGCCTTGAAACAATTATTTGCCGCAAAGGCCATTTCCTGTGAAATAACGCTAGACGGCAAGAAAAATATCTTCGTACCCAAATTGCTCTTTACGGCGTTTATGATCCATCCATATGAAGGCGGCGGCTTCTGTTTCTGCCCGCAGGCAGACGACAGCGACGGTCTTCTGGATCTGTGCGTTGTAGGAGACCTGCCCAAGCTCTTGATTCTGATGGCCTTACCAACTGCATTTTTTGGCAAACACTATCTTTTTCCAAAGATCAATCACTACACGGCCTCCTCTGTCCAGCTCAAAACTTCCTCTCCACTGTGGGTACATACGGACGGAGAGGTATATCTGAAATCTGACTGGATCAGTGTCTCGTGTCTTGGGCAGCGTATTCGGTTTTTAGTATAAAAGATAAAATATTTTTCACAAATTATATTGAACATAATGGATAATTTTTCATGAAAAATTAAGAAATATTTATGGAATTCTTATTTTGACTTTTCATCCCAATCTGCTATGATATCTTCTATAAACTGACAGCATGTCATATACTTATTTATAATATTTTATAGTAAACAGAATTTATTATACCGTTTACTAGTGAAATACCCCGCAGC
>CAYXKS010000556.1:0-1279 GCA_964465725.1 uncultured Bacteroides sp. | reverse complement strand
CCGCAGTCCATACAATCCGAAGCGTGTTTTTCCAGCTTGGCATAGTGGTCTGCCGCCATATCATCCCCAGCCAGGGAGAGATCGTAATACTTGTTGATCAGACCTACGTTCAATCCGGCAGGACAAGGCTGACAATGATTGCAGTAAACACAGTTTCCAACCGCGTCTCGAGGCGTGAATGTGCCAAGAACCCCATAATCCCTTTCTTCCGGTGAAGCATCCAAAAAACCCAGAAGCTCCCTGACATCGTCTGCACCGCGTATTCCAGGCAACACAGTCAATACACCCGGTTTATCCAGAGCATACTGAATACACTGGTACTTGGTGAGCGCCTTTTTGAATGGAGATGTTCTTGCGTCCAAAAGCTGACCGCCGGAAAAAGGTTTCATCACCGAGATTCCAACTCCTTCTGCTTCGCATCGCCGGTACAAGTTCATCCGCTCATCAGAACTCCCGTTGGCGTAGTCGCCATGATGGTAATCATATCCCGGATTGATTGAGAACATCAACTGTTCTACAATCCCAGCGTCCAAAACAAGGTTTGCCAGCTCCGGCGTGTGGGTAGACAAACCGATATGCCTGACGACACCCTGCCGCTTCATATCCAGCAGATATTCCAGCACTCCATTTGCCCTGTAGCTTTCCCAGTCCTTTGCCGAATCCAGACAGTGAATAAAGCCATAATCCACATAATCGGTTTTCAGGTTGCGAAGCATCCAGTCAACCTGCACCTTGACTTTCTCCAGATTAGTCGTCCACCCATACTCTCCCGTCTCGTAATTCGCTCCAAAATGGACTTGATATAGCATATCCTTCCTCAGCTCGGAGAAAGCCTTTCCGTAGTATGCAAAAGTTTTCGCTCCGGCGGTTGCCAAATCCGCATAGTTGATACCATTTTCATGAGCAAGCAGCAGAGCCGCTACCGCTTCTTTTTCTGATACCTCTGCTATGTAGCTGGTACCGAGGCCGATCACGCTGATTCGGTCTCCTGTCTTCTTATTAGTTCTGTATTTCAAACGCAACACCTCCTCTGTAATACATCCTTTACATTTCTATTCGCGGTCTGGCCGCTCATAGTAACATATCAGCCGTGAATAGTAACTCTTTTACCCCGTAACAGTTCAGACTTTGGCCTCCTTGTTGACTTTCCCGCTCCGCTGATATATTCTGAATTATAATACCTTAACCTGACTTTAGGTCAAGAAAAAATCTGAAAATAAAGGAGAATGATATGTATACAATCGGCCAGATATCAGAAATGTTCGACATCCCTATCTCA
>CAYXKS010000555.1:0-1281 GCA_964465725.1 uncultured Bacteroides sp. | reverse complement strand
ACGGTGCAAGTCAGAAGGGGCGAATATAATTTAATATATTCTCGCCACTTCCCCAAGCCACCATTTCCGGCTATGATAATAGCATAAGACGTCTTTGGAAACTTTTCATCACATTGTGCCCCATGTCATTCCTGACACAAACATTCTGTGAAAAGAGGGCACAAGTAATTCAATTCATAAACGGAGGTAAAAAATTATGAAAACAAATGAAAAAACAATACTGGAAATCAGCCATTCTCTGACAAAATGGGCTGTCAATAAAATAGAAACAGAGTACAAGGATGATATCTCCCTGCTAATCGCTGTCAAAGGCCACTCCACCGATCATGACGGACACGGAGAAATATTCGATTACTTCATACCCAGGACAGGAAGAGGCTACGGGCTGGCGCAGACATTCATCATCGACGGCATTGGGCATGACCTTTATCCAAGAACATGGGAGCGCATGGAAAAATCCGTTGAACTGGAAGAAATGACTATCATTCTATCCAATGCAGAAATCCTATATGCCAGATCAGAAGAAGACTCTGACCGGTTCCATGCCCTGCAGCGGAAACTGGAAGCAAACCTCAAAGATCCTGTGTTTGTCTACCGCAAAGCGCTGGAACGTCTTGACACTGCCATGGAACTTTACCGTACACTGCTCTTCGAGGAGAAGTCTTACCGTGCACGCTCAGAGGCCGGACGCATTCACCTGTATCTGTCTCAGGCCGTGGCATATATGAACCATACTTTTACAGACTCTCCGATCTACAGCGAAGCGCAGGCATATACGGGCAGTCCCGAAAACAGAATGTATCACTGTCCGGGTCTTTCTCTTGTGCCGGAATCCTTCTTTGAATATGCGCGCATGCTTCTGCATGCCAATGAACCGGCCAAAATCAGGGAAATTGTGCGCAGCCTGATCCGTACCGTCAGACAATTTGTCCTCGGTAGGAAACCTTCATCAGAAGAAAAGGAAGAAGACGTACAAATCACCAATTATCAGGGTCTGGCCGACTGGTATCAGGAACTGAGCCTGACCTGGCGAAGAATCCACTATTTCTGCGCAAATCATATGGCAGAAGAAGCATATACTGATGCATGTAATCTTCAGGATGAGCTGATCGTGATCTCCCGGGAATTTCAGATAGAGGAATTGAATCTGCTGGATTCCTTTGACCCCGACTCTCTGTGTGCCCTGGATCTTCGCTGCAGGAAACTGGAAGAAATCATACGGGGAATTATTGCAGAAGGCGGAATATCAATCAGGGAATATGCCTCCGTCGATGAGTTTTT
>CAYXKS010000554.1:0-1286 GCA_964465725.1 uncultured Bacteroides sp. | reverse complement strand
GAGGAAAGCAGGAGGATAATCATGGCAGGAATGTTATATTTGTGCGCGACGCCCATTGGTAATCTTGGCGATATGACGCCCAGGGTGGTCGAGACACTGCGCAGTGTGGATTTGATTGCTGCCGAGGATACGCGAAACAGTATCAAACTGCTGAATCATTTTGAAATAAAGACTTCTATGACCAGCTATCATGAATATAATAAAGTAGACAAGGCAGACTATCTTGTGACTCAGATGATTCAGGGGAAAAATGTAGCGCTGGTCACAGACGCCGGTACACCCGGAATTTCAGATCCGGGGGAGGTTTTGGTGGCGAAGTGCCATGAGGCGGGAATTGCGGTTACATCGCTGCCAGGAGCCGCTGCTTGTATCACGGCGCTCACTTTATCGGGACTCAGTACCCGCAGATTTTGTTTCGAGGCTTTTCTTCCCTCAGATAAAAAGGAAAAGGCAGCGATCCTGGAGGAATTGAAGGAGGAGTCCAGGACAATCATACTTTATGAAGCTCCTCATCGCCTGGTACGTACATTGAAAGAGCTGGCTGAGACGCTGGGAGACAGGAAGTTAACGCTTTGCAGGGAGCTGACCAAGAAGTTCGAGACAATAATCCCGACTACGATTGAAAACGCACTTACTATGTATGAGACGGAGGAACCCCGCGGAGAATATGTGTTGGTGATTGAGGGTAAGAGTCTGGCGTGTAAGAAAGCGGAAGAACAGGAAACATGGCGGGAGATGAGCATAGAGGACCATATGGCATACTATAAAGAAGCTGGTTTCGATGAAAAGGAGGCCATGAAAAAGGTTGCAAAGGACAGGGGAGTACCAAAGAGAGAGATTTATGCCATTATTCACAGTCGAAATGCGTATTAACTGCGCATTTGCGACCCAATACAGTAGGTTTTGAAGCATTTGCGCTTCGCTGCAGGCGATCTGGAATGCGCAAATGCCGTTGTTATGAGCAGCATTGGCTGTAAATAATAACAGTAATAACAGATTTATCCATTTTTATTGTCAAAGTGAATTGACAAAATGTAGAAAACCCGTAAAATTAAGGTTGACAAACATAGGTGTAGATAATATACTTTGAATGTCAAACTATTATTCAAACAGCGAAAAGGAGATCAAAAAATGTTAGAGAGAGTTGTCGAGATTATTAAGGAACAGTTAAACTTTGAAGGAGAAATTACAGAAGAATCTTCTTTTAAGGACGATTTGGGTGCTGACTCTTTAGATTTGTTTGAGCTTGTTATGGCTTTTGAGGAAGAGTACGGCGTTGAGATTCC
>CAYXKS010000553.1:0-1288 GCA_964465725.1 uncultured Bacteroides sp. | reverse complement strand
CTCCATCCCAGCGCGGAGGAGACTGTCCCCAGGATCACCATGGGATAGGCGTTGGAGGGGACAGCCAGGGCAAAAAACAGATAGTACAATAAGATCCCGACCAGGGAATATTTGTAGAGGAAAGCCATGCCGTGTTTATCTCCCAACTTTCCCATAAGCGGCGTAATGGCGATACGCAGCATATTTCCCAGGAAACCGATGATCATGATAAAGGTAAAGGGCATCTTCAATTCCACCAGCTGATAACTGGTGTTAAAGGGCGAAGCACAATAGAAGGAAGTCTGCCAGAGAAGCGTAAGGATAAAAGCCATCCGGAAGTCGGCCTTGCCAAAGGCTTCCTTCACTTCTTCCAGCAGGTTTCCGTTGTATGCTGTCTCGGCTTTTGGATATTTATGTTTCAGCTTGCCGTGGATTTCCTTTCCCTGGGCATTGATTATGCCCTGACGGGGTTCCTTCATACAGCTGAAGGCCCAGGCGTTAAGGATCACCAGGATCAGAATCATACTTCCATTCAGCATAAAACCCGCATTCTGCCGCCCTCCGGCGGTGGTGTCCATAATCATTCCTGACAGCAACATCATTGTGACCGTGACAAAAACGCAGACCGCGTCTTTCCTGGAAAAATAGTTACCCCGCAGTCTGGCGGGCACCAGGGAAGCAATCCAGTCCTGTGTTGCAGGCGTCCCAATCTGCGAACAAATCTGTGCAAAAAAATAGCCCGCAATCACCAGAAGCTGACGGGTACTGTCCGGTACCGGGAGCAGCGGAATAAAGAAGATGAATGCCAGATAAAGTTTCTGCACGGTCATCAGACAGACAAACAGCTTTCTTTTCTGCAAATGGTTGACCATTCTCATGGTAAAGAGCTGAAAAAGTGCAGCCAGACTGGCAACAGAAGTCAATACTCCCGCCTGTGCATCTGAGAAGCCCACAGAGAGCATGAGAGAGACAAGGAATGTGCCTCCCGCCAGCTGGGCGATTGTCTGTGTTGCCGCGTCGCCTGCGATGTAGCGCCTGCGGCTCTTCTCGTAATCCGCCTCATTTTCAGGCAGCGCCATAAAGAAAATTCTCCGAAAACGTCCTAAAAACCAGTGCATATCGAGCATGAGCCGTTCCATGATGATACCTTGCCTTTCCCAGGGTTGAATCAGTGTAAAATTCTGTTACCCATTGGCATCATGCTATAATAGAATTCCCGGATTAGAAATGTATTTTCTTATTCAAATGAATGTGTTTTTTTGCACTCTTTGACAGCCATATGAACTTCCGCTGAATCAAGGTCATTTAG
>CAYXKS010000552.1:0-1338 GCA_964465725.1 uncultured Bacteroides sp. | reverse complement strand
GCATCGCAATATATTTAATAACATCCCTGTTCAGTATCTGCATTTTGGTATTGGATGATTCCATTCTACGACTTTTCCCTTCTACGTAACAGTTCAGCCTTTGGCTTCACTGTTACGGAATCTGCCCATTCCAGATCGCCTTCGGCGAGGGGCAGATTCCCTTTTGCCTGAATTTACATGTTCTCACGGACTTTGCAGCAAGTGCAAAGTCCTGGGCTGAACTGTTACCCTTCTACATTGAGATAGGCGATTGATTATTGACACAACCGCCCACATGATATTTCTATGACATCATATTTCTATAACATCATTTCTCTATTAATCATACACCCGTTATATACTGTTTCAAAAACACCCTGTCAAGCCATTCGAAATACGCCCCTTCTGATGCACAAAGCGACAATTCGTCTGGCAATTCCCAGCATCATTATACAAACGGATTATATTTCTTCTCATGCCCTATCGTAGTGCTGTCTCCATGTCCAGGATACACTTTCGTCTCATCCGGCAGAAGGAACAGCCTTTCCTTGACTGATCTAGTCAAATCCCCCATGCTGCCCGTCGCCAAATCCGTCCTTCCCACGGACTCCTGGAAAAGCGTGTCGCCAGCGATAAGTATCCCCTCCTCCTCAAAATAATAACAGCAGCTACCTATCGTATGTCCCGGCGTTGCGATCACCCTGCATGTCATCTCCGCTATTGTGATCTCCTCCTGATCCTTCAAATACCTGTCCGGTTTCACTATACAGGGCCTTCCCACCTGATCCGACACATTCTTGACCGCGTCTTCACATAACACTCGTTCTTCTTCATAAGCGTAAAGCGGCGCCCCTGAGAGTTCTTTAAGTCTGTTGACTCCCCATATATGGTCGAAATGCGCATGTGTGAGTAAGATTCCCCTTACCTGAAATCCTTTCTCCTTCAACGTCTCATAGATATAATCTCCCTTGTCAGCAGGATCAAAGAAAATAACATCATTCGTACCCTCCCGGTACACAAAGTAACAATTCGTCTGACAAATTCCCAGCATCAACCTGCCAATTTTCAGTTTTCCCATATTGTCTCACCTCACGCTTCAGTCATCATTTTCCTTTTTATATCATCCGTTATTCACTTGCATATTTGGTGTCCTTAAGCGATTCTATCCCATTGTCCTCTCAATATCGATCACACTCTCAATCGTCCTGATCTTATCAATGATTCTCTGCAGTTCCTCCCTGCTCCGGATCTCGAAACTGACAATGATCGTTGCCGTCCCCTGCTTGCTCACACGGGTATTCAATGAAAGAATATCAATCTCCTTCTCCGTGAGGGCTCTGGAAATATCCGCCAAAAGAC
>CAYXKS010000551.1:0-1373 GCA_964465725.1 uncultured Bacteroides sp. | reverse complement strand
GTCTTTTTATTTGATCGACCTTCCGTCTCTTCTTCTCACAATCAGCTTGTTAGACGCTTTCTTCTTCTTACGTGTCTTCAAGCCGAGTGCAGGCTTGCCCCAGGGTGTACTCGGACCGGGACGTCCAATCGGAGCCCTGCCTTCACCACCGCCGTGCGGATGATCGTTAGGATTCATAACGGAACCGCGAACTGTAGGGCGGATACCCATATGACGCTTACGTCCTGCTTTACCAATCTTGATCAGGTTATGATCCACGTTGCCGACTATACCTACTGTTGCGCGGCATACGCTCGGAATCATTCTCATTTCACCGGAAGGTAATCTGAGCGTTGCATATTTGCCTTCCTTAGCCATCAGCTGTGCGCTGTTACCGGCAGAACGAACCAGCTGTCCGCCCTTGCCAGGATATAACTCAATATTGTGAATCAGTGTACCTACAGGAATCTCAGATAACGGTAAGCAGTTGCCGACTCTGATTTCGGCTCCAGGACCATTCATTACCTTCATTCCGTCTGTCAGGCCCTGCGGTGCAAGGATATAAGCCTTCTCACCGTCTTCGTAGCAGATAAGCGCTATATTCGCCGTTCTGTTCGGATCATATTCGATACCGATTACCTTGGCCGGAACACCATCTTTCATTCTCTTAAAATCAACGTTTCTATATAATCTTCTGCTTCCACCGCCATGATGTCTGACCGTGATCTTACCCTGATTATTACGTCCGGCATTCTTCTTGAGAGAAGTACAAAGCGCCTTCTCGGGTGTGCTCTTTGTAATCTCGGAGAAGTCTGAGCCAGTCATGTTACGTCTGGAAGGTGTATATGGGTTATATGTCTTAATTCCCATGATCTTTTCTCCTTTTCTTTTCAGATTTTTGCGCGGAACCTTTACGGCCCGCATACATTATCTATCAATCGATTTTCGTTACAGCTGTGCAGAAAATCGATCGGGAAGAATTGTCCAAAGCAATTCTTTTAGACATAATTTAGATTTTCTTAGGCGGCGTCTTTTGACGCCTTAGAAAATCTTTATGTCTTATTATAGTCCTGCAAATATCTCAATATCCTTGCTGTCCTGTGTCAGCTGTACAATAGCTTTCTTGGTCTTGGCTGTCTTGCCATATACCATGCCACGTCTCTTGGTCTTGCCATCAAGATTCATGGTGTTGACCTTAGCCACTTTCGTTCCCTCAAACATCTTCTCAACAGCTTCCTTGATCTGTGTCTTGTTCGCTTCCGGATGAACCAGGAAAGTATATTTCTTCTCGCTCATGCCAGCCATGCTCTTCTCTGTGATAACCGGTTTGAGGATTACATCATAATACTGAATCGCTGCCATTATGCATACACCTCCTCGATCTTTGCTACGGC
>CAYXKS010000550.1:0-1466 GCA_964465725.1 uncultured Bacteroides sp. | reverse complement strand
TGATGAAGATGTGATGAATGCTGACAAAACGGTATGAACGCTGACAAGAGCGATACTATGATCATGTTTGGAGGGTGAAGATGAACCAGAAAAGACAGAAGATAGAATATAGATTTGGAAAGGCAGGAAGCCTTGTGCCGCTTATCGCAGCCGCTGCGATGATTTTGTGGGCAGCGCTCAGCCAATCCAATGTAAATGGATATGTATTGGCTTTTTTTGCAGCACTTGTAACGGGTGTTATATTTACAAAAGATGAAAAAGCATATGGCGAGGCGCTGGTTTACGGACTGAGTAAGCCGATGTTTGCCGTGATCGTGCTGTCGGTGATACTGGCGGCCATTTCGGGCAAACTGATTTCAGCCAGTGGAGCGGTGCAGACGATCGCTGCATATGTGGTGGCGGCAGGATTTACAGGGAAACTGTTTGTGGCGGCGACCTTTCTGATCACCTGTCTTCTGGCATTTGCCACGGGAACTTCAGTAGGAACTTATTTCGTCGTGATCCCGATTTTGTTTCCGGTAGGTGTGATGGCAGGCGCAGCGCCGGAATTTATGATAGGTGCCATCGTATCAGGCGCCGCCTTTGGTGATAATCTGGGTCCGATCTCGGATACCACGATCGCTTCTTCCGCGACACAGCATGCGGATCTGGGAACGGTGGTGAAGACCAGGACCCGTTATAGTCTGCCTGCAGCGGCAGGAGCGTTGCTTTTGTTCCTCCTTTTTTCCAGAACTACGGACGGAGGGCCGGCTGTCGGAACAGAGGAGGGTTCAGTGAATCCGGTAAGCCTGATCATGCTGGTAGTGCCGGTGGTGATCATTGTACTTTGTATGATGAGAAAGCATCTGATCACTGCCTTGTCATGGGGAATACTTTCGGGAATCGCCGCGGGACTGATTTCAGGGATTTACACGGTGGAGGATTTGATAGCATTTCCCGGCGGATTCTCCGTGTCCGGAGCGGTCATAGAAGCGATCACAGGAACAGCAGGCACGGTGGCAATGCTGATCGGTGTATTTTCGCTTCTGGGCGTGCTGGAGTGCAGCGGCTTCTTCGAGGAGGTGGGAACTCTTTTATCCCGCCTGGCTAAAAAGGAACGCAGCACGGAGACAACGATCGTGCTATCTGTGGGAATATTGAGTATGGTAACGGGCGTTATCTCCGTGGCAATCGTGGCCCTAGGTGATCTGATCAATGAAATCGGGGAAAAGGCGGGTGTAAACAGATACCGGCGGGCAAATCTGATGGATTGTACAGGGTGCGTATTCTGTTTTCTGGCGCCCTGGACGGTACACTGTGTTATTCCGGCACAGTTATCTGCTCAGTTTGGAGAAGGCTATGCGGTTGCACCTGGATCAGTACCTTTTGTGAATTACTATTCCCTGTGTATGCTGGTGATGCTTGTGGCAGCGGTTGCCACGGGATATGGAAGAAAGCTGCCGAAGGAGCAGGACGGAGAGGTCAAT
>CAYXKS010000549.1:0-1468 GCA_964465725.1 uncultured Bacteroides sp. | reverse complement strand
ATGGAGGTGGAAAAGGATCAGATGGATCAGACCAGACTGGTGTGCGGAATCCATCCGGATGATTTTGAGTGGAAGCTGGAAAGCGGAGAAAGCTTTGTCACGCCGGAAGTAATGATGGCCTATGGAAAAGGATTTGGCCAGGTCAGCCGCATTTTCCACCAGATGATCAGAGAACACATCTGCCGGGGAGAGTGGAGACATAAGAGACGGCCTGTCCTGATCAATAACTGGGAGGGGACATATTTCCATTTTACAGGAGATAAGCTGGAAACTATAGCGAGAGAGGCGGCAGATCTGGGCGTGGAGCTGTTCGTTATGGATGATGGCTGGTTCGGCAAAAGAGATGATGATGATTCAGGACTGGGCGACTGGTATCCGAATGAAGAGAAGCTGGGATGTACGCTTAAGGAACTGGGCGAGAGGATCAATGCTTTGGGAATGCAGTTCGGCATCTGGTTTGAACCGGAGGGAATCTCTGAGGACAGTGATCTGTATCGGGCACATCCCGACTGGGCGGTGGCGATACCGGGACGGAAACCGGGACTTAGCAGAAATCAGCTGGTTCTTGATTTTTCCAGGGAAGATGTGCAGGATTATATGATCCGGCGGCTGAAAGAGATTCTCCATAGTGCGCCGGTTTCTTACATCAAGTGGGATTTTAACCGGAGTATCTGTGATAAATACAGCGGTGCGCTTCCGAAAGAACGGCAGGGTGAAATGGCACATCGGTTTGTGCTGGGGTTATATCGTGTGCTGGAAGAGCTGGTCAGGGAGTTCCCGCATATTCTGCTGGAAGGCTGCAGCGGCGGCGGTGGGCGTTTCGATGCAGGTATGCTGTATTATACGCCGCAGATATGGTGCAGTGACAACACGGATGCGGTCGAAAGGCTGCAGATCCAGTATGGCACTTCTTTCGGATATCCTGTGAGCACCATGGGCGCCCATGTCTCGGCAGTGCCCAATCATCAGACCGGCAGAATAACGCCTCTCTCCACAAGAAGCTGTGTGGCGATGGCAGGAACCTTTGGCTATGAACTTGACGTGAACCGGATGACAGAAGAGGAAAAAGATGAGGTCAGGGGTCAGATAGAGATGTTTAAGAAGCATTATGATCTGATACAATATGGGGAATATTACCGGTTAAGCTCCCCTGTTGAGGGGAGTGCGACGGTATGGGAAATGGTATCACCTGATGGTGGTGAGGCGTTGGTGAGCGCGGTTTATCATCATGTCCGTTCGAATCCAATGCCGGTGTATGTGAAGCCTGGAGGATTGCGTGAAGACTGTATGTACAGTCTGGAGCTTGCAGGAGTGCCGGAGGAGCGCACACTTCCAGTAATCGGTAAGGAACATCCCTTCAAACAAGGCCAGATGATCAGCGGCGCTGCATTGATGCATTGCGGACTGATGATACCGGAGGCGCTGAACGGGTTCCAGGCGTGGCAGATTTATTTGCGGGCACAGCAGA
>CAYXKS010000548.1:0-1519 GCA_964465725.1 uncultured Bacteroides sp. | reverse complement strand
GAAATTTTGAAGACAGCAATGCAGAACTATGGTATCTTATAAATATAGCTAATGGAAGAGTGTCTGCGATGGATGCAGCTGTGTCCAGGACAGACGCTTTTCATTTCCGGTGGAATTAAGACGAGAACAGGATTTATTCAGGAGGAGAAAGAGGAATGGAAGGAAGAAAGATCAGAGCGATCATGCACGGTTGTAACGGTAAGATGGGACAGACGATTTCGGGATTGATCGCGGCGGATGAAGAGATAGAGATTGTGGCGGGAATTGACGCCTACGACGGGCTTAATAACCCGTATCCGGTATATAAGGAAATCGGGTCGTGTGACGTGGAGGCAGATGTTGTCATCGACTTCAGTGCGGCGCCGGCTGTGGATACACTGCTCACATACTGTGTTGAGAAAAAGATTCCCTGCGTGCTTTGCACGACGGGATTGTCGGAGGAACAGCTTGCGGCTGTAGGCAAGGCATCGGAGCAGGTGGCAATCCTTAAATCGGCAAATATGTCATTGGGAATCAATCTGCTTCTTAAGATGGTAAAGGAAGCATCGCATGTGCTTGCGGAAGCCGGGTTCGATATTGAAATCGTGGAGAAACATCACAATCTGAAAAAGGATGCGCCCAGCGGAACGGCTCTCGCCCTGGCAGATTCAATCAATGAAGAATTTGACAATTCCTATCAGTATATTTATGACAGGAGCCAGGTGAGGGAACCGAGAGCAAAGAAGGAGATAGGAATCAGTGCAGTCAGGGGCGGTACGATAGTGGGAGACCATGATGTGATTTTTGCGGGAGCCGATGAAGTGATAACTTTCTCTCACAGGGCTTACTCCAAGGCGGTGTTTGGCAAAGGTGCTGTGCAGGCGGCAAAATTCCTTGCAGGAAAGCCGGCGGGGATGTATGATATGAGTGATGTGATAGCGTAAGAAAAATATTAAGCAACTCTAAGGCTGCAAAGAACGCAGCCTTAGAGTTGCTAAATGTTTAAGAGATTGCCCAAAGAACGGATATTTTCCGTATCGATTTGAGAGGGAAAATACTGAAAACTCTTCCGTGATGGCAGAGAATTTCTACAAATTGTGTAAAATGGAGGACTCATGAACGAACTAGAATTAAAATACTTAAAAAGTTTATCCAGACAATACCCGACGATTGCCGCCGCATCGACGGAGATCATCAATTTACAGTCCATTTTGAATCTGCCGAAGGGGACAGAACATTTCATGACAGATATTCATGGAGAATATGAGCAGTTCAATCATATCCTGAAGAATGGTTCCGGTTCTGTCAGGCGCAAGATCGATGAGGAGTTCGGCAACACTCTGAGTATTAAGGATAAGAAAAGCCTGGCTACGCTGATCTATTATCCAAGAGAGAAGCTGGATATTGTGCTGCGGGAGGAAGATGAGAACTCGATTGAGGATTGGTATAAGATCACGCTGCATAGACTCGTTCAGATTACGAAAAGGGTTTCCTCCAAATATACACGGTCTAAAGTCCGTAAGGCGCTGCCGAAGGATTT
>CAYXKS010000547.1:0-1571 GCA_964465725.1 uncultured Bacteroides sp. | reverse complement strand
AGGCGGAAATAGAAAGGATAAGGATTCAAAATGCACGGAAGAATTTTACAGGCAGTGACAGTTGTAATTACTTTTGCATTATTGATTACGGGATGTACTTCGGAGGCTTTCAATATCGGCATGGCGAAAGACAAAGAAAATAATGTGGTGGATACCGGATTCAGTGTGAGTACGGTGGGAAGCTATGATTCAGCGGATACGGCGGTTGTCATGTCTGTAGACCAGGAAAACAGTTGTGTTGTTTTCATGAATATGGATGCAGGCAGACAGTATACGCTGTATTATGACGGAACAACTTATGTTACGGATAAATATGATGGGCCGATGACTATTTCCCAGCTTAGGGCGGGAGATGTTGTGGATGTGAACTTTCTGAAAGGAAAGAGGCAGCTTGCCAGCATCAAACAGTCTCCCAGCGCATGGGTTTATGAGAATATTGATAATTATGATCTGGGTGGCATTAATAAGACGGCCAATATAGGTTCCAGTACTTATTATCTTCCGGACGAGGCGGTAATTCTCTCGGAGGGGAAACGCGTAGAAGTAATGGATGTTGTGGCACAGGACCGTGTTACAATTCGCGGGGTTGATCGGGAGATATACAGCGTTAATGTGGAGCAGGGTCACGGCTATTTGAGGCTTCGGAATGAGCAGGCACTGATCGGCGGTTGGATCGAGGTTGGCAATACGGTGATCAGAGAGATCACGGAGGACATGCTGCTGGTAGTGCCGGAGGGAAGTTACCAGGTGGCTCTATCCAATGAGGGCGCCAGCAGCGTCAAGGATGTCGTTATTGAACGGGACAGAGAGACTGTGCTGGATGTGGGAGATATCGAGATCATAAAGGATAAGACAGGTAAGATTTTGTTCTCTGTATCACCGGCGGGTACGGAAGTTACTATAGATGGGAATGTTACGGATATAAGCAGTGCGGTGGAACTTCCGTATGGTATCCACCAAGTTCATATGGAAGCGGAGGGGTATGATTCTCTCACGAAATATATCCAGGTGGGTTCGGAATATGCGAAGATTTCTTTTGAACTGGAGAAGAAGAAAGAAGAGGAGACGCCTTCGGTGAGCGAAAACACACTGGAGCAGGAGACAGAGAAATCCGAAATTCCGGAATTGGAATATGCGCCGGTGAAAGATCCGGAGCCTTCAGTCAGCGAGAACAGTATCAGCGAGAATACTCTTAATGCAAGTAAGAATAATAAAGTGTATATCGATGCGCCGAAGGACGTGGAAGTATATGTAGACAGCAATTATGTCGGCATCGCACCGATTAGCTTTAAGAAGAGTACAGGAAGCCATACGGTTACATTACGTAAGGCTGGTTATAAGACCAGGAGTTATACGATATATTTATATAATGACGGGGAAGATGTTACGTATTCGTTTACGGAGTTAGAGAAGGAGCAATCGGATACTATCAGTGGGAATGATATAACGTCCTCGAAATCGACAGAGAATGATGATAAAAAAACAGACCATACGCATAGTTATGTACCGAAGATCACAAAAGATCCGACATGTATAGAAAAAGGTGTAAGAACTTATACTTGTAATTGTGG
>CAYXKS010000546.1:0-1586 GCA_964465725.1 uncultured Bacteroides sp. | reverse complement strand
GACTGGATGAATTGTCCGTGGAGCCTTCGATGGTGCTGCGGGTAAGAAAAGCGGTCAGGGAAGCGAAGGTATAATATGTTATAATTTCCCGGGGAGAGAACAGAGAAATCGGGAAGCAAAGGAATAATATGCTATAATTCTCTGGGAAGATGACAGAGAAATAAGGAGGAGAAAGAAGATGTCTATAGAACGCGTGAAGGCATATTTTAAGGAATATCACATGGAGGATAAGGTACTGGAGTTCGACGTGTCCAGCGCTACGGTAGAGCTTGCGGCAGCTGCACTTGGCTGCGAACCGCAGAGAATTGCGAAGACGCTTTCTTTTATGCTGGGAGACAGGGCGATTTTGATCTGCACGGCAGGAGATGCTAAGATTGATAACCATAAATATAAGGAGAAATTCGGGACGAAGGCGAAAATGCTTTCCTTCGAGGAAGTGGAGGGGATGACAGGCCATGCTGTGGGAGGTGTCTGTCCTTTTGCGGTGAAAGAGGGGGTGGAAGTCTATCTGGACGTGTCATTGAAGCGGTTTGAGACGGTGTACCCTGCCTGCGGAAGCTCCAACAGTGCGATTGAACTTACGATTCCGGAACTGGAGAAGTATTCAGGATATACGGAGTGGGTGGATGTCTGTAAAGGATATTGAGGTGTCGCGGCACAATCTTCGTAACAGTTTAGTCGGACGCTGTGTACTGGCTTAACTAAATGGCATGAAGGCTGAACTATTACCAATCTTCTTATAATTATTGAATTTGATTCAGTTAAGGGCTAATGGTAATGATAACTCACAGAAGGACGCTGGTAATGAATTATGTCTGAGCAGGAATATTTTAAGAGCGCATTGTCGGATTTCACATATGAGGCAGCCAGCGGTGGGGCGATCCGTCATCTGGTGGATCTGGGATATACGGTCAGGCAGATTTGTGACCAGTTGTCTTTTCCGACGCCTTATGCGCGTGTGCAGAAGACGGTCTGGCAGCATCTGATTGATACCGGTGTTGTGCTCACGAAAGAGCCGGACAGCGTTAAGAACAGAAAGCAGGGAAAGGCTGAGTACGTGGTAGAGCATGATAAGTACGGCAGGGCCAGCTTCCGTCTGATCGCGGCGAAGGAAGAAGAAGGAGCACAGATCTGTTGGAAGGAGCGAAGATTTGCCGGTTATGGAAACGATTCCGGTGCAGGTACAAGGAATTCGGGAGAGGGTAATCGGACTACGGGAGACGGCAATAAGCTGGCCGCCTATCTGACCCAAAAGTGCGGGGAGAATGATGGAGAGGCGTATATTTCATGCGGGTTTGGCTTGATGCTTAGAAAGAATCTGGCGGAATATGAAACGCTGGCGGCGCTTTTGAACGAACGGCAGAAAGAGTATCTGTCAGGGCTTCTGTGGGAAGAGAAGATCTGCTATCACAGGCTCGACAAAAGGATGCAGGAAATAGCCGTCAGATTGTATGTGGCAGGCAAGCTGGATGAAGTCTGCTATTTTATGAAAACGGGTGAGAGGGTGACTTTACGATAAGTGTGGTATGGAAATGACAAAGTCGTTGCCCTTCTTATGGAGTACCAGCAGGAAGCCTTGCGCCTGA
>CAYXKS010000545.1:0-1643 GCA_964465725.1 uncultured Bacteroides sp. | reverse complement strand
CAGAGGGAGATTTAGACAAGCAGGATTCACAAGTTATTGATGAACAGTTCCTAATGTCATTAACTATAAGTAAAATGCGCCTGATTACTGAGTTTTGCTTTAAAACCTGCTAATTATAACACTTGCCTATCTATCATGCAAGTGCGAATCTATAAATCTCGTTTTTTGCCGGAATTAGGCTGCTTACGCCATAAAATGATTTTTTACGCGATCACTGACAGTTCTAATTTCATCGCATTTCCTATATATTGATAATACAACACTAACAGGAATAAAGTATTCCTGCAAATGCACAGGCAGAAGGGAGAAAAACATGACAGATAAGGTTATTGAAAACAACCAGGTGGCGATTATGGGAGAGATTGTGAGCAATTTCACTTTCAGCCACGAGATTTTTGGAGAGGGATTTTATATGGTGGATATCAGTGTGAATCGTCTCAGCGATTCCACGGATATTATTCCTGTGATGGTGTCGGAGCGTCTTTTGGATGTTCATGACGACTATAAGGGACTGAAAATATGTATTGTTGGACAATTCCGCTCCTACAACAGACATGAAGAGAGGAAGAACAGGCTGGTATTGTCTGTATTCGCAAGGGAAATTGAGTTTGTAGAGGAAATCAGTGAGAGCGCCAAGACCAATCAGATCTTTCTGGACGGTTATATCTGCAAAGCGCCGATTTACCGCAAGACACCTCTCGGACGGGAGATTGCGGATCTGCTTCTGGCTGTCAACAGACCCTATGGCAAATCGGATTACATACCCTGCATCTGTTGGGGCAGAAACGCGAGGTTTGCAAGTAATTTCGAGGTGGGAAGCCGCTGTGCCATCTGGGGAAGGATACAGAGCAGAGAATATATGAAGAAGTTATCCGAAGAGCAGCTTGAAAGAAGAGTGGCCTACGAGGTATCCGTCAGCAAGCTGGAGATGGTGGAAGAGGAGTAGATTAGCGTGATGAATAATGGGATGAACAGCAGATATTTGCAAAAATGAACAATAAGTTGCACGTCTGGATGGATTGTGTTATGATAAATAGACAAATGTGTAGAAGAGTATACTATCAGACAGGGGAATTATTGTTATCTGGGCATTAATGCATGGGTGGCAATTATAAGGAGTTCAATATGAGAAAAGGCATGATTCAGATCTACAGCGGGGAAGGGCATGGCAAGTCACCGGCTGCGCTTGGCAGGGCAGTTCAGACAGCCTGTAGGGGCGAAGACGTTGTCATTATTCAGTTTTTAAAAGGGCGGGGGTTGACGGACTCTGCGTTTGTGAAGAGATTGGAGCCGGAGATCAAAATTTTCCGTTTTGAGAAATCTGACGAGGATTATATGGATCTTTCTGAGGAACGTAGGGCTGAAGAAAAACAGAACATCCGAAACGGACTCAATTTTGCCAAAAAAGTACTGTATACGGGGGAATGCTCTCTTTTAATTCTGGATGAAGTATTGGGATTGATCGACAAAGGAATCATTACTGTTGAGGAACTTAAGTCTCTCCTTATTGCAAAACCGGAGGAGATGGATATCATTATGACCGGTATCACAGTGAATGATGATGTGTGTATGCTGGCTGATGAAGTGACAAAAGTTGAGACTATGCGGTTTAAGATATGGGAATAAAGACACAAACGCGCTAT
>CAYXKS010000544.1:0-1653 GCA_964465725.1 uncultured Bacteroides sp. | reverse complement strand
ATACCATTTATCCCAAACAGGTATAAAAAATACTTGTGGCTGAACAATTTGACGAGAGAGTAATAACAAATCTTACAGCGTGAAAAATTATCCGGTATGAGACTTTAAGATAATAGTTTCTTTTTTCGGTATTCGGTTGGTGTTAAGTGATAATGCTTTTTAAATAATCTGCAGAAATAGTCTACATTGTTAAATCCTGTTTCATCAGAAATAGTATTGATTTTTTTCTCGGTATTTGAAAGCAGCCTGGCGGCTTCATTTAATCGGTAATTGATAAGATAATTTATCGGCGCAATGTGTAAATACTTGCGAAAAAGGTTTAATACAGTGCTTTTGCTGATTCCTGCATGTCCGGCGATGCCATCCAATGAAATATCGTGTCTGTAATTCTGATGGATGTACTGCATCATTAATTGCAGTCTTGCCTGAGAGGAAGCTGAATCATTTGTGCAGCTTTCTGTATATTTAATGTCTGTATTTTCGTATATTTCCAGCCAGAGCATTTGAAGGAGGGAGGAGGTTGCAAGTTCTCTGGATGAAGTGCAGTCCTGAACTGCTATTATTTGCTTTATGATTGATAAAGCCTTTGCCTGCCATGAGATCCCGTCGTAGAAAATCTGAAAAGATAAGGAGCAAGAGATTACTGGCAAAATATATTTGTGATATATGAGACTATCCTGCGGGGCAATAAAAAGAGGCATACATACAAAATTTGGAATAATAGCTCCCGCAGGGGAATGGAAGCGGTGCAGGACTTTGGAATTGATAAATACACCGTTTCCTTCCGGTAAAGTAAATTGTTTTTCCCCAATCCAGAAGGTTACTGTGCCGGATTCAACATACACGAACTCCAGTTCGCTATGCCAGTGCCATTCAATACAGTTAAAGTCAAACAGGGCTAAATTGTCATAATAGAAATGAAATGGGTAACTGATGCTTCCATGCTGGACTGTCTCCATTAAGTTTTCATCTGTCGTTATTTTATTATATGATGTATTAAAATTCATGATTGAATAAACTCCTTAAAAAGGTTCTTGCGATATTATACAATAAATATGAGATATAAATCAATGAAAACCAGGTTACTATGTTATATAATTCAAAAAAATAAAACGAGGTGATGGAACATGGAATTTAAATGGCTAAATGAAAGTGAAATTACGATTGAGGGAGAGAGGATCGAAATAGTAGCTCCGGCTCAAACAGACTTTTTCTGCGGCAGTATGGATGAGTGTGAGGAAGGTATTTTACCGGAATCGCTTTGCAATGCGCCTTTCTATTATACGGAGGAACAACCTTTAATCTCAAAGACCATCTATGGACGCTGTTCAAATATGAAAAAGGAATTTTTGACCCAAAAGCATATCCCGATGACGAGTATGTTTATGATGGCTGTAACTGTGGAAACTGCCACCTGACGATTCTTTCGGACGGTGCGGTTTACGCCTGCCGCCGTATGGAAAGTAAAGTGGGTAATGCCCTGACGGACGACCTTTACGATTTGTTTACCGGCCCTGCATTTGATAAATACCGGGTATATGAGAACTTTGAAAAATGCTCAAAATGTGAACTGCTTCGGTTCTGCCGGGGATGTCCGGCGGTAGCGGCAGGCTATCATGGAAATATGTATGCACCAGATCCCCAGTGTTGGAA
>CAYXKS010000543.1:0-1667 GCA_964465725.1 uncultured Bacteroides sp. | reverse complement strand
CTATAAATTAAGCGTTATAAAGAAAGAGATGCCACTCAGGCATCTCTTTCGTCTATTTTAATATAATCTCTGTCGGTGCAGATGGTCTTGTAGGCAGGGCGGATGATCTTGCCGTTGTTGGCCAGCTCTTCCATGCGGTGTGCGCTCCATCCCACGATTCTCGCGATTGCGAAGATAGGTGTGTAGAGTTCTATAGGCAGATTCAACATATCATATACGAAGCCGGAATAGAAATCCACATTTACACTGACACCCTTATAAATCGGACGTTCTCTGGCGATGATTTCAGGTGCAAGACGCTCCACCAGGGAGTAAAGCGCGAACTCGTCGTGAAGTCCTTTTTCCTCCGAAAGTTTCTCTACGAAGGACTTGAAAATAACAGCACGAGGATCTGATTTGGAATATACGGCGTGGCCGACACCATAGATCAGGCCCGCATGATCGAAAGCGTCCTTGTGCAGTAGTTTCAAAAGATAATCAGCCACTTCACCCTCGTCGCTCCAATTCGATATCTTTTGCTTCATCTCGGCAAACATCTGTACAACCTTGATATTAGCGCCGCCATGCCTGGGGCCCTTCAGGGAGCCGATCGCCGCGGCGATGACAGAATAGGTATCTGTCAGGGAAGAAGTGACCACATGGGTGGTGAAACTGGAATTATTACCACCGCCATGCTCCATATGCAGGATCAGGGCGATATCCAGGATCTTCGCTTCGAGAGGTGTATAGCTGCTGTCAGGACGCAAGATATGCAATATATTCTCCGCATTGGATAACTCAGGCTGAGGCTGATGTATGTACAGGCTCTCTCCATTATGGTAATGACTGTATGCCTGATATCCGTAAATGGACAGCATCGGGAACAATGCGATTAGCTGCAGACACTGTCTGAGTACATTCGGAAGGGAAGTGTCGTCTGCCCTGTCATCATAAGAATAGAGGGTGAGAACGCTTCGCGCCAACGTATTCATCATGTCGTTGCTGGGCGCCTTCATGATAATATCACGTACAAAGCTGGTAGGAAGAGAACGGTAACCGGAAAGAAGCTTCGTAAACCCGGCAAGTTCTTCTTTATCTGGCAGCTTGTCAAAGAGAAGCAGATAAGTTATTTCTTCGAAGCCAAAACGATTCTCGCTGGCAAAACCTTCTACCAGGTCCTTGACGTCATAACCTCGGTAGAAAAGCCGTCCATGGGTAGGAACCTGTACGCCGTCAACGATCTTACTGGCACGCACATCGGAGATATTGGTAAGGCCGGCCAGGACGCCCTTACCGCTTAAGTCACGGAGACCACGCTTAACATCGTATTTCGTAAATAAATCGGTATCTATAATACCGGCTTGCTCACTCATACCTGCAAGTCGAATAATTTCAGGGGTAATTTCGGAAAAAACGTTGTGTTCCATGATGTGTACCTCCTTTCATAAATATTTATTTCACATCTATATTATAATAGCATGAACAAAAAGACGGGCACAAGAAAAAACGCTAAGTTAACAAATATTTAACAAAATTCACAATTTCTTTTAGAATCATAAATTTCAGGGAAAAATGTAAAAGAAGCATAATTTTTTAGATGATTTTTATTGATTTTATCCTTTAATTATATATAATACCTGACTTCCGTCGTTTTTCTCAAAACCTAGTACTCTAAGAACTATATTGAG
>CAYXKS010000542.1:0-1669 GCA_964465725.1 uncultured Bacteroides sp. | reverse complement strand
CGGAAGCGCAGGCAAGAACCGCCGCCGCGAGAATAATTCCGTATTTTCTATAGTTTCTTCGGGATTTTACAGGAGTATCCTCCAATCGCGAAAGTGTCTGGCAAAACTGGTCATGGAAATCCTCTGGTATCTCTTTATAAATATCTCTTTTCATTCCTCTCCTCCTAATCCTCCAACATATCTTTCAACTGCATTCTTGCCCTCCGCAGTCTGCTTTTGACTGTACCCTCCGGCATCTCCAGAATCTCCGCAATCTGCCTGACAGGATAATCCTCTATGTAATATAGAAGCACGCATATTCTGTCCTTCTCTTTCAGCGAATCGATCGCCCGGTACAAATCCAGATATTCCTCCCGTACATAATCTTTGAAATCCACCTGCGTATCCAAAGCCTGTTCTTCCATGGGAATCACTTTCTTCTTCCGGCGCAGAAGAGAATAACACTCATTGATCAGAATTCTCATGACCCATGTCTTAAAATAAACCGGATTTCTCAACGTATCCCGCTTGGTATATGCCTTCATCACCGCTTCCTGCACGGCGTCGGAACAGTCCTGTTCCCTGCGCAGAATGGAGAAAGCAATATGGAACATGTCAGCCTCCGCCTCCATCATACATTCAATAAATTCGTCTTTATCCATGATTCTTCCTCAAACCTCTCCTCTGTATCTGTTATACCTCAGTGACATTGAGTCAAGTCAATACGCGACGGCCGCTATTGTATAATAGTCCGGCTCAACTTAATGCCATTGGTTATAACTTGTCACTGATATTTCTGCATCTCATAAAATGCGGAAAATTGCAACAGTACTTTTTCTTAAATTCGATGCACCTGATTTAAGTCTTATACTGATTAGACGTCAGATAAAGGAAATCGGTTTAAAAAAAATATTAAAATTCACTCCGTTCAGCAAAACTACATGATAAAATACCTTCAAATGCCATCTCATCCGGCACTTGAAGGTATTTGAAACACAGCATCATTCATATAAATTTCAGAATTGGGAGTTTTCTCTCAAATCTTCTCATACGCGATTCGCGGCGAACCATCACTTACATAGATAATGCCGCACTTACGAAACCCGCATTTCAGAATCACATGCTGCATGATCCGATTATCCCGATGGGTATCAATCCGTAAGTGTGATATTCTTTTCTCACAATAAGACACTGCTTTCTGCAAAAGTCCGTGAACAGTACCATCTCCGGCCACCCGATGAATCGTCCCGTATTCGCTGTCTGAAAGCCACCCGCCCTGCTCAATCAGGGCATATGTCTCATCCGCACCGATGATAAAAGCAAAAACGCCACAGATACGCCCTGATTCCTCCATCACGTAAAGATTTCTGTTTTCTATATCACTCCGGAGCAGAGATTCCTCCGGATATCGATCTGCCCACTGAGTAGGATTGCCATTTTCGGCCATAAACGCTCTCGCATGAGCATAAATTTCTAAAACCATCGGTAAATCTGCCATTTTCGCATGTCGAATCATCTCTTCTTTCCCGTCCTCAAAATCTGATTAATACACAGCATCTTCCTTCAATCAAACTGATATGTACTGCCTGTCTCGGCATTCCGGTACTCGTGCTTCTCATAATATCCGATCAATGCTCCCTCCTCATCACGAAGGGCAACCATGTACACATCCTTGTTCTCCTTCTCGTTA
>CAYXKS010000541.1:0-1673 GCA_964465725.1 uncultured Bacteroides sp. | reverse complement strand
GATCCCTTATCATCTAATTCAGATTTAATATAACAGTCAATTTTTATCCCTTTTCCAAATTCCTCCAATATATACCTTTTTATTCCTGCATGTCATGCAAGATTTCCTGCATTAAGCAACTTGCGATCTATATGACTTTTCTTTGAACTCGACATGAAATCTTGCCCACAAAGATTATTACCGTTATATAGTCAGCGTTATTTCTGGGTCCCATAGGACCAAATATCCCTTTTTTGCGGCCATTCTGCCAAATTCCATACTCAGCTTCCGATATCCTGCCTCATCACAGCTTAACTCTGAAACATCCGCAACACGCTGTTCCACTTTGCAACCTCCCTGCATTTTTCGGGTTATCACCCTCTCTCTATATGGAAAACCCATTATCTCCTCAAACGCATTCTGAAGTTCAGAACAGACTCTCATACATCTGATATCCACTGCATATAAATCCTGTTTTAACACTGCCCGGTGCGTACTTCCTCCACTGTACTCCTTGTGGAGTCCCTCATACATACATGAACCGTCCTCCTGATATGCCCCTCCGCAGATTCTTCTGTGACTATCCAACAGTCTGCCGCCTACGATTCCTACATCCTCTCTGACAACTAAAACATCTGGCTGATATTTTATCTGATAGAATCCCAAATGTAAACTATGCTCCACCACTGCTTTCCATCCGCATTTGCCACAGAAATCCTGGAGCGCTGCTCTTCCCGCTTCATACGCATACATCTTGCTCGCCGTATTCGCGGCTGTGGATTCCTCATGACATCTCCAGTGATAAAGAACCTTCGGTATATGAATCACATATTTTGACAATTCCCGGACAGGATATGTCTCCCGCAACGTACCCACAACCCGCAGTACCAAGTCATAATCCTGTGCACCGTCATATTTTCCACGCAGCCTCAGCTTTCTCATAAGATCTGCCCTCACCGCGGTAAAGTGACATATATAATTATTCGAAAGGATCAAATCCAGATTAAATCCCATCTTTCGATGTGGAGATATATAATTTCTCCTGCTATTATCAAACTTATCCTCATCCGAATAGATCAGCGCCGGAACTTCTCCTTTCTCTTCTCCCTCCCGCACTGCCTTCACCATATAATACAAAGCATCCGGCGTCAGGAAATCGTCATGGTCTAACAGTGCGATATAATCCCCTGCCGCCACTTCAATTCCCGCGTTTGTGTTCTCCGCAATACCTCTGTTTTCATTCAAACGTCTGTACTTGATGCGTCCGTCTCCCGTCTCCCTCCGTATTTCCCCCACAATACGCTCAACCGAATCACTGCCACCCGCATCAACTATAATCAGCTCCCATTTACCGTAGCTCTGCCTTCGGACAGAATCGATCATCTCCCGTAAGAACTCTTCTCTCGTCTCATATGCCGGCACTACAATACTGAACAGACAGGAATAATCAACAGACTCCCTGCGCTGCACTTTAAGAATCTCCTCAGACGGTTCCGCATAGCAGTAATGGTCCCTCTTTTCCTCCTCAATCCTTTCCCTGGCCGCGTAGTAAGCATGACTTACTCCATTCTTTTTTAAATAACGCAAGGTTTTCTTCAAATTATTTATCTGAAATATCCTATCTCCCATAATCATACTCCTGTCAGCAATATATATTATGCCAATACACAGCGCCAGACATTGTGTAGTTGTCT
>CAYXKS010000540.1:0-1706 GCA_964465725.1 uncultured Bacteroides sp. | reverse complement strand
CCTGAAACCCTTTTATCGAGTCCTGTTACTTTTTCGTCGATTCCTGAGACTCTTTTATCGAGTCCTATTACTTTTTCGTCGAGTTCTGTTACTCTTTTATCGAGTCCTGTTACTTTTTCATCGAGTCCTGAAACCCTTTTATCGAGTCCTGTTACTTTTTCATCGAGTCCTGTTACTTTTTCATCAAGTCCTGTTACTTTTTCATCAAGTCCTGTTACTTTTTCATCAAGTCCTGTTACTTTTTCAAGGATTCGGTCAAGTTTTTTACCATCTGTCATGCTTATCACCACCTACTTTTATTGTAATTCTAATGTGCATCCGACCGGATTAGATCAATAGCACAAAGCAAAATCACTTTAATTTCTGTGAAATTATCTCCACAATCTCGCGAATACTCAGATGTTCACATTCTATTGTAACATCAGCATACTTTTCATAAAGGGGAATACGCTCTTCGTATAGCATCTCAAGGTTCTGTCCCTTCCGCAGCGTCACGCCGCGCTCGTTCAGGTCACCCAACCTGTGCGCAATCTCCTCACAGGGTAGCTTCAGATATACTATGACACCAATTTCCCTCAGATGGTCCATGGCCCTGCTGCCATAGATCACACTGCCTCCGGTAGCAATCACGGTACGCCTGACATCTATGGAAATATTGGCCTCCTCCTCCACTGTCCAGAACTTTTCTACGCCTTGCTCTTCGATAATTTCATGCAATAATTTTCCTTCTCTGCTCTGTATAACCAGATCCGAATCGAGAAACGAAAAACCAAGCTTCTTGGCCAGGACAACACCTACTGTACTTTTGCCTGCACCGGGCATACCAATAAGGACAATATTATTTCGATTCATATTATGTAGACCTCTTCGTTCTTTATTCCGTTATTTTTTCCCTCTTGTCTGATTCTGTCCGTTATTTCGCACATAACACGCACTCCTTCCTCCTGCATTTTATAAATTATCTTTCTCCACAATCCGCGAAAAATGCTCCGTCTGATCTTTATACATTTCTATTTTTTCATTTAGATTTTATTGTGACAGCTCTGCCAAACAAATGTGAATCTCCGGCAGAACTGCCTGATCACGAGCGATATACTACTGAATGTAATCACAAAACTCTCACTGTCTATCACCCGTATTTAAGAAACAAGATTTGTTTTGATATTTGTTTTAATGGAAGAATTATAACACAAGGTCAAGTATAATACAATATATTTTCCAAATATTTTAAAACGTTTTTTCGTTTATTTGTGGCAATTAAGATACCAGTATCATTAAATTAATAAAATAACACCAAATTCTTTCGCAATTACTTGTGCAAAATCTCTAAAAACGCATATATTTGTCTAAAAGAAAATCTGCCCTCGACAAAGGGCAGATTCCATAACAGGGAAGCCGAAAGCTGAATCGCTCCCTGAATCATTACGCTCAAACAGCGTCTAAAAGATGAACGCAGGCACAGCTCTACAGCTCCGCCTATTTCAAATACACGATCACTTCCACCTCACACAGCACAGCCTTCGGAAGTTGCTTCACTGCCACACAGCTTCTGGCAGGCTTCTCGCTGAAATATTTCTCATATACAGCGTTAAAAGCAGCGAAGTCAGCCATGTCCGCCAGAAAACATGTCGTTTTGACTACTTTCGTATAATCTGCTCCCGCCTCTGTCAGAATCGCTCCGACATTCTTCATTACTTGCTCTGCCT
>CAYXKS010000539.1:0-1710 GCA_964465725.1 uncultured Bacteroides sp. | reverse complement strand
TTATTATTAACGTCCAAGTTGTTTAAAGGAACAGTGGAAGTTACCGTTCTGCAGATCAGCACCGGGGATAAAGAACCCCACGGTAATTCTGCAGGGACCTGTAACGATGGAAAGTCTCCTGTATGTGCTGGGACTGCAGAAGGCCGCGAAATTGGCAGAGTATATCGGCCATGACTGTGTGGCGCAGGAATACCGGGAACGCGCCATCAAGGTGCAGAAAGCGGTCCGAGCATTTTGTATGGGTGAAGTCACGGCTGGCGGCCGGAAAGTGGATCTGATCCAGGACGACCCCGGCGTTCCGGAATACAGTACGCATTGCCAGGTGTTTGCAGTCCTGACACAGACTGTCGATATGGTTGACGGAAAAGAAATGCTCAGGGAAACAGTGGGAAATGAAAAATATCCGCAATGTTCCGTAGCCATGGGATATTATCTGCTCCGGGCGCTGGAAATGACGGACTGGTATGAAAAGTCCGACGATATCTGGAATACATGGCGGGAAATGCTGGATAACCATCTCACCACCTGTGTGGAGAACGATACCGATGCTAGAAGCGACTGCCATGCCTGGGGAGCGGTGGCGCTTTATGAGCTGCCGGCTGTTATTCTGGGAGTACGCCCAGCCAAACCAGGATTTGCCGAAATAGAAATTACTCCAAGGATGGGATACTTGACAGAAGCGTCCGGAAAAGTGATAACGCCGAAGGGAGAGGTTTTCGTGCATTGGAAGAAGGCGGAGGACGGAAGCTGCATGCTGGAGTATGTGCTGCCGGAGGGACTAAAATTGAGCCAGGGAGAAAAGGCAGGGCAGTGACCGGTTAAGGAAATAAGAGTATATAAAAACACAGCAGTTTCATAAGCTGCGAATGATATAAAGAACACCGCTTCCGGTAAAATTGGAGCGGTGTTCTTGAGTATATTCAGCATTGCGCTTTGGTGTTTTGCTGATTATAATGTTAGAAAGATTTTGGTTTTCACCTTTATTTGTTTAATTCATCTGCCAGGATATTCTCATAATCCTGAAGTTGATGATATATGGCATCCACATAAACAGTAGCGCCCTCTATTCGGTAGAGCATAAGATAGCGGTGCCGCATGAAATGAATGACGCGGTATCCGCTTTTTTTAAGCTTGGGGTGGCTGCAAAGTTTTAGGCTGCTGGCAATTTTTGAGAGCTGATTCCTTGTTTCCAGAGCATCCTGCCATACGTTATAAGCGGCCTGGTCATTCAGCAAGGTGTACTGCAGGTAATCAATATAGTCGTTCAGTTGGGACAACGCCTTTGGTGAGATGATTACGTCAAATGAATCCATGTTGTTTTCCTATTCTTTTTAGAACTTCTTCCATATCAAGTCCTTTTCCATCGGAAATCTGTTGGCGTGATTCTGCCAGGTCGGAAAGGATCTGCTCCTCGCTGGCTGGGACAAACGGATTTGCGGGTTTTCTGGATGTGAACAATTTCTGTGTGAATTCCATGACTTTGATCCGCGCATCTTCCGGCATTGCTTCCAGCATAGAAACGGTTGCGTCTAAAGTGCTCATAGGATAGCCCCCTCTCATAATTAGAATCTGTAGGAGAAGTATTTCTTTTTATGGATAAATTATACATGGAGAAGGGGATGAATTCAATATGGGGAGAAAGGGATTAACCACTTTTTTTGTGTTTTCAGAAAAAAGAATCTGGGGGATGAATCAGTTGTCATCCATTGT
>CAYXKS010000538.1:0-1719 GCA_964465725.1 uncultured Bacteroides sp. | reverse complement strand
ATATCTGCTTTTCATCTTAATTACAGTATAAAATTAAGTATTTATTACTTAATTTCCAACTTAATCTTGCATTGATAACCGATTTCTATCATAATAAGTTTAGTAAATATGCCTGATCAAAATATGGGAGGGAAGAATAATGGCAATCACTGCAAAAGAACTGGCAGAAAAACTGAATCTTTCCGCTGCTGCCGTATCGATGGCTTTGCACAACAAACCAGGCGTCAGCACACAGACCAGACAGCTTGTATATGATATGGCCTTAAAATATGGCTATGACTTTTCAAAGATTTCCGAGAAAAAACAGACTGACGGTTCCATCTATCTGATCATCTATCAGAAACACGGAACTGTCGTGGCAGACACTCCCTTTTTCTCCAAAGTAATAGAGGGTGTATCATTGGGTTGCAAGAATCAGGATTATAAAATGAAAACCAGCTACATCTATGAAGAGGAGGAGACTCTCGCAAGACAGATTGAAGATATCCGGTACTCTGACTGTGCCGGCATCATCCTGCTGGGAACAGAGATGACCTCGGATGACCTGCGGCCATTCCTGGCGCTGCCCATCCCAATGGTCTTGCTGGATACCTATTTCGATACGATTCCCTGCGACAGCATCCTGATCAACAATCATCAGGGGGCATACCTCGCGGCTCTCCATTTATTCCGTAAGACACAGAAACAACCCGGCTACCTGCGCTCCTCTTACCCGATCTGCAATTTCGCCGAACGCTCCACCGGTTTCTACGATGCCATCCGTGACTGTGGCATGTCCACTTCCAAGAGTATCGTGCATTATCTTTCTCCTACCGTGGAAGGATCTTTTGCCGATATGACCGACATCATCCGTTCCGGCGAGAAACTTGCCCCCTGCTACTTTGCGGACAATGATCTGATCGCAGTGGGCGCCATGAAAGCGTTCAAGCAGTTTGGCTATTCGATTCCTGACGATATTGCCATCGTCGGCTTTGACAATTCTCCTGTCAGCAGCATTATCGAGCCGGCGCTTACCACGATTCATGTTCCCAAACAGTACATGGGCGAATCGGCTGCGGGCCGTCTGATTGAGCGGATGCAGAACCCTGGACAGTCTCCCGTAAAGATTCAGATCGCCACCGCGCTTCTGAAAAGACAGACTACATAACTGCCGGGTCTCCCCGGCAGTATCTCTCAGCATTTGTTCGCAACTACCAACATATCCTCGTTGCAATCCGATAATGCGAAATGCGTCTTTCCCCCGCTCACGGTATAGAGAGGGACAATCACCCTCCTGGACTCTAAAGCAATCATCTCCACCGTATAATCGCTCAGATCACGCAATACTGTAAATTCATCATGATACGGCATGTAAATTACAACCATATCCTCTGATTCCGCCATACGAATCAACTCAGAGCGCGCTTCTAAAGCTTTTGACGGCTGCAAGCGAAACATATCATAATGTACAAACAGCCATCTCACATACCCCACATCCCAGGCGCCCGGAAACTGCAGCGCTGCATGCCAATCATAGGGCATTCCCGAATAGGAAATATTATTGAATGTCTCCCCTCTGCGGTACATCTGCCAGACTCCATGCGCTCCGTAGGAGAATCCCGCCTTAGCTCCGGACAGCAGACTCGTCCACGCCACTCGACGGACATCATACGCCTGAAACCTCCCATAATGGAAGCCGAAGCTATGCCCCTCGTAGCAAGGTTCCGTATTGACAATCGG
>CAYXKS010000537.1:0-1721 GCA_964465725.1 uncultured Bacteroides sp. | reverse complement strand
CCCGTATAACCCACTCTCCCCCTTCTCTCCGCCTGCACTTCGTAACGTTCTGATGGCGGATGAAATGGGCGAATAACTCCCGGCATATCTCATCGGCCTCCAACTGCCTGTATTGAATGGACTCCGTGATATAGCGTTCCGTTTTCCCCATTACATCTGTCAAAATATCGAGGTTCCTTCGGGTATCATCTGCAACTTCAAGAGAATGGTTTCCATCGTCAACGATATACAATGGCATATTCTTTTCTTCACATTTTTTCCTGATTATCCCTGTCTCCGCCCAGGGATCTCCCGTACCATGGAACACGATGCCCATCTGCGGATCATAGTCAAAAGTCTGGCAAAGAGGTGTATAATATATATTCCGGCACTGTATTCCGTGTCGTCCGGCGTAAGCTGCCGCTACGGCCGTCCCGATGCTCTTGGAGATAAAAAGGATCTCATCATACAGGCTCCACTCCACTGTCTCAAGATACTTTTCCGTCTGGGCCAATGCCTGCCCGAACGCTTCATCCAGAGACCGGCTTAAGTCTGTATAGGATATCCTGACCAGTTCATATTGATACTGTGCGGCCAATTTCCCGCTGTAATACAGGAGCGGCTTATCACAGTGATAACCGATTCCCGGAAAAAATACGGCAAGTTTCATGTTCTTTTCATCCCTTCCAAATACCTGTGTATGCCGGCTATGCACATGGTACTCCGTACCGGCACAACAGATGCACACCTCAATGAAATATTTCGTCCGCCTTAAAGCCTTCCCGGCCTCACAATTTCAATTCGACCTGAATTTCCTTGTCCATCGCTTCCAAATACTCCTTAAATTCCACACCGTCCGTCTCATTGCCTACGATGCTGCCATAATGCGTTGGAATCACTGCCCTGGGCTTTATTTCCGCGATATACTCTGCCGCCTGCTTCTTATCCATCGTATAGAATCCGCCGATGGGAATCAGGGCCACATCACACTGCACCTTCCTGATATCCGCATTTACATCCGTATCGCCGGACACATAATAACGGACATCGTCCATGGTCACAATATATCCCTGCCAGTTCTTCCCCTTGGGATGAAAAGGCTTTAATTTATTATAGGCCGGAACCGCTTCAAACGTAATACCCTGCTGTTCCTGCGTCTCACCCGGTTTACAGAAGATGCACTGCTCCGAACTTAAGCCCGATTCGGACAACGCTTTCTTCTTCATGGATTCCGGCGCCACGAGAAGCGTGTTTTCCTTCTTAAGTTTCGCAATGGACTCCGGCTCGAAATGGTCGTAGTGCTCATGCGTAATAAAAATAATATCTGCATCATGGTCAGCCTTCTCAACCTTGAACGGATCAAAATATAATATGTCAGTACCTTCTATGCGAATACTGCTCTGCGTGTTCACTGTAATGTGCTTTAAGTCCATCTGTCTGTCCGCCTTTCTTTGTTGTATTGTCTTCGTCTGTGAGTTTCCTTTATTATAAGCTTTTCACCTGCTTTCTTTTGCTGCTATTGCGCTGCTACGATGTAAGTATATCACAACTCAGGTATAAAGTATAAAGTCTATTCACTCATTAAAGTGATATTTTCCTGGCAAAACGACTGGCAAAACGTAATCTTAATATCTCTGCCATGATAGACATCCAATATATTTTGTATTATATTATAAATATCTTCCGACACCGGCACCTGTCGGCATTAACATAGACATATGAACATATTTACGCAGACGAAA
>CAYXKS010000536.1:0-1745 GCA_964465725.1 uncultured Bacteroides sp. | reverse complement strand
TGTATTCAGAAGCAAATGCAACGAAAGGAGTATTCTTATGAGTCATTTAATTGTCATATCCTCTGATGCCATGGTCGGAGAAGACCTTGCCTATTTCAAAACGCTTTCCTCCTATCGGAAATGCTTTCAGGGCGGCGCAGAAATTACCAATGTTTCATCCATCTATCCCTCTGTTACATTCCCTGCCCATGCCACTATGATCACCGGCATGTATCCGGAGCATCATGGTGTCTTTTCCAATATGCAGCTTGTTCCGGGCAGTGACCCCACACCCTGGCAGTGGAATTATGATTTCATGCAATGTACGGATATCTTCCGGGCCGCAAAAGCTGTCGGCAAAACTACGGCCGCTGTCTTCTGGCCGGTGACCGCCAACAACCCTGCAATCGATTATCACATCGCCGATTACTGGGCTCAGGGCGGTACAGATACTACCACACAGGCTTTCGCCAGAACAGGATCTATACCGGAAGTGCTGGAAATTGTAGAAAGACATCAGCATCTCTTTCTGGGAAATGAGCGCGAGCATCCCCAAAGAGATGATTTTGGTATGGCCTGCGCAGCAGATATTTTTCGCACTTTTCAACCGGATCTCCTCTTTGTCCATCCTGCCAATATTGACGGCGTGCGCCACGAGAAAGGAGTCTTCGGTCCCCATCTGGTTCCTGCGATCGACGATTTGGACCGCTGGCTCAATATGATTTGGGCTGCTGTGGAGGAAACCGGTCAGACAGAGAACACAGATATTTTTCTGGTCAGCGATCATGGACAGCGGGATGTCCGCCGCAACATAAGCTTGAACGTACTCTTTGCGGAGAATGGTTTCATCCGTCTGGCGAAGGATGGCTCGATCGCTTCCTGGGATGCCTATTGTCTCTCCAATGGCATGTCGGCCGTGGTTTTCTTACGCGACAGGGACGATCTAAACCTTCAGAAAAAGGTCTTATCCTTTTTAGAAAAGCTGCAGTCAGAAGAGGTTTACGGGTTTTCCCGTATCTATACCGAAGAAGAATGCCGCAGGGAAGAACATTTTGGCGGTCCTTTTTCCTTTGTTTTGGAGACTGATGGATACACCAGTTTCGGAGATTACCTGGAGCGTCCCCTGGTCCGGGATTTAAGCAATGAGGACTATCGGTTTGGCGCCGCCACACACGGTTATCTTCCCAATACCGGCCCACAGCCCATTCTTCTGGCCAAAGGCCCCTCCATTCGGGAGAATGTGATCCTTTCCGGCAGCCATATTATCCATGAGGCGCCTACCTATGCCAAAATCCTGGGAGCAGAGCTGCCGAATGCGGATGGCAAGGCGATTCAAGAAATCTTGAAATGAGATTTTTCAGTGTCAAAAAGGGCTTTCCGATTTCTCGGAAAGCCCTCCTTTTTTCCAAACAAACTTTAATATCAATCGTGCAGAATCTCATCCTGCCATGCTGTCGGCATTCCTGCCACTAATATACAATACATTCGTACGCATTCCTTTCATACCAACCGTTTCTATAATCACTACAAGTTTCTATCAGAATCCATACAAAAAATTTTATCTTTTGGAGCCGCTGAAAAGTACTCATTACTAAATATCTACTTGTTGCTTGCCCTTTTCCAGTCTGTATAGAATTCAGCAAACGTCATATATCTCTCACTCTTATTAAGACTTACGGCTTTGATTGCAACAAGATAGCTTTCCTCATTTAATTGCCAATCAGAATATGTACATGGAAGAAATTGATTGTTGAAATATCTTTGCT
>CAYXKS010000535.1:0-1750 GCA_964465725.1 uncultured Bacteroides sp. | reverse complement strand
CGGCCCTTAGAACTACTACATAATGCCAGGCGCTGTGTATTGGCTTAATTAAATGGCATGAAAGCTGAATAACTATTTCAAGAGAGTTACGCTTCACTTAGTTCTATGCTAATTATATTGGAGATGAATAGACACTCAAAATACACAAGCTTTCTATTTTATGATATACTAAGAACAGCGTATAGAATATCAATTATACTACGGTATATAGGAGTATACAAATGAAAAAGCAGAACAGTAAGAAGAAAACAGACGGAAAGAAAAATAAAGCGGTGAGAAAGAAGAAAAGCGGTGGAAAAAACCGCGACTTGATTTTGTCAATGATCATTATTATACCATTAGCCTGTCTGCTGGGAATCTATATGACGGGGGTCAGCCATTATCGGAATCGGTTTTTAAATGGTACGGTAATTGACCATGTGGATGTGTCAGGGATGACGATTGCGGAATTGGAGGAACAGATTCAGGATTACTCGCTTCGGGTGATTGAACGTCAGGCACAGGGGCCGACTCTGGAAGAGGAAATATTGGGAAGTGAGATAGGAATCTCCTATATTTCTACGGAACCTCTGCAGAATATTTTGCAAGCACAGAATGGCCTTTTGTGGTTTTTGAACCGCAATATGGTGTACGAAACGGGAGCATTGCCCTTCTATGAGGAAGAGGCTCTGGTAGAGAGAATAGACGAATTGCGGGGATTTAGAGAGGATTTTGTCAGTGATCCGGAGGATGCGTACATAGGGGAATATGTTCCGGGGAGTGGATTTGAGATTATAGCCGAGAAGCAGGGAAATCGTCTGAACCGTGACAGAACCATAGAGGTGTTGAAAGCGGCGGTGGAAGGTATGGAAGAGCGGGTGGACTTAGAGGAAGCCGGCTGTTATGAATCGCCGGATATTACCTCGGAAGATCCCGAACTTTTGGAGACTTATGCCAGACTTCAGAATTATGTGAATGTCGTTATCACCTATACGTTTGGAACACAAAAAGAGGTTCTGGATGGGAATACCATAGCAGGATGGGTCAGAATGGATGGAAACCAGGTGACATTCGACCATGATCTGGTGGGAGAGTATGTGGCTTCCCTGAGGAAAAAGTATGATACGATTTTCCGGCCAAGAAAGTTTCAGACCAGCTATGGAACAGAGCTGGCGATTGACCAGGGTGATTACGGCTGGTGGATGAACACGGATGAGGAGACGAAAGAACTGATTGAGATGCTGGAGCGGGGAGAGAGCGGCGAGCGGGTTCCTGTTTACAGGCAGACGGCAGCTTCCTATGAGACGCCGGATTACGGAAATTCTTATGTGGAAATTAACCTTACAGCCCAGCACTTGTTCCTGTACCAAAATGGAGAGTGTGTCCTGGAGTCAGATTTTGTATCCGGCAACCCGGTCAGGGGAAACGGCACGCCGGTAGGAATCTACGGCATTACATATAAAGAACGGGATGCGACATTAAAGGGAGAGAATTACAGGACGCCGGTTTCTTACTGGATGCCCTTCAACAATAATGTGGGTATGCATGATGCTACATGGAGAAGCGAGTTTGGCGGCAATATTTACCTGACGAACGGTTCCCATGGCTGTATCAACCTGCCATACTCCGTTGCACAGGAAATCTATGGCTATGTGGAGAAAGGCACACCGGTTATCTGTTATCGTCTGCCGGGAACGGAACCGGCGCCGGTGGACCCGCAGCCTGCAGAGCCGGGAGCAGAGTCGCCGGAGGGGAGTGCGGTGAATCCGGA
>CAYXKS010000534.1:0-1772 GCA_964465725.1 uncultured Bacteroides sp. | reverse complement strand
TAATGTAAAACGATTGAATCCCTTCTTAAAAAGTGATACACTGCAAGAAGCAGATATTCCATCGTCATAATCTGAATACGAATGACTGATTTAACTATCTGTCGCTGTATACAAAGTCCGCGGTCCTCTGCGCACCGGTTGTCTGAAAAAAATTTCTGTGCCGTGCAGAAGCCGAAGCATACCTGTACAGCGTATCTCAAAACATCATGCAATCACAGAAAGCAAGTAACAGTATCAGATTCACTGTTACAAAAGAGGTAAATTTATGAACGAATACATTCTTAGCTGTTCTTCCACAGCAGATTTATCGGAAGAGCATTTCCGAAGCAGATCCATTTCCTATATCTGTTTTCACTATGAGCTGGACGGCGTGCAGCATCTGGACGATCTGGGTAAATCGATGCCTTTCGATCAATTCTACGCCGCCATGGTAAACGGGGCAGATACGAAAACTTCCCAGATCAATGTAGATGAGTATATCAATTATTTCGAGCCTTTCCTGAAAGATGGCCGGGATATTCTTCATCTAAGTCTGTCCTCCGGTATTTCCGGCACGGTGAACTCTGCCCTGGTGGCGAGAGACACCCTTCAGGAACAGTATCCTGACCGCAAAATATATATTATGGATTCTCTTGCGGCTTCCTCCGGCTATGGTCTTTTGATGGACAAGCTGGCTGACTTACGCGATGAGGGACGAAGTATCTCTGAAGTCTATGAATGGGCGCTTGCCAACCGTCTGAAGCTGAATCACTGGTTCTTCTCCACAGACCTCACCTTTTATATTAAAGGAGGCCGAATCTCCAAGGCTTCCGGCTTTATCGGAGGCATGTTAAACATCTGCCCGCTCCTCAATGTCAATCACCTGGGGCAGCTGATTCCGCGCTACAAGATCCGCACCAAGCGCAAAGTCATCAGTGCAGTCGTGGACAAGATGGAAGAATGTATCGAAGAAGGCCGTGACTACAGCGGCAAATGTTATATTTCCAACTCTGCATGTTACGAAGACGCCAGAGCGGTAGCTGACCTGATCGAGGAACGCTTCCCGAAACTGAACGGAAAGGTTCTGATTAACAGTATCGGAACCACCATCGGCAGCCACACAGGTCCCGGTACAGTAGCCGTATTCTTCTGGGGCAAGGAACGGATCGACTAAACCGCTGTCAGCGTCGGGAGAATCAGCCCTGCCGCGACAATACAATACTTGATACAATAATCCAAATCTCTGCTTCCGTTTATGGTTTCTGCAGGAGCCATAAATGGAAGCTTATACAGAACCGGAAGCAAAATTTCCAATGCCATTAACTTAGCCTAAAGAGTGGGAGATAACTGATGAATAAAGAAGCATATTGTCTGCTCGAGAATTTTATGCTTTGTTGTATGGAAGATGCGGCCCATGACAAGGAGCATATATATCGTGTACTGTATAATGCATTAGATATCGCAAAAACAGAAAAGACTGTGAATTATGACATTTTGATCGCGGCATGTTTACTACACGATATCGGCCGAAAAGAACATAATCCACCTCAAAGTTTAGGGGCAAAAATTCTATTTGACGCAGATAAGTAGATGTATCAGGGGCAATAGGAATTGCCAGAACATTACTTTATAAAGGCATCGTTTCCGAGCCGTTGTATTCTGTGCTGCCAGACCAGCGAATCGTCAGACACTCTAAACTTTTTCGAACGGTTACTTTTTCAGAATCAGACAGCGCTTTTTGTAAAAAGAAATCCCGTAACAGATTACCTGAGTATAATCGTCCTTAAATTCCT
>CAYXKS010000533.1:0-1781 GCA_964465725.1 uncultured Bacteroides sp. | reverse complement strand
TTTGATATTGACTCTCTTGATGCCTTCTCATATATATATCATCCTTTTTCATCTTACAAATAAGATACGCCCCAGGTGCCTTCCTTATATCAATATATCAATGAATATCTTTTTTGCAATATTTCAAATAAGCCGCCACAACGCCGATCAATCCGAACAATAAGCCAATCCCCACCATTATGCCATCCAGGCAGCCGTTCTCCACAATATCCGCACCCTCGGAATACCCGAAAGGCGTAATATATTTTAAAAATTCGGCGGATTCTGTTATATTCGCCACCAGATTCAGAAAATACATCATAGCTGCGATTCCCAATCCGGTTCCCACGCTGCCTTTTCTCACAAATGCTGATATCCCAAAGCAAATGCCCGCCAGCTCAATCTGAAGCAGAAAATACGCAAGATGCATCAGATTTAATTCCTTCCACGGAATCTCCTCACCAATAGCCGCAATGGAACCTATGGAAAGCACATAGATTATCAGATTCATAACAATAATCTGCACAAAAACTGCTGCCAGCTTCTCCGTGACAATTCGGGCGCGGCTGACCGGATGAGTCAGCAGAAATTCCGCCGTCCTGTCCTTCTCTTCTTTGCTCAGAATTCCTACCGCACAGAAGGACGCAAAGAACGCACCTCCCAAACCCAGTACATTACCGCACTCAACGCCATAGAACCCAATCAGCGTTCCAAAATTCAGTCTGTCCATGCCGAATGCTGCCGTGAAGGATCCCATGGAGGAAAACACGTCACTGACATCCTCCATCTGATCTTTCATCTCCGGAAACAGGAAAATACAGATTACAAGCAGCAAGCCTATCGATGCCGTCCAGATCATGAATGAAATCTTCCCCTGCCGCAGTTCATGTTTTACCAATGTCATACTCTTTCACCATCCTTTTCACAGATCGCTGTATAAATTTCCAGCATTTCATAGATTGCTGTATAAGTTTTAAGCTTTTTCAAGCTTCTTCATAGTAATGCATAAATATCTCTTCCAAATCCGGCTCCGATACGGAGAGATCGGTAATATGTCCGGCCGCCAGCACTTTCAGCAGACAGTCCATCTCTCTATTGTAAAGAAAGCTTATCGTTTCCCCGTTATCCTCCCGATCCCGGATACCCTCCAGACCGTCCAGAACCACACTTCCGTGAATCACCACCCGTCTGGCGCTGGTTTTCGAGAGCGCATCCACACTGTCACAGGCAATGATTCTTCCTGCCCGGATGATCGCTGCATGGGTACAGTTGCGCTGAATCTCCGATAAAATATGGCTGGACAAAAACACCGTAGTCCCCTTCTCATTCCGCTCCCGGAGAATTTCAAAAAATTCCTTCTGCATCAGTGGGTCAAGGCCGCTGGTAGGCTCGTCCAGAATCAATAATCCCGGATCATGCTGCAAGGCACAGACTATGGCCACTTTCTTACGGTTTCCGAAAGAAAGATCCTCCACTTTGCGGGCAGTATCCAGCTGCAGGCGCCGGCATAGCTCCTCCGCCGCCTCCCTGCAATTCTTTTTTCTCATGTCTGCAGACAATTTCAGCACGTCTTTTACCCGCATTCCGGAATAAAATACCGCTTCGGAAGGCAGATAGCCGACCTGAGCAAGAATCTTCTCTCTGTCTTTCACGATATCCAGTCCCAGAACGGATGCTCCCCCGGATGTGGGGCCAATCAGTCCCAACAGCGTTCGGATCGTAGTGGACTTGCCCGCACCATTAGGCCCGATAAACCCGAAGAATTCGCCTTCTGCGACCGACAGGCTGATCTGTTCGACGCC
>CAYXKS010000532.1:0-1830 GCA_964465725.1 uncultured Bacteroides sp. | reverse complement strand
TGGCGCGTATACGCTCAGCGCAGTAAATGCGCAGAGCTGTTGCCATAGGTGTTCTTTTTACTTATTCTATCAAAAACCAAACCCAATGAAAAGCAGGCACTTTCAGGTAACCTACCCCCTATTCCATCCTCCGCTATATCTCATATTTATACCACATGGTGCCCTCACAGCAAATATCTCATGTAAAATGAGCACAAATATGTTTTTCAATCAGACAGGAGTGTTTCTTCGCCTTCCTGGCATAACTGATCCCAACGAATAAAACTTCTCCGCACGTTTCCACCTGCTGCACATAATTCCTCTGTTTGATCTGGTCAATCGCATTTTGCGGAGAGTCATCCACTTTCAGTTCAAGAATGATCGCCGCCTTTCCTTCTCTTTTCGGAAGGAACAGGAAATCGCAATAGCCTTTCCCACTCTTTGCTTCCCTCTCAATCCGATAGTCCTTGCGCGCATACAGATAACACAGTGTGATCACACAGGAAAGCGCATTCTCATCATTAATAGGAGATATTTTTCTGATCAGCATACTTTTATCCACGTAAATCTCACTGTTGAGAACATCCCGAAATAGAATGAGTTGTGTGTTTGTGTTCAAATAATGCATACTCGCACCTCCATGTTTTCCCTGACACAAATTTCCATGAAAAGTACAGTCCAAGTATCAGGATGCCATAGATATTCTTCTTGTGCTCTTCCTCTGAATATCATTATAGACAATGCTGCCAATGAATCACTTTTACAGGATACATCTTCCACCTCATCCGACAAATAAATCACAGAAAAAAAGCTTACTGTAAGTATACACAAAAAAATTTCGGACTACAACTCTGTCTTCTTCCTATCTCTTCCGGATCTTCCCGCGGTACTCCATGGGAGACATCCCTTCCACATCCCGGAATACCTTTGAAAAATAAGAGAAGTTGCTGTACCCCGTCTGCAGAGCCACATTTTTCACAGACATATCGCTCTGCAGCAGTTTCTTAGCCTTTTCTACCCCTTTCTCCAACATATACTGTGCCAGAGACCGACCTGTCTCCTTTTTATCCGGTACAGACAATCCTGCTTCTCCTTCTCCACCCGCTCCATGGCACACCGCACAGTCCAGATAGTAAATATAAAACGCAAGATAGAAAAATTCATCGCCCTGTACTAAAATAATATAGAAGACGTCAAAAACTATCCAACCAATGGTTGAATCTCCCCAACTCAACCGCCGGTTCGTGTAAAAAATATAACATTAGCTGCATCATTCAAAGAGGAGGCTGATCAAAATCTGACATTCTGTCCGCCTCCTCGACGTAAAGTGCTTCGGAATGGAGGAAAAGGAATGAATCAGACAGAAATTGGTAAATTTATTGCCAGATGTCGTAAAGAGAAAAAACTAACGCAGGCACAGTTGGCAGAAAAGCTGAACATTACAGACAGGGCCGTATCCAAATGGGAAACAGGAAAAAGTATGCCCGATTCCTCCATCATGTTGGAGCTTTGCGAAATATTGGGAATCACGGTAAACGAGTTGTTAAGCGGGGAGGAAATTGGCATGGAAAGTTATGAAAAAAAGGCAGATGAAAATCTGATTGCCTTGAAAAGAAAAGAAGAAAATAACATGACAAAGAATGTGATCATATCGCTTCTTTATTCGGTAATACTTTTGACAGGAATTATGGTATGTCTTATTTGTAATCTTGCAATCTCAGGCAGGCTGACATGGTCACTGATTCCGATCAGCTCCATTATTTTTGCATGGATCATATCTTTTCCAGGTATCATATTGGGAAAAAAAGGTATTCTCGTTAGTTTACTGTCATTAAGTATTTTTATCATTCC
>CAYXKS010000531.1:0-1836 GCA_964465725.1 uncultured Bacteroides sp. | reverse complement strand
TAATGAAACCGGTAATCCCGGTAAAAGGAGGACAAATAATATGAACAATTTACCGAAGGTAAAGATTGGTATCGTGGCTGTAAGCCGTGACTGTTTCCCGGCATCGCTTGCAGAAAACAGAAGAGTGGCTCTGGTAAAAGCATATCAGGCCAAATATGATGCAGCAGACATCTATGAGTGCCCTATCTGCATTATCGAGAGTGAAATCGATATGGTGAATGCGCTCAAAGATATCAAGGAAAACGGATGTAACGCACTCTGTGTATATCTTGGCAACTTTGGTCCGGAAATTTCCGAGACATTGCTTGCAAAACATTTCGAAGGCCCGAAGATGTTTGTTGCAGCTGCTGAGGAATCCCAGAATGATCTGATTCAGGGACGTGGCGATGCTTACTGCGGTATGCTGAATGCAAGCTACAATCTGAACCTGCGCAATGTAAAGGCATATATTCCTGAGTATCCTGTAGGGGATGCAGAGGATTGTGCAGATATGATCCATGAGTTCGTTCCGATTGCACGTGCGATTGTTGGTCTGTCCAGCCTGAAGATTATTTCCTTCGGTCCCAGACCGCTCAACTTCATGGCATGTAATGCGCCGATCAAACAGCTTTATAATCTGGGTGTTGAGATTGAAGAGAACTCTGAGCTGGATCTGTTTGAGGCATTCAATAAGCACGCAAATGACCCTCGTATTCCGGATGTAGTGAAAGACATGGAAGAAGAGCTTGGCGCTGGCAATAACAAGCCTACCATTTTACCTAAACTGGCACAGTATGAGCTGACATTGCTTGACTGGGTTGAGGCACACAAAGGCTATCGTGAATATGTAGCGATCGCTGGTAAGTGCTGGCCCGCTTTCCAGACACAGTTCGGATTCGTTCCCTGCTACGTAAACAGCCGTTTGACAGGAAGAGGTATTCCGGTATCCTGTGAAGTAGATATTTACGGTGCTTTGAGTGAGTTCATCGGCACGGCAGTCAGCGATGATATCGTGACACTTTTGGATATCAACAATACTGTTCCGAAGGATATGTACAAAGAAGCGATCGAAGGCAAATTCGATTACAAGTATACAGATACTTTTATGGGCTTCCACTGTGGAAATACCTGCTCCAAGAAGCTGTCCAAGTGCAGCATGGAGTATCAGATGATCATGGCAAGAACGCTGCCTGAAGAAGTGACGCAGGGTACGCTGGAAGGCGATATCGTTCCTGGAAATATCACATTCTATCGTCTGCAGAGCACGGCGGATAATATTCTCCGCGCTTATGTGGCAGAAGGTGAAGTCCTTCCGGTAGCAACCAAGTCCTTCGGTGGTATCGGCGTATTCGCAATTCCGGAGATGGGAAGATTCTATCGCCATGTATTGGTTGAGAAGGCTTATCCTCATCACGGCGCGGTTGCGTTCGGACATTTTGGCAAGGCACTGTTCGAGGTATTTAAGTATATTGGCGTAGATGTAAAAGAGATCGGTTATAATCAGCCGAAGAGCCTGCCGTATCCGACAGAGAATCCTTTCGCATAAGAGATAAATAGACAATGCTAATTGGGAAAGACACCGATTTCGGTGTCTTTCTTGTATGCTAAAAAACATCCGCAAGCGGTTATTTGGAGAGTTACTTATGGGAATAAAGAGAATAAAAAGATAGCCAGGCTGGTATCTGTCCATGCCTGGCTATTGTTCAACGAGTTGTAGACATTAAAAATAATATTGCCATGTTCCGGTTACATTATGGTATCCAGCGTGGAACCGGTGCCCAGAGTGTTGTAACCGCCCTGATTCGTATAGGTCTGTCCTGTCAGGGTGTCACCCTGTGCAGCGTAGCGGTAGATCTG
>CAYXKS010000530.1:0-1846 GCA_964465725.1 uncultured Bacteroides sp. | reverse complement strand
ACTCCCTGTCATCCAAATCCTTCTGTAGTGCATCCAGATAAGGCACAAGAATACCATGTTTCTTAGGCAGGACATATTCCGGATTCAGCTCTTCATAGCGAAAGCTTTTCCGCCCGCCCTCCATGGCTCTGTCCCAGAAAAATCTCAGCATCTCATAGGGGAGATAATAGAAAACATCTCTGTGTGTATAATAAATAAGAAAAAAGGCAATTCCCTTCTGTTTCTCAAACTCTCCCATAAACTTCACCTGATGGTCATGAATATTCTGGAGCGCAAAAGTATCTGTCGCACATTCCTTGGCGTCAAAACAGACGGGAATCCCCTGTACGACGCCTATATAGTCTACCGTACTTTTCTGATCGAAGTAGGCAAGCGTGATATGCCTGCTCTCTTTATCAATGTTGATCGGCGTAATCGGCGTTGGGACCTTTTGAATCAACGCCAGTCCGTTTTCCAGGTATTTTTCATTTGTCCTGTTAATCAAGTCTTCTAAAGTGGACCCGCGCAACCCGCGGGAATTCCATGTAGCCATGTGAAACCCTTTCTGTCCTTCAATTCCATAACCGGTTTGTTATGTCGTTTAGGAACTGTCACGAAATAATATGTGCAGATTGCGCAGAATTTTTCTTCGAGAGTGCAGGACAAAAATCAGGCGCATAGCAGGCTATGTAACTAATTTTTGTCCTGTGCTATCGGAGGAAAAGGCAAGCAAGATGCATATATTATTTTGAGACAGTTCCTTACTATAATTATCCGGGATTTTTATCCTGCATCCTGGAAACTTTCCCGAAAACAGCCGGTACCTTCGAATAAAAAGTCCTGCCGCTTATCTTTTCAAACGGAGAATCCAGTTCGGGGAATACAACTTTATATGCGTGTAAAAGCTGTGAATCTATATGATACTTCTTATAATAGATATCATTCCATTTCTTATCACCATATTTATAGTCACCGAGCAGAGGATGTCCGATGCTGGCCAGATGCGCCCTGATCTGGTGGGACTTTCCCGTGAGAAGTTCCACTTCCAGAAGCGTTTTGTCTGACTCAACCTTCAATGGCCTATATTTCGTTTTTATATAGGCATTCGGTGTACCCGACGTCACAATGGACACTTTGTTATGGCATTCATCTTTCTCAAGGTATCCCTCTATCAGATGTTCCTCTGTAATAATTCCTTTTACATAGAGCTGATAATATTTATGAAGGGTTCTGCTGTGCAGCAGATCTCCCAGAAGCTGCGCTCCTTTGAGAGATTTAGCGCAGAGGACAATCCCGCTTGTATTGCGGTCCAGACGGTTGCAGACAGAAGGTTTATAAAGTTTGAGCGCTTCCTGATCCATGGAACCGCTTTGAAGGAGATATCCAATCAGCCATTCATTCAGAGAAATATCTGTTTTGCTGGCTTTCTGAGACAGGATCCCTGCCGGTTTATCCAATAGAATAATGTGTTCATCCTCGTACAGAACCTCGACTCCCGATATCTTTTCATAAGCCGAATCATATTCTGAGCGCTCCGGTACGGTTTTGCCCATAAATTTAGTAAGTGTTTCTTCGGCGAAATAGATTGCAACACTGTCTCCCGCCGCTATTTTCTCACTGCCGTCGGCTCTCTTTCCGTTGAGAGTAATGTTCTTTTTGCGCAGCATTTTGTACAGGAAACTACTGCCCGCCTCCGGAAGCAGCCTGCGCAGGTATTTGTCAAAGCGTTGTCCGGCTTCTTTGTCTGTTATTTCTTTCTGATACATGATATATGCATGTCCTTTGTTTCAATTTACGTAATCTTTGCAAAGTAATGTCATTTAATTAAGCGAGTACACAGCGTCTGGCATTATGTAGTAGTTCTAAG
>CAYXKS010000529.1:0-1853 GCA_964465725.1 uncultured Bacteroides sp. | reverse complement strand
CTTGTGCCCTCTTTTCACAGAACGTTTGTGTCAAAGATGACATGGGGCACAAGTACTGATTGGTGATTAGGATGTCCAGTAAGAAAAGCCCCGTTCTGGAATGGTTGATTCCAAGCGGGGCTTATTTTATAGTATGATAAATTTCTTCTATTTCTCCGGGCTCGTGCAGCAGCGCAGGAGAATTTTATCGTGATGTGTTTATTTTCTATGAATGTTCCTCATTGATATCCGGGAAGACGGAGAGCATTGGTTTCACGTCCATTTTGCGGATCACGCGGTCTACATAGTTCTTTGTGATTTTCATAACGAGTGGTGACAGACATAACACACCGATCAGGTTAGGCATGGCCATCAGTCCGTTGAATGTGTCAGAGAGGTCCCATGCAAGACTGAGATTCATGGTTGCTCCAACATAAATAATCAGAATAAACACGATCTTGTAAACGATAGTAGACTTCGTACCGAATAAGTATTCCCATGCTTTGGATCCATAGTGGCTCCAGCCTAGTACAGTGGAAAAGGCAAACAGCAGGATCGACAGGGCGATAAACATAGGGCCGAAAGAACCAAACACTGTTGCGAACGCCTCCCCTACCAGAGCAGAACCGGATGATTCGCTTAAGACGGCGCCTGTTTCCAGATCGATAAGGCCGGAGGACAGTACGGAGAAAGCGGTCAGCGTACAGACAACGATAGTGTCGGCGAATACCTCGAAAATTCCCCACATACCCTGACGGACAGGTTCTTTTACGTTGGAGTTGGAATGTACCATAACGGAAGAACCAAGACCGGCCTCGTTCGAGAATACGCCTCGTTTCATACCCCACGTGAGAGCTAGCTTGACGCCGGAACCCACGATACCGCCGCCGACAGCCTTTAAGCCGAAAGCGCCTTTGAAGATGCTTAAGAAGATCGCGCCACATTGTCCAATGTTCGCAAAGAAGATTACAAGAGCGCCGATTATGTATGCGATAGCCATAAAGGGAACCAGCTTTTCTGTGACTGATGCGATTCTCTTAAGACCGCCTACGATGACAAGCGCGGCGAGTATCATAAGTGCAATGCCCGTGACAACAGCGGGGATGGAAAACGCAGCTTCCATATTGGCAGCGATGGAATTTACCTGGCTCATATTTCCGATACCAAAGGAGGCGAGCAGGCAGAAAAGGGAAAACAGAACCGCCAGTATTGCACCGATCTGTTTACAGCCTTTATAAGAACCCAGACCGTCTTTCAGGTAATACATGGCGCCGCCGCACCATTCGTCCCTTGAATTCTTGCGGCGGTAGTAAATACCGAGCACGTTTTCGGAGTAGTTGGTCATCATGCCAAAAAACGCAACGATCCACATCCAGAAAATGGCTCCTGGACCGCCGGCAATCAGCGCGCTCGCTACGCCGACGATGTTACCCGTACCGATAGTGGCAGCCAGCGCCGTGCACAGGGACTGGAACTGAGAGATGGCTTTGTCGTCCTTGTCTGTGTGCCTGGTAATGTGCCTGTCATTGAAGATGCCGCCGATTGTATTCTTGAACCAGTGCCCGATATGGGACAGCTGGAAGAACCTGGTCAATACGGTCATCAGGATGCCGGTGCCGACGAGAAGTACCAGCATGGGAACTCCCCATACGAAGCTGTTGACGGCTCCGTTGACTTTTGTGATCGAGTCCACGAGGCCTGCAAAAAATTCTTTCATAGTAATTTCCTCCTTCTTTCACAAAAAGCGCAGACATGATAGATATGTCTGCGCTGACATTCTGGAAATATTTTAAAAATTTACTTTTCCAGTATACCATACTAAAGTGTATATAGCAAGAAAATATTGTATACATGGATATTTGAATGTAAGAGAG
>CAYXKS010000528.1:0-1860 GCA_964465725.1 uncultured Bacteroides sp. | reverse complement strand
TGACACAAACGTTCTGTGAAAAGAGGGCACAAGTCTTAGCGCATACCTGCGCATATGCACACAATACACACCTGCAGACAAGCTGTATGGGCTGCATGGCGCGTGTACGCTCAGCGCAGCGAGTGCGCAGAGCTATTGCCTTAGGTGTTCTTTTCATCCTTCCTCTTTCAGATACTTCTTCTTTGTCTCCTCAAGATCCAGCCCCAGTGTCCCTCCCGGATTCATCAGGTAATCTTTATCAAAATATTCCTTCAATGCCTTAAATACACCGTACTCCGTGTGGCCCAGGCTGCCCTCCAGCCACGGTGCAAACATCTTGCCGATACCATGGTGGTGGCTGATCGCCGCGCCCGACTTCTGGATCGCGTCCAGGATCGTTGTATGGTATGCACGGAAGTTATCTGCGCCGCTCATTTTCGTGATAAAGATAAAATACAGGTTGGCTCCCTGCGGATAACAGTGGGACATATGTGTCGTTACAATGGTATTCGGCAGGGCATGGCAGACCTTCCGCACCTCTCTGTGTACCTTTGCCATGTTGGACCAGTTGACCGTACATTCCAATGTATCCGTAACGATTCCGAAATCCATCAGCGTATCCCTCAGATACGGATCGTTGAATCTGCCTTTTTCCCAGCTCTTTGTCACATAGGAAGTCAGGCTCATGCCATGGTATTTCCGGGCAATCCTCCTGATGTTCGCCGCCACATTCCGGGAATAGCCTTTTCCTCCGTCCGTAAATCCAAGGAACAGGCATCGCTGCATATCCTTAAATCCTCTGATATCCAGCAGCTGCCAGAGCGGTGTGTCATCCACATTATAAAGCCGTAACATCAGATTCGTCTCTTCCGGATCGGAAAGGCGGAATACGGAGGAAAAGCCTGCTTCACACTGCATCATTTCCCGTGCCGCCGCCATGGCCGTCTTCCAGTCTGTGAAAATATAGGAGAAGCGCTTCCTGTTCTCCGGCATATAGCGGAATATTTTCAGTGTCACCTCCGTGAGCACACCGAAAGTGCCCTCGCTTCCCATCATGATCTGATTCAGGTTCGGTCCGGTCGCCTCTCTCGGGTAATGGCTGGTCTCCACCCTTCCGATGGGCGTCGCATATTTCTGAGATAATACGATATCCGTGATGCAGCCATAATAGGTGCTGTTCTGCCCGGCGCCTCTCGTCACCACCCAGCCGCCCACACTGCTGTACTCAAAAGACTGCGGAAAATGCCCGCACGTATAGGCCCGTTTTGCGCCAAAGAGCTGCTGCGCATTGTTCAGCGACTTTTCCAGCTTCGGGCCGGACATGCCTGCCTGTACGGTGATCGTCTGATCCTTCTCATTGAAAGAGACGATATGGTCAAACCGCAATCTCATATCCAGCGACACGCCGCCCTTGATCGGCTCTACGCCCATCGTTACACTGCTGCCGCCGCCATATACATAAAGCGGAATCTTCTCTGCTGTGCAGTAAGCGACAATATCCTCCACTTCCTTTGTCTTTGCCGGGTATACCACCACATCCGGCAGACTGTCCAGCCGTTTTTCGCGAAGCCGCATTGCATCGTAGGCCGTCTTTCCGTAAGCCACCGATACTCTGGCATAATCATCGGTGCGCACATATTCCTCGCCCACGATTTTCTGCAGTGCCTCGATATGTTTCCCGTCAAGCCTGACCGGACAATTTTCCAGTGTTACCTTCTCCATGCCGATGCTGCCGTCATAATGCCGGAAATCTTCATCGGTCATCCTGAACTTTTCCTTCATCATCTTGTAAAGAGATTCTTTCGGGTACTTCACGAAATCCGGGTCTCCCCACCGGAAGATCGAACGCCAGCTGTCTGCGGGCGCCGCCGTCTTTACCCA
>CAYXKS010000527.1:0-1860 GCA_964465725.1 uncultured Bacteroides sp. | reverse complement strand
ACAGGCAGAGGCGTTCATATGCACTGGCATATTTTCCCCAGAAGAGCCGGTGATACGCCTGCGCCCGGTCCTGTCTGGCAGCTTGGCAGTGAATTGAATGCGAAGGAATATTACCCTGACGCAGAAGAACTGGAGAAACTGAAGGCACGTCTCAGTGCAGAACTTGACAAGTTGCTGGAATCCTGACCGTCCACACATGCTACGTGCTTCTCTGGAGCCTTTCTATCACACAACTATGCTGTTTGCTTTTCCTGTCATAGTTCACCCCGACAAGCAGAATCTCCCCGCTATAGCCCTCCAATGCCTGCGGGTATTGCTTTTTCTTAATCTGGGTAATAGCAGTATCGGCAGATTGATCATATTTTAGCTCTGCCACAATCGCCGGCTTCCCGGAAGCAGGCAGCGGCAGGAAAACGACATCCGCAAATCCCCGCCCTGTCGGCAGTTCTCTGATCATTTTGTAGTCTTTCCGTGCGCTGTAGTAGGCAAGGCTGATGGCACACCCAAACGAATTCTCATCATTGTAAGTCAATATGGAGGCCACCTGTGCATGCGCCCTGTCCAGTCCCTCTGCCACACGCTCCGCCCTGCACGAAAGCGTATCCTCCAAAAGCCTTTCAGACGCCCGAAGCACACACATAACCTCCTGCCAGCCGCCTACACTCATGGCATTTTCAAACTCCTCAGCAATCTCCTTATTCGGAATAAAAGCTTCCCTTTCCTCAGCGTCATAAGCGAGATATCCCAGATGAATCAGCAATGTCAGCACATCATCCTTCGTTCTGAAAGTACTCATATCATTCTGAAAGCTGCGCGTATTGACCTTGACGCGTCCGCCGCCAAGCATCTGTACCACATCCGCCCGCAGCCCGTCGAAATCCATATCCATGTATATTTTCAAAGCCTCATAAGTCTCCGTGGAAGTCCAGTAATTGGAAAATCTGTGGCGCCGCATCGCTTCCGATACAGATTTTGGGTTATAAATATGTGCAAATCTCATAAATCTGTAGCCGTCATACCAGCTTTCAGTTGTGGCAAAATCCATGGAAAACCTCTGGCACAACCCTTTCACTTCTTCTTCCGTAAATCCGGTATATTCTTCGAAAATATCCTGGCCTGTCATAGAATATTCCGCAAACATGTTAAGTGCGGAATGTGAGCCATATTTTTTGACCGGAAGGATACCTGTCATATAGGCCAACGCAACATAGGGCTGATCCTTCAAAAGATTGCGCAAAAAGTCAAGATACTGCCTCTGCATTTCCTCAGCTTCCTTTTTTTCACGCATCACGCAGTCCCACTCATCAATCAGGAAAACAAACTGCCTGTCCGTCTCCACATAAATCTGTTCCAGGACAGCGGCAAGGTCAGTTTCTTCTTCCGGGAAAAAATCACCATATACCTTACGGATTTCCGCGACCACTGCCTTTTCCAGATAATCCGTCAGTTTCTGTTCCTTCGCCCGGCTTAAGAACCGCTGCATGTTAAGGAATATCACATCATACTTGTTCAGGTGCTCTCCGAAAGAAGCATGGCTCTCTATTTCATAGCCTTTAAATAACTCTCCGGAATCACAGCCACAGCTATAATAGGCCGCCAGCATCTCAAGCGTCATGGACTTTCCGAAACGGCGCGGCCTGCTGACACAGATAAACTGATCCCTTGTATTCAAACATTCATTCGTATATGCGATAAGCCCCGTCTTATCTACATAGATCTCCGAACGAAGCGCTTTCTCAAAACTCCTGTTCCCCGGATTCAGATATATTCCCACAAATAGTACCTCCCATATCCTGTATATCTTTATTATACGGAACTTACAGCGGATTAACAAGTTTTCTCTTCGGCTGCACATTTAGT
>CAYXKS010000526.1:0-1865 GCA_964465725.1 uncultured Bacteroides sp. | reverse complement strand
TTTGGTATACGATAATCAGAATATTTACTTCTGACAATGTTTATTGTCCCCATTTTGCACCACTCCTCCAAACCATCCTTCATTTCGTATTTGTTAACGTTACAACATTTATCTGTCCAGCATAACCCTCGATAATCTTGTAACAAATCCACTGCTTCACGAATTTGTATACATTCATAGTTATATCTTTCCCATGAAAGGTATAAATAAATTAATATTCCGTAAATCCCTAAAATGATTATAATATGCACTTTCACCAAATACAAACATTTTTACAAATATCAAACTCATCTGAAAGCACCTTAAAACCTTAATAAACACTGGGCTGGTTGAACGTTGCTGGACTGTAAAATAGTTTATAAAGTTAACCAGTCGTGATGAACCGACTCGTTGACTTTTCCATGCCTCCTTATATAATATAATAAACGACATAACAAATTTCATCCAATAAGGAGATGGCCGCAATGAATGAAATCCGTAAGCCAGCTTTTTGACCTGATCGCCATTCTGAAAACGCCATTTGATGTTTCCAGAGACCAGCTTCTTTTAACCTGCAAAGACGTGGACCGTATGCAGGAATTACCACCTTAGTACAATATATTATACATTCAATCAGCAAAATACTTGTATCAGCGTTACAGTGAAGCCAAAGGCTAAACTGTTACCCCAGCCAGGCTGTTGCAAGTACAACAGTAAATGAATTTCTGATGTCGCTTACTATAAGAAAGGAGAACTTATCATGGAAGTTAAGGAATGGACTTATGAAGAAATACCAGAGTTCACGGAAGAAGTCGAGGGAGCGCATATCATTCCGACCACAGGCGACGAGGTGGGCGTGATTTATGTTCCCAATGTAGAATACGCTGAGATAGACGGCGTCAAGCTTCATCTGCAGATCCTGTTGCCTTTTACCCGCAATCAACAGGAAATGGTCTGCCCCTGCGTCGTGTTCGTCCAGGGTTCCGCCTGGATGCCGCAGGACGTCTACGCGCAGCTCCCAAGAGTTGCCAAACTCGCGGAGCGTGGGTATGTCGTGGCGGTCGTAGAATACCGTCATTCCGGAATTGCACCTTTTCCCGCACAGATTATGGACGCCAGAAACGCAGTACGTTTTCTCCGTGCCAACGCCGCGCAGTATCACATCAACCCGGAACAGATCGTTATTTCCGGTGATTCCTCCGGCGGCCACACTGCGATGTTTGCCGGTATGCTCCACGATGATACCAAGGATAACCTTTTTCCGGGCGTATCTGCGGATGTGAAGGGAATTGTTAATTATTACGGGAGCACAAGCGTAATTGCAGAAGATTCCAACCCCACCCAGCTTTTGCACTGCCAGCCGGACAGCCCGGAAGGCATGGTTATGGGACATGTAGACCTGCGGAACAATATGGAGCTTAAGCAGAAGCTCTCTGTGGAATGTAATATCACGGAGGACAGCATGATTCCGCCGACCATCATCATTCATGGAACCAAAGATCGCACGGTCAACTGTGAGGGCAGCGTAGTCCTCTATCGCCGAATGAAGAAATGCGGCAAGGATGTACAGCTTTATCTGATCAAAGGCGGAGACCACGGCGGTGCTGAATTCTGGACAGAACAGGTCCTCGATATTGTGGATGACTTCCTGCAGGACTGTATATACAGACCATAGACTGCAAATATGCAGCTATACAATTTGCCACATGTATGTATCCTGACTCTTGTTTCCAATTTTTGTGGATCATTATCGAAAGGAAAAATAAGCGTTTCCGCTATTGATGCACTATTCAAGTTTATTACAAAAAGTAAATTTATCACAAGTCGCCCTAGACTTTCATTTAGCCTCCAATGTAGGAACGAATCTGCGAAATGCTGGATTGTGG
>CAYXKS010000525.1:0-1868 GCA_964465725.1 uncultured Bacteroides sp. | reverse complement strand
TTTAGCGGCATTGTGTACGTAAGATGAAATCAGGATCGGTTCTGCCAGAAGGATATATATGGATATTAAGATCAGTACGAAAAACCTGAATCTGTATTACGGAAACCACCACGCCCTGAAAGATATCGATATCGGGATACGGACAAGGTCAGTCACGGCACTGATCGGGCCTTCCGGATGTGGGAAATCAACTTTTCTGAAAACGCTGAACCGCATGAATGATCTGATCCCCGGCGTCAGGATAGAGGGCGGAGTCTATCTGGACGGTGAAGATATTTACGGAAAGCGGGTGGACGTCACGATACTGCGAAGAAGAGTAGGGATGGTCTTCCAGCAGCCGAATCCGTTTCCGATGAGTATCTACGACAATGTTGCCTACGGTCCCAGAACACACGGCCTGAAAGACAGAGACAGACTGGATGCGGTTGTGGAGAGAAGTCTTCGCGGGGCGGCGATCTGGGAGGAAGTAAAAGACCGGATGAAGAAAACGGCGCTGGGGCTTTCGGGAGGCCAACAGCAGAGACTGTGTATTGCCCGTGCACTGGCAGTGGAGCCGGAGGTGATTTTGATGGACGAACCGACTTCCGCTCTCGATCCGGTATCGACGCGAAGGATAGAAGAACTTTTGTCAGAATTAAAAAAAGAATATACGATCGTGATCGTGACCCACAATATGCAGCAGGCGGCACGGGTGTCAGACGACACAGCCTTTTTTCTCTCGGGAAGGGTGATAGAATCCGGCAGCACCAGGGATATTTTTACACGACCACGGGATACGAAGACAAGAGATTATATTTCGGGTAGATTTGGATAGGGGGATTTAAGGGAAATATAATTCCGGATTTCATCTTGCAATATAGCATATAATATATTAAAGTAAGATCAATGGCTTGGATCAATACTATTTAGTCAGCCGTACGTGTCTGACATTATGTTTTGGCTTAACTACAGACTTCATAACAGTGAGGCCAAAGGCTGAAATGATACGAGCCAGACAATCCATACGTGAGAGAGGAGAGTTTTTCTATGTGGACAAGAGCGGAATTGAAGGAGAACGCGAAGAAATTTTTTAAGTTTAATTATTGGAAAATGGTATTGGTAGCGCTGGTTCTGTCTATGGTCGGCGGAGGCGGCGGAGGCAGCAGTGTGTCGTCCTATACTACGCAGAGAAATCTGTATTCAGACAGCAGCATGAGAATGACGCCGGATATGCTTATCGGATTTGTAGCGGTTTTTTTGACTGTATTTGTGATCGTTTTTGTGCTTGCCCTGTCATTGGGGGTGTTCCTGTTTAACCCATTATTGGTAGGGGCACAGCGATTTTTCGTAGTAAGCCATTATCAGAAAGCGGAGCTGGGTGAGCTGGGTTATGCCTTTTCCAATTCTTATATGAATGTGGTCAAGACAATGTTTTTAAAAGGGCTGTTTACTTCGCTCTGGTCACTGCTATTTATTATTCCCGGTATTATCAAAGGGTATGAATATCGCATGATTCCTTATATTCTGGCGGAAAATCCGGGAATTGACTCCAAGGAAGCCTTTGCGATCAGCAAGAAGATGATGGATGGCAATAAATGGGATGCCTTTGTGCTGGATCTGTCTTTCGTGGGATGGAGTATCCTAAGTGCGTTCACGTGTGGTATTCTGGCGGTTTTCTATGTAAGTCCTTATATCCATATGACGAATGCAGAGCTTTACGTAGCGCTGAAGGAGATTACTTTCGGCAACAGGAATCAGGCATATCAGAATTACCAGGGCGGTCAGACATACCAGAACTATCAGGGTGACCAGACGTACCAGAATTATCAGGGCAGTCAGACATACCAGAACTACCAGGGTGATCAGACATACCAGAATTATCAGGGTGA
>CAYXKS010000524.1:0-1873 GCA_964465725.1 uncultured Bacteroides sp. | reverse complement strand
TTGTAAAAAGAAATCCCGTAACAGATTACCTGAGTATAATCGTCCTTAAATTCCTCTGCATATTTTCTGTCATCGATCTGTCTGATCGCTCTCTCGCAATCTTCATTCAGCCGCTTTAACGCATTCGAGTATTTCACTTCAAATACGGCCACACGGTCTCCAGCATAATCTTTTACAATAATATCGCTGCACCCTTCCCCATGCTCCTTGTTAGATTCCACGACATATCCCGCACCTGCAAAAACACCTGCAAAAAAAGCGTGATAAAAGTCTTCTCTATAATCATGATAACTGATCGTTTTTCGAAGCAGCACAGAAAGCTCCTCTGTTGCCCTCGCACCATCTCCACTCCAAATTGCTGCAAACAATGCCTTTCTGTCTGACCGCTGTGTACTCTCTTCAAACCAGGTCTTTATTGTTGTCTCAAAAATTTCCATGATCTCTGCATTCGGAATAACCAATGCAATATTTCCGGCCGGAAGCGTTTTATCCAGTTCATTTTCCCTGACTCTTGTTAAATAACCTGTAAGATACAGGATACTCCATAAATTTTCCTCAGAAGAATTCACATGGTCATAACTTATATCTTCTTCTACCTTCTGCACAATATATCCACCCGATAGCAGCATCTCAAGCTTTTGTGTAATCGATTCCCCGGAAAAATCAATAAAAGACCTGATGATAGCATTATCGCTCGAATTTTTCCAATAGCCCGCCGGTTTTGTCTTTGCGTTCAAAAGAAGATTATTCACATGATTCATCACATCCCAGGGGCAATACACATCAAAATCTCCGAATCGGTATCCGTCATACCATTCTCTGACTTCGTCCGCATGGCAGGTAAGCTGTGCGTCCCGAAGAAGCCTGTCAACCTCGGACTGTGTGAACCCGAAAAATTCATTCAATCTGGTATCTGAAATCGTGTCCGACACAAAATTATTTGTTCCCGTGAAAATACTCTCCTTCGCAATCCGCAGACATCCTGTGATGATCGCAAATTTAATTGCATTGTTATCTTTGATAACCTGCATAAGTCCCTTGATCACATCCAGCATTTCGATATAATAGCCTTTTTCACTCGCTTTCGCCAATGGTACATCATACTCATCGATAAGCAATATCACCGGCCTGCCATAGTGTGCCGCCATCATCTGCGTAAGCTTAATAAGGCTGTTTCCCACTTCTTCCACAAGTGCGGTCTTCTCCGCAAGCCTTTTAAACAACTCCTTATCAAAAATGTTGACCTCTTCACTCTCCATAAGATAAAGATGTTCTTTATACACCTCAGAAATTACGGCGGCAAGTCTTGCATAAGCTCCGTCAAAATTCAATCCGTCCACACTTCTAAAAGATAAGAATAAGACTGGATACCGATTCATCCAATCCCTGCACACATCTTTATGATCTGCTATGGATAAGCCTTCAAACAATCTGCTGCTGTCCCTTCGAATATCAAAAAACTCGGCAAGCATGCTCATATTCAACGTTTTCCCAAATCTGCGAGGACGGGTTATCAAGGTAACCTGTGTGGCGTCTGTTTTTAAGAGTTCTTCAATAAGACTGCTTTTATCTATATAGTAATAACCGTTTGCGCGAATCTGGGCAAAGCCGGAGCGCCCGACCGGAATCTTAATAGTTGCCATTGCTCTTGTCCTCCTTTCCAAAATACTTTTATTTAATCATACTAACCCATGTAAATATATTCTAAATCAAAAAGCATTCCCGACACAGCTTACTTTACGAAAACAAGTCATCTATTGTAAGTAATATTGCACCTTCTTCCCTGGCACGTCTCTGTACTGGCAATGTATAACCACTTCTGCTGATAAACATCAGATGCTTTTTCATTTCTTCCGGAAAAGCCTTCGTTGCC
>CAYXKS010000523.1:0-1890 GCA_964465725.1 uncultured Bacteroides sp. | reverse complement strand
CTGCATGGCGCGTGTACGCTCAGCGCAGCGAGTGCGCAGAGCTGTTGCCTTAGGTATTCTTTTCATACTTCTATTTTAATACTAAATGTTGAGGAAATAAAAGTCAATGATAAAACAATACAAAAAATAAGGGGTTTACCATGAAAAGAGCGGCATTACATAATTTGGGCTGCAAAGTGAATAGTTATGAAATGGATGTTATGCAACAAATGTTGCAGCAGAGAGGATATGAAATTGTACCTTTTGATGAAGAAGCGGACATTTATATCATTAATACGTGCACTGTAACAAACATTGCCGACCGCAAGAGTAGGCAGATGATTCATCGCGCCAGGAAGTGTAATCCGGATGCGGTGGTGGTGGCGGTCGGATGTTACGTGCAGACGGCCGGGGAGGCAATTATACAGGATGAGTCAATCGATATCGCTATAGGCAATAATTGCAAGAAGGATATCATTCCTATTATAGAAGAATTTCTGGAAGGTACTGCTTCGAAAAAAACAGGCCGACAAGAGGGGACGCAGAGAAGACATCCGCATGTAGAGCGAATCGATATCAACGCCACACAGGAGTATGAAGAAATGCAATTGTCCCGGACGGCGGAGCATACGAGAGCCTATATCAAGATTCAGGATGGCTGCAACCAGTTTTGCTCTTATTGTATTATTCCCTACGCCAGAGGGCGGGTCAGAAGCCGGATGGAAGAAGACATCTTGCAGGAAGTAAAGCGGATCGTGGAGGCAGGATACCAGGAGATTGTGCTGACGGGTATTCACATCAGCTCCTACGGGATTGACAGAGGAAATTCAGAACTGCTTCAGCTTCTGACCAAGCTTCATGAGATTGAGAGGCTTAAGCGTATTCGGCTTGGCTCCCTGGAGCCGCGGATCATTACGGAAGAGTTTGTGCGGCAGTTAAGTCTTATGCGTAAGATATGCCCGCATTTCCACCTGTCTCTCCAGAGCGGCTGCGATACGGTTCTTGGTAGAATGAATAGACATTACACTGCCGGGGAATACTTTCAGACAACAGAGATACTTAGAAAATATTATCGGAATCCGGCCATAACGACAGATGTGATCGTGGGATTTCCGGGAGAGACGGAAGAGGAATTTCGCACGACGGAAGCCTTTGTGAGGAAGGTAAACTTCTACGAGATGCATATTTTCAAATATTCCAGAAGGAAGGGTACGAGAGCGGCCGCGATGGATTCGCAGCTTACGGAGGCGGAGAAGAATAGAAGGAGCGCGATTCTGGCGGAAGCGGAAAGAAAGATGTCTCATAGCTACAGAGAAAAGTGGATAAACCGTGAGGCGGAAGTCCTTTTTGAAGAGAAGAAGCAACTTAACGGGAGGACTTACTGGATTGGCCATACGCCGCAATATATAAAGGTGGCAAAGGAGGCGGAGGAATCTGTAAACCTGTCCAATCAGATTCTGAGGGGAACGATTGCCGGATTTTTTACGGAAGATATCATGCTTTTAAAATGATTGAATTTTATGTGGCGATGGAGTATTATGGTAATAATGGGTAACAGTGAAGTCGAAGGCTGAACTGTTACAATAATGGGTATTCGGTGTAAGGGGAAATATCAAAAGATAATGGATAAGGGCGTAGGACAATGAGGGATTTAGAGAACACACAATTTTTCAAGGTAGAAACGGAACCTGAGACAGGCGTGAAGCTGGTGCTTTCCACAGTATATGAAGCTTTGACGGAGAAGGGATATAATCCGGTGAATCAGATCGTGGGTTATATTATGTCCGGAGATCCCACTTATATCACCAGCCATAAGAGTGCGCGAAGCCTGATTATGAAAGTGGAGCGGGATGAACTGGTGGAAGAGATGCTGGTGGAGTATATTAAGAATTCTCTTGGCAAATAAGGAAA
>CAYXKS010000522.1:0-1901 GCA_964465725.1 uncultured Bacteroides sp. | reverse complement strand
GTTACTATGAGCAGCGTAAGCTGTGAATAGTAACGAATCGTTATCTTAAAATTGTATTAAACGTAATTGACGGGTTGCCTATCTGTGATTTTGAGGCTATAATATTTAAAGTAAAACTTTCAACATCATGGATATTTCAAGTGTTTTCAGCCATATCCATGGAAAGTCATAATGCGAAAGAAGAAACCAAAATCTGATGCGAGACAGAGAGGTCGGCGGAGAATGATGAAGAAAAGAAGAAGTGAGAGAAAAAGTTTATTTTCCATCCTGATGACAGCGATGGCAGTTGTGTTTCTTGCAATGGGAGTTATATTTGTCAGTCCACACAACATGTTGCATGTGGAGGCAGCGGGGCGTCCGGTATCGATTGATTCCTGTAAGATTTCCGGGACAGAAGTAGTGTGCCAGATCAGTACAGACAGCATTCCTTCCAGTGACGACGGTAATTTTTATATTTACGCCGATGAGGTCTGGCAGGATGGCACAACCGGTAAGATTGTGGCAACGGTGAGTGCGGGAACTTCCGTTTCGGTAAGTTTCCCTCTGGAATATAACACTGCAGAGTCCAATCTGAGCCGTAAATTTCTGATTGCTGTCAAACAGGGCGGACAGATGGTTCAGGTCAGCGATGAACATTATATAACTAATCCGGAAGCGATCGCCGCTTATACTTCGCCGAGAAGAGACGCAGGGATCAAGGGAGTACTTCTGGATCTGACGAGAGCTTCCAGGGAAGAACTTCAGGCGTTGGGTGTCAAACAGGTTGTCTATAACATGTACGTGGATGATATTTGTTCCGATGCTTCTGTGCCGGGAGCGATCCCCTTTGAGTATAATGGACGGACATGGTACTTTGACGGGGATATGGTTGGCAAGTTCGACTCCATGATCAGAAGTCTTAATGTTTATGGATTGCAGGTTACGATGGTTCTCCTTAATGGTGGCAAGAGTGAGTATGCCATGGATCTGATTCATCCGACCGCTCAGGGCGGAGATTGTCCCGGCTACGCTTTAAATGTGGCGGATGCTTCAGGAACTGATCACATTAAGGCGATCGGTGCTTTTCTCGGGCAGCGCTATTCAGGCAGGCTCGATCATGGGCAGGTTGACAACTGGATCGTAGGCAATGAAGTAAACGCCAGGACGTCCTGGTGGTATAGCAGTTCTGATTCACTCGATTATAATGTGAATATTTATGTGAAGGCTTTCCGTGTTCTCTATAATGAGCTGAAGAGCGCCAATGCTAATGTGAATGTGTATAATTCAATTGATCAGGAATGGAACAGGAAATCTAATCCGGGAAGTTTTCTGGCAAAAGAATATTTGGATCAGTTCAATTATTATATTAACAGAGAAGGCAATATCGATTGGTGTCTTTCCTATCATCCTTATAACTCTCCTCTGTATGATCCATATGCATGGAACGGTCCGGCAGTCTGGGTCAAGGAGGATCTGTCAACACCGTATATAACGATGCAGAATATCGATATACTGATCGATTATATGCACAAGCCACAGTTTTTAAATCCTTCCGGACAGGTGAGGAGTATCTCTCTTGCGGAGATCGGATACACTTCGAGTTTCGGCGATGAGGCGCAGGAGGCATCTATCGCCTATGGATATCTGAAGGCAGCTTCCCTGCCTGATGTGGATGCTTTTATGTTATTCAGACAGACCGATGATGCGCACGAGATGGAGAGTAATCTGGCATTGGGATTGTATGATTTGAACGGGAATAAGAAACCGTCTTATGAAATATACAAGAACCTGGGAACCGCCAATGAAGGTATCGCCAAGGCCAGGGCATCGGAGATCATTGGTATGGATATCGATGAAATGATTAGCAACAATATTGTGTGGACCAGAAGCGGGGATGGGGTGGTCCAATAATAGGACATGAA
>CAYXKS010000521.1:0-1918 GCA_964465725.1 uncultured Bacteroides sp. | reverse complement strand
AGAATGCTTCTTATATGTATGAATATATTATTTATGTGCATAAGAAAGATTTTGAATTGGCGAATCGATACATACATCACTGTTAAAATTTACGGGTGGCAGAAAGAGAAGGTGGAGTTTTCCTTTGTAATGCGAATGGATGTGTTGTACAATGAGAATACAATTAAGAAGATATCGTAGCGGACGCAGAGAAAAATGAGGTGACAACATTGATACGAGTAGCAATATGTGACGATGAGGAAGAGGCCGTCGTACTGCATGAGGATATCGTGAAGGACAGTCTGAGATCCTGCAGCATTGGTTATGAAATCGTAACTTACACGCACAGCGGCAATCTTTTGTCTGATATTGAGGATGATGGATTCTTCTACGATTTGATTCTGTTGGATATCGAAATGCCGGATGTCACAGGCATGGAGCTCTCCAGAAGGATAAAGCCGTATCTGCCGAATATCAGGATCATTTTCATAACCTCACACATAGAATATGCCATTGACGCATTCGAGCTTTCTATTTTCCGCTATGTGCCGAAAAGCGATCTCGCTGGCAGGCTGGGAGCTGCCGTGGCAGACGCCGCAAAGCTGATCGAGCTTGAAGCCGGCAGGGAATATGTGATTCAGGCTGCGGGGCGCATGGAGAAGATACCGTATAAGGATATTCTTTATATTCAGCGGGACGGCGGCAAGAATTCCGTAATATGCTCCAGCACAGGAGAATCAAAGGTAAGGAAAAGCCTGCAAAAGGTCTTTGAGGAGCTTGACGCACCGGAGTTCATTTATATAGACAGAGGATATATCGTAAATATTATACAGATCATGAAGGTGGCCGACGGAACAGCGTTTCTCAAAAACGGTGAAACGCTGCCAATCAGCCGCTCTCATTTGCAGTTGGTCAAACAGCAGATCAACAGGTTTTGGGGGTCGCACATATGATGGAATGGTATCAGGTGATCTCGTCCTTTTTCACAAACGGGCTGCGGATTGTCATAGGCATGTATCTTGTCATATCGGTGCTGAAATTATCTGTTGACAGAAGAAAGATGGGTATCTTTTCGCTTTGCATGGCTGTTCTGATTACCGTTATGTCCTGCTTCTTAGTACGGCACTTATATATTGCAGGTACCGAGATCTTCTTTATGACGCTGCCTGTATGGTATCTGTTCAGGCCGAAAACGAGGATGTCCGTGTTTCTCCTGTTTTTCTATGAGATCGCGGTTGCACTTTGGGAATTTATCATCTCGGCGGGGATGGGAGTCCTGTTCCGGACAGAGCGATTTCTTGATGTAAGTCTGCCTGAACATATGATGGCAGTCTGGATTGTCCGGCTGCTCATGCTGGGGATCGTTTTATTCGCTGTCGGGACGAGGGAGAAAGCAAACAGTTCATCGAGGCGGATCGTTTCTGCGGTTGCAATAGCAGGCTTATTCGGGACAGTATTTTTATCAGGACAGAGCGCCATAGATATAAGCGACGAACAGATGACTGTCTGGATTATTTTTTCCATGTTAATTCTGATGGCAGTTTTGTTTTTTTATCTCAACAATCAATATGAGATGGAGAGAAGAATAGCACAGCTGGAAACAGAAAAAAATGCACTGCTGATACGTGACTACCAGATGTTGAAAAATACGTATGCTGCCAACGCAAAGCTTTTTCATGATTTCCACAATCATACGGAAGTACTGTACCGCTATCTGACGAGGGAGAAGACGGCGGAGGCCGTAAGATATCTTGAAGACCTGCGTTTGCCGCTTGGAACAATGGCACAGTCTGTCTGGACGGGTGATGAAGCGGTGGATTGTCTGATTAACAGCAAAATTGCTCTTGGAGTTTCCGGCCGGATACAAATGAACTGCAAGGTTGAGTATCCGCAGCACACGAATATCCGCAGCGTTGATCTGGTGGCAATTTTGGGAAAT
>CAYXKS010000520.1:0-1932 GCA_964465725.1 uncultured Bacteroides sp. | reverse complement strand
GTATTGGACCACAGATACTCATTCCACACATTGACAAATACCAGGAGCGCCACTGTCAGGAAAATCGGTTTCGCTATGGGGAGCGTGATCTTCAGGAAAGAATCCAGTTCACTGCATCCATCAATCTTGGCCGCTTCCTCTAATTCCCTCGGAATTCCTGCCAGGAAGGTTTTTAACAGCAGCATGTTAAAGGGAATCTGCATCGCTGTATAAACGATCATCAGTCCAATTCTGGTATTCACCAGACCCAGCCTGTTTAAAAGGGAATAATCCGGCACAATATACAAAAAGGAAGGAAGCGAAATCGCCACAAAAAAGTATGCCGTCATAAATCCTTTCAATCTGAATTCCAACTTGCTCAGGGCATATGCCCCAAGACCCACCACAGTGAGAACAACTACGATCACGATACCAGCCACCATCAGCGTATTCCAGTAGGCAATTCCATATTCACCTATCGTCCAGGTATCAACATAGTTCTCAAGAGTAGCCGCCTCCGGGAATCCAATCGGCATCATCTTCACTTCCGCATCACTCCGGAAAGAATTCAGGACCACCTGCAGAAGAGGAATCAGAGCAAAGGCCGCCATCAGAATCAAAAAGAGCCATTTTATGAAACTAAAAAGTATCATCTTGAATTTCCTATTCATCATCCAACCCTCCCCGTTTGCTGACCCATTTCTGGAAGAAATATAATACAATGCAGATACCACTCTGCAATACACAGAGTGCGTTTGCATATCCTGCTCTATATTTCACAAAAGCATTCTTGTAAATCCAGGTTGCCAGAATTTCCGTGGAGTTTGCAGGTCCTCCATTTGTCATAACATATACATAATCAAATGTCAAAAATGACCACATAATTGTCATGATCAACACGAAAGCAATCGTCTGGCGAATTCCCGGAATAGACACATGTATCAATTCCTGTAAACTATTCGCGCCATCCACTCTGGCTGCTTCATAGAGCGTAGGGTCCACCTGCTGCAGTGCTCCGAGAAACAGAACCATAACGAATCCCCACCAATGCCAGTTATCTACAAAGGCAACAGCAAACAGAGCGATTTTAGGTTCTCCCAGCCACAATGTTTTCGACAATGTTTCTAATCCCATTTTACCAAATATCGTATTCAATCCATAAAAAGGATTCATATAAGCTGTCCAGATTCTGCCAGCCACAACCGCCGAGATCACATACGGCATGAAATATACAGTTCTCAGAAACATCTGAAATCTTTTGAGACGGCTGACCAATATTGCGACAATAAATCCAAGAATCAACGGCACCGTTATAAATACTGCCAACCACTCCAGATTATGTATTACAGCCAGCTTTACAACTGAATCTTTCGTAAAAATCTCAACAAAATTATCGAACCCGATAAATTCGGCTTTTCCCAGTCCATTCCAATCAAACAAAGACATCACCAGCGTGCTGAGGGATGGCAATGTAATAATACAAAGATGAATGATAAAGGCAGGCAAAATGAATCCATAGGCTACCAGATGGGATCTCTTCATTTTTTTCTGTTTCATATCCTCAATCCTTTCTCATCGTGACAGTCTGTATGTCTTAAGCGTAAGAAAGGGCTGACTTGTCAGCCCCTCCCTCTTAAGATATCAATATCGCTTACGGAAGTATCGGAGTAGTGCCTTTCTCCAGAGCTTCGTCAATATACGGCTGTGTGTTCGCCATATATTCCTGAGGCGTCAGGCTTCCAAGCAATACCGCGTCGAAATTCTCATTCATATAAGTTCTTGCATCCGTAGGCCAGAAAGACCAGGAGCAATATCCGATATTATTATCTGCAGAAGCCTTTGCCATAACTTCATTCATATGAAGAACCTTCTCATCCATTCCCTCCAGCTTCTCAAAGTCAAACGCTTCGATCGGGAACGGCTGGATTGCGCCATTATTCACTGCCGTATAGA
>CAYXKS010000519.1:0-1964 GCA_964465725.1 uncultured Bacteroides sp. | reverse complement strand
GGGGGGGTATTTGTGATTAAATAGAAATCACGAAACCGGTTTCAATTCAACAAAAATACAATACACATCTACATATTTATGAGGAGAGTGAGGGTGAAGGATGAAAAAGCGTAAAAGTGATCTGACTTTTATGGAAAAAGTCGTGAGAAATCGAGTACTGCTCTTAATGTGCCTGCCTGCAGTAATCTTTTTCTTCATGTTCAGCTATATGCCGCTGCCAGGCATATATGTGGCATTTGTCAAATACAACTATCGGGACGGTATCTTCGGGAGTAAATTTATCGGATTGGATAACTTCAAATTCTTGGCTACGTCCGGACAGCTGTGGACATTGACTAAGAATACGATTCTGTACAATCTGGCATTTATTATACTTGGCAATTTATTGGCCGTGTTTGTAGCAATCCTGCTCAATGAGATGCGGAGTAAATGGTTTAAGAAGGTTTCCCAGACGATTCTGTTCCTCCCTTATTTCATTTCACAGGTACTTGTAGGTCTGTTGGTATTCAACCTGTTGAATTATGACACGGGTTTTGTAAACGGAATCCTTACCAATTTGGGACTGGAACGCTGGCAGCCTTATTCGGACCCGAATGTGTGGCCGGTTCTGATGGTGGTGATCTACCTGTGGCAGCAGACGGGATACAATTCCGTTGTCTACTTTGCATCCATCATGGGAATCGACGGTGAGATGATGGAGGCAGCCAAGGTGGACGGTGCCAATGGTTTCCAGAGGATTCGCTACATAATTCTGCCGTCCTTAAAGCCGACGATCGTCATCCTGCTGCTGTTCGCGCTCGGCGGTATAATGAGTACGACGGTATCAAGATCGAATATCCTTACGGCCAGTTCGTAGCGGATGTCGATGCGATCCAGGCTCAGATCCAGAATGTAAATGAAGTACATGAGAGATACATGAAGCAGATTGCATTCGGTAAGTATTCCGGAACAGCGGAAGAAATCGTAGCCGAATATCAGGCGGCGCTGGAAGCAGCGGGCATCAATGATGTAACTGCGGAATTGCAGAGACAGTTTGACGAGCTCTACAAATAAATCTGTAACAGTTCAGCTTTCAGCCTCACTGTTACGGAATCCGCCCATTTAAGGTTCGCCATGCGGCGAGGGGCGGATTCCTTCCATAATTCATGTATTCTCACGGACTTTGCAGTGAATGCAAAGTCCTGAGCTGAACAGTTACATAAATCAATATAGAATAAGATCCACAGCGGGACAAGCCAAAAGGATGTCCGCGCAGGGAAATATGCCCGGTGTGTTGTCAGCTGACATTGCATCGGGCATATTTTTTCAAAAAAAACGGCGGCAGGTTCACTATCTGCCAGATTTGCAGAGGGATTTGAAAAGAAAGCGGTAATTTGTTCAGATATAATAGAACCAATAAGTATAATAGAACCAATAAGAGAGGGAAACTTATCATGATTCCGGAAGGAGAACTTGAGTGATGTTTTACGAATATGCACAGAATTTTCAAAAACCGTTTGATTTTCACCCGCTTTATCCGACGGCGGCGGACAGGCAGGCATGGGAGGGGATTCATGAGGAATGGAAAAAGGGTGCCGTGGAGTTGGGGCGGTCTTACCGGCAGGCAGTTTATCCGCAGTTGACGGCTACGGACTTTATGGATTTTACGATCACCGGGAACCGGGTCCGCTACGAGGAAAAATATTTTGCCAGACGCCGAATGCTCAATGGCCTCGTGCTGGCGGAATGCGTGGAGAACAGGGGAGAGTTCCTGTCTGACATTGTCAACGGTATTTTCTGTATATGCGAGGAAAGCGCCTGGCAGCTGCCACCCCATAATTCTTACGAACGGGATATGCCTCAGTTACTGCTGCCGGACGCCACGGAGCCGGTACTGGATCTGTTTGCTTGTGAGACGGCGGCTGTTCTGGCCACGGCGGTCTACCTGTTGGGAGAACAGCTGGACAGCCTCAGTCTATTTATTC
>CAYXKS010000518.1:0-1967 GCA_964465725.1 uncultured Bacteroides sp. | reverse complement strand
CCGCACCAATTTGACATGGATATATAGAAATCCGCATGAACTTTTATGAGACCTCAAATCCCACAAGATATTGAAAACACTGGGTTTTATAGGCATTTATAAAAATCCGTGAAGATATGAAATCAGCCTCGCGCATTACTATGCCTAGTTTCATATTTATCCTCCTTATATCACTCAAAAGTTTGTAGCGTATCTATTATAAAAGAATTGTACGTCCGCCTATAGACAGATACTTGTCAAGCTGTATGCAATTTTTGCCTGAAACAAAGCAATAGCTCAGACTTTGGTTTCACTGTTATGGAATCTGCCATTTTTAAAAACAACTTGAGTAATTGAAAAAATCCCGGAATCCATTGAAATTCTCAATGTTTTCCGGGATTTATTGATCATCAGTCCCAAAATAATCTGTCATTTCCTTAACAACGATCTCTCGCTTCACGCCGCAAGAGATCATGTGCCTCTTTTATGAATAAATTATGGGTAAAAGAAATACTGCAGAAATCAAATCTATTCCATCTCCCTGAACGTGCAGCTATTCCAACCACAAGGCTCCAATGGCGCTGCATACAGGATTTCAGATTTTCTGTGCTTTAACGATAAGCCTCACAAGCAGCCATTGACACTATACCCTCTGCCAGAGCAGCATGCAGTCCTGAAATTCAGCCGCCAGCCTCCCGCTGTCTTTCAGCCACGAAAGGTAGGAGCGCACCGTGCTGCCTGCCAGCACATACTGCTCAAAATTCATGGCAAGCCCATAGCTTTTAAACACTTCCTGCAAAATACGCTCAAAGCATATCGGCTCCTTGCAGATGGATAAAATTTTCTCCGCCACCTCATGTACCTTATCCCTGTTGTATCGGACAAGTTCCTTTATATCGGCAGATGCCTCCGTATGGGCGGGAACAAACACAGTGGCTTCCATCCCCTCCACCATATCCAGTGTTTCCAGATAAGCGCCCACGTCATAAATGAATGAAACGGCATATTTATCCAGCGTCTCCCTGCTGCTGATACAGTCCGCAAGGAATACCACACCGTCCGGCATACGGAATCCCACCATGTCAAAGAAATGTCCCGGCAGAGGTATCACCTCAACCTCCTTTGGAAAATTTTCATCTGAAAAATCCGTCACATCGCTCTCCTGCGCCATCAGGAATTTGTGTCGCAAATCTTTACACGGATAACCGCCGTAGAGGAAAGATGGCTCCAATACCGGGTGTTTTGTGAAAGCCGCTTCAATACCACTGGAATAAATCTTACATCCCGTCTGTCCCTGCAGATATTTGTTCCCACCGATATGGTCTGCGTTGGAATGGGTATTCAGTATGGCAGTCAGATGCCAGGCATTCTTTTCCAGTATCTGCCTGACCTTCCTTCCGGCATCTTTATCATTCCCGCTGTCAACCAGATAGACATGATCCTTGTCCGCAGCATAGACGCCGATCTTTGCCGGGCAGTTTATGTAATAGCATTTCTCACTGACTTGAACCAATTCATACATTTGCAATCCTCCTTAAATTTAGCTTGACTTTTTATTTGCAGGCTTGTTTTCCGAAAGAAAATGCGACTGCCCTTGCAGGAGCAGAGAATTTTTCTCCCTTTAATTGTTCGGGTAAAATATCACATTATAAGCGGAGCAGGATTTATCTGAAATATTATGGTATGCGTGTGAAATATCAGCTCCAAACCGTATGGACTGCTTTTCCTGTAACAACACTTCTTTCCCGCCTATCACCATTTTCAGCGTCCCATGCACCAGAAATATATATTCCTCCACGCCAGTCACATGAGGAAGGGATTCATGGTTCACTCCTGCGTCAAACTCAATATAAAACACTTCGACGTTCCTTACCGGGTCAAAAGGAAACAGCGGGTATGCCCTCATTCCTCCATCTTCTTCCGTGATCACATCTTTTTCACCAAGCCCGGCAACCGTGTATTCCGCTTCCTCCTGTTTGCAGAAAAAG
>CAYXKS010000517.1:0-1967 GCA_964465725.1 uncultured Bacteroides sp. | reverse complement strand
GAATGATATGTATACAATCGGCCAGATATCAGAAATGTTCGACATCCCTATCTCAACGCTCCGTTATTACGACAGGGAGGGGTTGTTCCCGGATATGCAGCGCAGCTCCGGCATACGGAAATTCACAGAGAAAGAAATCGATATACTGCGTGTAATTGAATGCCTGAAAAAGTCCGGCTTAGAGCTCAAAGACATACGGCAGTTTATGAATTGGTGTTCAGAAGGCAGTCAGACTTATGAGAAACGATATGACCTTCTCCAAAAGCGAAAAGCCGCAATGGAAGATGAGCTTGAACAGATGAAAAAAGCTCTTGATATGATCTGCTTCAAATGCTGGTATTATGAGCAGGCAATGAAAGACGGGAATGAAGAACGGATCAACAAAATGCTGCCTGACAAGTTACCCGAAAAAATACAGGCTATGTACGACCATGCGCATGAAAAGTCCCGGTAAATGCAACAGTCTGGCCCCGGTTTCGCTGTTTGGGACTTTGCAGCAAGCGCAAAGTCCCCGACCAGATAGTTACTTCCTAATACCATGCGCCTTTCGAAACTCCCCGATCGTCCTGATTCCCTCATCGGACACCGGTTTCACCCATTTCCCGGAATACATATGGCACTGCATAATGATATAGCGGACCGGTTCATCCACATAGCACAAGGCAAACACCAAGAGGAACGGCGCATGAAATGCATAGTTTGCCAGATACACACAGGGAAGTACCATAAGATACATAAAAGTTATCTCCATAATGGATCCGAAAGCCGCATCTCCCGCAGAGCGATAAGTGTCGTTCTGGGTCCAGTTTCCCATACGTATCAGCGCCGCTATACTGTAAATAATCAGCATTCCCGTACCGATCCGATAGGATTCCCCGCTAAGCCCCATAGCATGAAGAAGCGGATTATGTACCGCAAATAGTATAAGACACGCCGTACCTATCAACGCACTGCACAGATACACCAATCTCTTCGCTCTCTGAAAAGCGACCTCATGATTTCCCGCTCCCACTTCTTTCCCAACCAGAACGGTGGCCGCATTGGAAAATCCACTGAAAAAGGCGATAACCAGTCCCTCCAGCGTCCGGAACACCGCCACTGCGGCAATCGCTTTCTCACTCTGGTGTCCCAGCACGATATTAATCATCATATTGCCCACACCGATCAGGACCTCATTGCAAATAATCGGAAAGCATTTCTGCAGATATTGATGGATAAACGCACGGTTCCATCGAAAATGTCTGGAAAACTCCAGCACATACGGAATCTTATTCTTCAGAATAAAAAACAACAGGATGAGAAGATTGACAACACCGGCCAGGACTGTCCCCATTGCCGCTCCTCTCACTCCCATCCTCGGAAAACCGAATTTACCAAAAATGAGCAGATAATTGAAAAGGCAGTTGGCAAACACCGACGCCATTCCGCCGTAAAGGGGAATTTTCACCTGCTCGATGGAGCGCAGCAGAGCGCTCACCGCCATGGCCAGCACCTGCAGTACATAGGCAAAACCGACGATTCTCAGATAGGAAATCCCGATCTGTTGAATCTCCGGCTTGTCCGTGTATATATTCATGATAAACCCAGGTGCGCCTATCGCCAGAGAACCAAAAATAATACCCACCGCCAACATAAAGGACAGTGTCACTCCAAAGGAACGTGTGATTCCGTCATCATTTTTGGCACCCCAATATTGGGCGAAAAACAACATGCCGCCGCCCACAAACCCCCAGTAACCCGAAAACATCAGACTTGAAAACTGGGCGCAAAGTCCCACGGCCCCGACCGTCTGCTCCCCCAAAGACGCCAGCATCATGGTATCCACCATACTCCCCGTGGTGGTCAGAAGATTCTGCAGCGCCACAGGCACTGCAATGATGGCTATATGCCTGATAAAATAATTCCAGTCAAATTTTTCTGTAGTTACTTTAGATCCCATAGCTGTACATAATCCCTTTCTCTTCTAT
>CAYXKS010000516.1:0-1976 GCA_964465725.1 uncultured Bacteroides sp. | reverse complement strand
GGCTGGTTCCGCTCTATGATGAAATCGGGAGTGGTGGATAAGATCAAGGCAGCCGGTGTGGAATGGCTGAATGTATTCGCAGTGGATAATGTTCTGCAGAGGATTGCGGACCCCTGTTTCGTGGGTGCGACGATTGCCACGGACAGCGCTGTGGGCGCCAAGGTGGTCAGGAAGAATGCGCCCGATGAGAAGGTGGGGGCAATGTGCCTGGAGGATGGCAGGCCGTCCATCGTGGAATATTATGACATGACAGAAGAACTGATGAGCGCTGTGGACGCAGAGGGAGAACCTGCATATAATTTCGGCGTTATCCTGAATTATCTTTTCCGGGAGAAGGATCTGGAAGAGATTGTGATGAAGAAACTGCCACTTCATCTTGTGGAGAAAAAAATCCCTTATCTGGATGAGGAGGGAAGAAAAGTAAAACCTGAGAGTCCCAACGGTTATAAGTTCGAGCAGCTTGTGCTGGATATGATCCATGAACTGGGTTCCTGCCTGCCCTATGAGGTGGTCAGAAACTATGAATTCGCACCGATCAAGAATGAAACGGGAATTGATTCCGTGGAGAGCGCCAGAGAATTGTGTAAGGAGAACGGCATTGAACTTTAGATTCCAATCCGGCTGCCGAGATGCAATTTCTGTCTCTGTGCAACATTTTGACAGGTTTGAATAACATTATCCTATTGAATAGAATGCACCTTGGAGTTTACACTATCAGTAAGATAAGTAACAGATAATATATTGAAATGTCAGGTAAAACGCTGAATATGAACGAAGCTGCATCGCGTGGACTTTCGATTGCAAGGCGTCGGGAGGAGTGCATGAAGTCATAAGGCGGCTAACATTTCACAGGAAGAAAGGACAGGTGCATTAGAATGGCAATTTTGGTGACAGGCGGTGCCGGTTATATTGGTTCCCACACAGTGGTAGAATTACAGAACGCAGGTTATGAGGTAGTGGTGGCAGACAATCTGTCTAACTCCAGTGAGAAGTCTCTTGAGAGGGTGGAGAAGATCACAGGCAAGCCGGTAAAATTTTACAAGGCCGATATCCTGGACAGGGATGCTTTGGAGAATATTTTTGCGCAGGAGAAGATCGATTCCTGCATCCATTTTGCAGGGTTGAAGGCTGTCGGCGAATCCGTACAGAAGCCTTGGGAATATTATCAGAATAATATCGCCGGCACATTGACGCTGGTAGATGTTATGCGTAAGAACGGCGTGAAGAATATTATTTTTTCCTCCTCAGCAACCGTATATGGTGATCCGGCGGTTATTCCGATCACGGAGGAGTGCCCGAAGGGACAGTGCACGAACCCTTACGGCTGGACGAAATCCATGCTGGAACAGATTCTCTCCGACATGCAGAAGGCTGATCCTGAATGGAACGTGATCCTGCTACGTTATTTTAATCCTATCGGTGCTCATCAGAGCGGCATGATCGGTGAGAATCCGAATGGCATTCCGAACAATCTGATGCCTTATATCACGCAGGTAGCCGTGGGTAAACTGAAAGAGCTGGGTGTCTTCGGCAATGATTATGATACACATGACGGTACGGGTGTCCGTGACTATATTCATGTTGTTGACCTTGCGCTGGGGCATGTGAAAGCGCTGAAGAAGATTGAGGAGAAAGCTGGGCTGTGCATTTACAACCTGGGTACAGGAGTAGGCTACAGTGTTCTGGATATTGTGAAGAATTTCGAGGAAGCTACGGGTGTCAAGATTCCTTACGTCATCAAACCGAGACGCGCCGGCGATATCGCTACCTGCTATTCCAATGCAGACAAGGCGAAGAGAGAGCTGGGATGGGAAGCTAAGTTTGGCATCAAAGAAATGTGTGCGGATTCCTGGAGATGGCAGAGCAATAATCCGAAAGGATATGACGATTGAGAAGAAAGAAGACAAAAAGAAGGCAGGCCGGTTGAACGGCCTGCCTGATAATTGTAACAGTTCGGCCTGCGGCTTCACTGTCAC
>CAYXKS010000515.1:0-1980 GCA_964465725.1 uncultured Bacteroides sp. | reverse complement strand
ACAAAAATAATCAAAGTCATTCTTATATATTATATTTATGTATCTGTAACAGTTCAGCCTTTGGCTTCACTGTTACGGAATCTGCCCATTCTAGACCGCCCTCGGCGAGGGGCAGATTCCCTTTTGCCTGAATTTACATGTTCTCACAGACTTTGCAGCAGATGCAAAGTCCTGGGCTGAACTGTTACATGTATCTACGAAAAAATCTCACCATGAAAAAGCCAGGCTTCCTGCCTGACCTTTTCAATCATAAATGCTCCAATTTCTTTACCCTGTTATCCTGACCGCGGAACATGAAAGGCTGTAGCCGCCTGTTTTATGCAATTTTTTTAGGTCCCTTCTTCTTTCTTCTGATTACAAATATAACTATAAACACCACTGCCACTGCAGAAACGATACAGAGCAAATACACAACAATGTCCTGATCCTGTATACAGACTGCAAGCTCCGCTTCCGTCCCTTCAACCATAAACAAGTGATAAATCCCCATCAACTCCGTATCGGCCTGAATCCACTCTCCATCCTGTTTCACATAGATCTCAACACCTTCCGTTTGTCCCTGAGGAGCCTGATATCGAAGCTGATGCTGTTCATTCTCATCTTCCGGAACGGTAATCCGCCAGTATTCCGTCAAATTCTTAAGAGGAATATCCTCAGCAATACCAGCCAAATCTATTGTTTCTACTGACGCAGCCGTTTCTGTTTTCGACAGCATTATTCCTCCGATAGGAAAATTCTCCGCTGCATTATTATTGCCATCATCCTCTGGCTCAGATTCCAGTTTGGATTCTACTTCTTCCTCGGAATCTGATACAGCAGATGGAACGTTCGAATCATCATTGCCTCCAACGCTACCTCCTGCTACTTCCAGTACTGCCTCCTGCTTAAACATACCATCCGCCAGCAGAACAGACTGTCCGTTCTCTCGCGTCTGATCGGAAGCCAGTGTTGTCAGATAGCGCACATATTCTGCCGTGACGTCCTCATCATACATGATATTTCTAATCTCTCTGATGTCCCAGTCCGCGTAGAATCCATCCTTCACCGGAATGTCCGGATAAACTTCCCGAAGCACATTACCGCCAAAAGGACATGTCACCCGCTTAACTTCCTCGTCATCTGCATAGAAAGTTACCGACATCATCCGGAACCGATTCGGCAACCCTTCTATCTCAAGCAGTTGCTCATAGCTGATCGGCTCCGCCTTACCGCTGTAACTGATACGATCGATTCCCGCAATCTCATCTGATACAAAATAATTCCCTGTGACCGTTCCGCCGCTGTCTGTCTCACCTGCTATCGCTCCCGCAAAAGATGTAGCATCCTGTATCCGAACCATAGCACAACAATTCTCCATGCTCGATCCGTAACCTGCAATCCCCGCCACATACTCTTCACCGGATACGGTACACTTGGAGTACCCGTTTGTGATATAAGACAATGACTGCCCTGCAATACCGCCCACGTAATTTCCGGAGGTGCTGTTGATTCTTCCATAGTTTTCACAGCGCAGAATCGTGCCCATCTCCTGCAAGCCTGATATCCCACCTGCATAGCTCTTCTGAGCCGTTATATTTCCTTCGTTGATATCTTGCCGCAAAATACATTTCGTCAAAAACGTGGAATTCCATCTTGCATTATCGATTCCTGTCACATCGCCTTCCAGATCGAAATCATACTCGATCGCCATAGTTCCCGCAATACCCGACACATTCAAGTCGCCTCGCACCGCTCCGCTGTTCCTGCAATCAGCAATCGTCGCATCAGTGCTGTTCTCGGCATCCTCCTGGGAATTGTCCTCATAGACTGTCGAATAATCCATATCCAGAACACCATCAATGGCATCCGTGTATAGCCTCATGATCTTACTGAACTGATCATTAATATCCGACAAGTCTGCCAACATCACGTCATTGGTTGACGACATTTCATTATTCAACTGTCCCATATTTTCAGACAATCCCTGCAGATTAGTATTCA
>CAYXKS010000514.1:0-1994 GCA_964465725.1 uncultured Bacteroides sp. | reverse complement strand
AACTGATTATACTGCCCGCCGAAATCCAATACGATAACCGTTTCTCTCTCCATCTTATCTCTCCGTTCTTCCTGCACCATATTTATGCAAACTCTGATACAGTCTATTTTCCTCTTTTCAACCTAGAAAAAAGTGCCTCAATTATATTAACATTCTTTCTAAATGCATGCTCCTAGCATTCTCCCAAACATAACTTCATGTCTTCCTCGTGTCTTATTATCTTACCCCTCTCCACGGCCCTTGTCAAAATATTTTCCTAGCCTTTACCCTTCATCGCCTTTTCCCACTTACCGCTATGGAACCTGGCCTCATAACAAATCCCGCGGAATATCCAATCAATCGTCATAGCGATCCATATCCCAATCAGTCCCAGATGGAACACGTTGCTAAAGAAGTATGCCGTACCAATACGAAATACCCACATGGAAACAATAGCGATCACCATCGTCCACACCACATCCCCCGCAGCGCGCAAAGTATTCGGCAGTGAAAAGGACGGCACCCATGCGAAAGTACACATAAAGGCATGATAGCGAATAACCTGCACCGCCAGTTCCTCTGTCTCCGGCGTCAGATGATAGAGCAGAAGCATTACCCTGCACAGCAGAATCATGGCTGCAGACACCATAATCATACAAATGCTTGTCAACCTCATCAATTTCTTCGTATAATATCTGGCCTGCCCATAATCTCCCGCACCAACACAATAAGAAATCACAGAGAGAAGTGCCATATTGATCGCCATGCCCGGCAAAATGTTAAAGTTTGCAACCGTGCCACAGACTGCATTCGCAGCAATCGCCGATGTACCGAATGTGGAGACTAAACTTAAAAGCATAATTTTTCCCAACTGGAAGAGACTGTTCTCCAATCCATTCGGTATACCGATAAACAATATTCGTTTCGTCTCCTCCAGATTCATCTTCAATGTGATACGATTTTTGAAGCAGATTGCCCCGCCTTCCCTAAACAGCAGGGAGAAAATCAAAACAGCGGCAACGGTTCTTGACACGGTAGTGGAAATCGCAGCTCCCGCTACTCCCATCCCGAATCCAAAAATAAGCGTCGCATTCCCGATCAGATTCAACAGGTTCATCAACAGCGATATGTACATCGTAATCCTGGAATTTCCCATGGCACGAAAAAGAGCAGCGCAGCCATTGTAAAGTGCCAGCGGACAGATAGAAAGCCCTGTAATAATCAGATAATCAGTGGCGCTCTTCATGACCGCCTCCTCCACCTGTCCGAATATAACCCTGAGAATAGACTTATGGGCCCCAATCAATATGATCGTAGTGACCACTGAAGTATAGAGAAGGAAAAGAACCATCTGCCAGGCAGACCGTCCAGCTTCTTCCTCATTGCGCCGCCCTAAGGCATGTCCCGCCACAACGGCGCCGCCGGTAGCCAACGCCGAGAAAACCTGAATAACCAGGATATTGATATTATCCACCAGCGATACACCCGACACCGCCGCCTCTCCCACACCGGAAATCATAACAGTATCCAGCATACCAACTAAAATAGCCAGAAGCTGTTCCATGACCAAAGGCAGAATTAATTTCTTAAGATCGGTATTGCTGTAGATTGTTCCCTGTACTTCCTGCTTCACTTTTGTAGGCATTTTCGTCACATCCTCACACAAATTCTGAATCCCGTCACTGTTATGCAAATCTCCCTATCATTCAGTCAGCCTCACTCGTTTATCGCCAGGTCCACACAACATCCACAAACCATTTCTTCGATTCAAAATTTATTCTATGCCTATTCCTCACCAATGTAAAGTATATTCAGAAGCCTTTTTCACATCTTCTTTGCCGTCTATTATTTCTCGATCTGTCATGCACTATGCAAGTATAAAAAGAACACCTATGGCAACAGCTCTGCGCACCTGCTGCGCTGAGCGTACACGCGCCATGCAGGTCATCTGCATGTGTGTATTGTGTGCATATGCGCAGGTATGCGCTAATACTTGCACCGTACTTTTCACAGAA
>CAYXKS010000513.1:0-2008 GCA_964465725.1 uncultured Bacteroides sp. | reverse complement strand
ATCCATATAGGAAAATATTTTTGCACCTTCGGGGAATTTGGAGTACACCGTGATACCAGAAAAAATTTTACTGAATATACATATTACTGTACCCCATCAGGCTCTCATCCACTTCCCTTGCGCACTCTCTGCCCTGCCTTATCGCTTTCACCACCAGGGACTGTCCCGTATGCATATCCCCGGCTACGAATACTCTGTCCGCGCTGGCGGCGAACCGGCCTTCTTCCGTCTTTACATTCGTCCTGCCGTCCAGCGCCACCTTGAAGGCGTCCGTCACGTATTTCTGACTTCCCAGGAATCCTGCCGCGATCAGCACAATCTGCGCCTCCAGCGTCTTCTCGGAACCGGGCACTTCCTTCATATTCATCCGGCCTGTCTCAGGGTCCTTCTCCCATGCCAGCGACACGATCTTCACCGCTTTCAGGTTTCCGTTCTTGTCTTTCACGAACTCCTTGACGGTGGACTCATAAATCCGCGGATCATGCCCGTATACGGCAATCGCCTCCTCCTGGCCATAATCCGTCTTGCATACCTTGGGCCACTGCGGCCAGGGATTGTTTCCGGCGCGCTTATCGGGCGCTTTGGGCATCATCTCGATCTGTGTCACGGATTTCGCGCCGTGGCGGATGGCAGTCCCCACACAGTCATTGCCGGTATCGCCGCCGCCGATGATCACCACATGTTTATCCTTCGTATCCACATACTGCTTATCCTGAAAATCCGAATTTAACAGGCTCTTCGTATTCCTGGTCAGGAAATCCACCGCGAAGTAGATTCCTTTCGCATCCCTGCCGGGCGCACTTACGTCCCTCGGCTGGGAGGAGCCGCAGCAGAGCACCACACGGTCAAACTCTTTCAACAGTTTCTCTGCTTTCGTATTCTTACCGATATCCGCCCCTGTCACGAAGGAAACGCCTTCCTCCTCCATGACCTTGATCTTCCTGTCAATGATCTGTTTCTCCAGTTTCATATTCGGGATGCCGTACATCAACAGACCGCCGACTCTGTCAGAGCGCTCGAACACCGTCACGCTGTGCCCTCTCTTGTTCAGCTGATCCGCCACGGCCAGTCCTGAAGGCCCGCTGCCCACTACAGCTACCTTCTTTCCTGTCCTCACCTTGGGCGGTCTCGGGGCCGCATATCCCTTCTCGTAGGCATTCTCGATAATGGCATACTCGTTCTCCTTCGTGGAGACCGGCTCGTCATGCAGCCCGCAGGTACAGGCCGCCTCACACAGCGCCGGGCACACTCTCGACGTAAATTCCGGAAAGTTATTCGTCTTGTGCAGGCGCTTATACGCCTCCTCCCAGTTGCCCATGTAGACCAGGTCATTCCACTCCGGCACCAGATTGTGCAGCGGACATCCCGATGTCATCCCGCCAAGCGTCATCCCCGACTGGCAGAACGGCACCCCGCAGTCCATACACCGCGCTCCCTGCAGCTGCTGCTCCTCCATCGTCAGATGCTCATGAAATTCCTTAAAATTCTTAATACGCTGTTTCGGGCTGATATCCTTCGAAACCCTGCGCTCATATTCCAAAAATCCGGTTGGTTTTCCCATGATATTTTCTCCTATTCTGACACAATTCAAATCCAGGTAAATTAATTTCTGAATCGTTACCCTCCACTCTGTTCCTATTCACAGCTTACACTGCTCATATAATGGCATTTCTGCAAGTAACCTGCCGCGGGCAGATGATGCAAAATGCTCTCCCGTGGCCTGCGGAGGAAAATGAGATTTTCTTAATATTCCGTTCAATACCCAGAAATTTCGGGACACGGATGTCCCGAAAAGCCTGACCTGAGCCTGGACGGCGAATGTCAGGCGGTTGCGTCCGCTGATCTCAACCTCGTCGGAATATTTAGAAAATCCATTTGACGGAGCCCGACACGAGAGAGCATTTTGTATCATCTGCCCTCTCAGCCTGTCGTTCCTCTTACTTTAACCTTACCTACTACCCTTTCCGTTCCGCATAAAATGCCTCAATCTGGGCCTGTTCCGCACTCA
>CAYXKS010000512.1:0-2033 GCA_964465725.1 uncultured Bacteroides sp. | reverse complement strand
TGCAAAAATTCTTGGCTTCTTTTTCCCGATGCTGCTGACAAACCTTTTACAGCAGATCTATTCGGTAGCGGATACGGTGATCGTCGGAAAAGGATTGGGTGACAACGCACTCGGCGCGGTTGGAAATCTGACGTCTTTCTCCTTATTGATCATCGGCTTTACGATGGGAATGACGAACGGGTTTGCCGTAATCATTGGGCAGAACTATGGCGGCGGCCGTGCAGATGCCGTCCGCAGATCGATCGCCCATTCAGTCAGGCTGTCTGCTCTGTTAACGGCCCTTCTGACCGTGACAGGCTGTCTGCTGTTAAAACCGATACTCCATGCTCTGCAGACCGACCGGCTGATCCTGGATGACAGCCTGCGGTACGGTTATATCATTTTCGGCGGATTGGCGGCGACGGTCGCTTATAATCTCTGTTCGGGTATCCTGCGGTCACTTGGCGACAGTAAAACGCCTTTTATCGCAATTATGATCTCCTCAATGGTCAATGTTGTCCTGGATTGTATCCTGATCTTTCTGATGCAGGCCGGCGTAGCGGGAGCCGCCGCGGCGACCATTGCATCACAGGGCTTATCGGCATATATCTGTTACCGGAAGATCCGCCGATCCCCCATCAGCCATATGGCCAGAGAGGATTTGGGAAAAGATACGGAAATGAATGCGCTGCTGCTAAAAAACGGGATTCCGATGGCTTGCATGAACTCGGTCACAGCGATCGGCTGTATGGTCGTGCAAGGATATGTGAACGGCTGCGGTGTAGCTTACACATCGGCCTATTCTGTCTGCAGTAAATACCTGAACCTGTTTATGCTGCCCTCTCTTACGGCAGGATTTGCCATATCTTCTTTCGTCAGTCAGAATTATGGTGCCAAAAGACCAGAGCGTATCAGGCAAGGTGTTCATGTCTGCCTGTGGATCGCCCTGATCTCTTATCTGTCCCTCGGTGCGGTCATGATATTTCTCTCAAGACCGCTTGCCGGGCTTATGCTGAATGAGGAAGAAACAATTTCTCTTGCAGTAGAATATCTGAAGATATGCGGCGCCGCGCTGTTATTGGTGAACCTGCTGTTCATATACCGGAACTGTGTGCAGGGTATGGGCTATCCTTTCATCCCCATGCTGTCGGGAATTGCCGAGATGGCGCTCAGGATACCTGCGATCATTATTTTACTGCCCTGGATCGGTTTTCGGGGAACGGCATATGCGGAAGGTATCGCCTGGATCGGAGCATTGGCGTTGATCCTTGGAGCGTATATCATTTACTTCCGAAACTTTTCCCACTCCCATCCCGAATGACAGTCCTACCGCCGGTTTACTTCATTTCCTCTTTCTTCTCCAGAATCGCTTCACATGCCGCACAGGCCGGACAGTCACAATACTTCGCTCCTGCTGCCTTGATCGCCTCCGCATGCTTAAGAACCTCCTTCGCCTTCTCGGCTCCGAAGACCTGCGCGCCCATCTCGGATCCGGCGAATCCGATCAAGCCGTCGATCGGCATGATATCTGCCTCCACTTCGGCGATCAGCTTCTCCGTGGTCTCGGCCTCTTTCTCCGTTCCGGCCGCATCCAGCCAGTTCCGACAGGCTTCCTTCGCTTCCGCACAGCAGGATGGTGCGTTCATAAGTTCTTTTACTTTCTCTGTTACATACTCTCTTACGTTTTCTTTCATGGTTCCGTCCTTTCCGCCGTACTGTCCTGTACGGCATGTACAATATATATTCTGTCTTTATGGGTTCCCGTCTCTGCGTCCGTGCGAGCTTACGCATAATGCTTCTTAAAATGCATAAACAAACATCAAACACTACACACGTACAGACAAAACCGCATGGCACATCTGCACTCAGCACAGCACTGCGCAAAGCTGCCCCATAAATGCTCTGTTGATACTTACTTGCACCTCATGTCTTTCCAGACACAAACATTCTGTGAAAAAGGCGGCGCAAGTAGAGAATGCACACATGCAGACGAGCTGCATGGCGCGTATACGCTCAGCGCAGTAAATGCGCAGAGCTGTTGCCATAGGTGTTCT
>CAYXKS010000511.1:0-2038 GCA_964465725.1 uncultured Bacteroides sp. | reverse complement strand
AAAATTTTTTCAATATACCAATATAATTTAAATTTCAATATCATTTAAGAAAATAACGATTATATATAGCTTCTACAAAACTTTCCCCGCCAGAATAACCTGCCGTAACGCAAGTCCATCCCGTTCAAGCAGCACGACGTCCGCAATCTTCCCCGGAGTGATGCTGCCGTATTCTTCATAAATTCCCACAGACTTTGCAGGATTCACCGCCGCGCACTTCACTGCGGATTCCAACGGAATACCCATTCTGAGAACTGCGGCGCGCAGGCAATCCATGAGATTCGTCACAGAGCCTGCAATCGTTCCGTCATGTAAGGTCGCAAGATTCCCCTTTACCTTCACATCCTGGCCACCCAATGTATAATCCCCATCCTCCAGTCCTGTGGCCCTCATACTGTCACTGATCAATATAATGCGGTCATCTCCGAATATTTTGAACGTTGTCCTTACCGACGCCGGGTGAATATGCACACCGTCACAGATCAGCTCCACTTCCACCCTGTGCGTATCTGCCGCGGCGCCGATAGGCCCGGGCGCCCTGTGGGTATAAGAATTCATGGCATTGTACAGGTGAGTCATATGGCTGGCGCCCTTCCCGAATGCCCTGACTGTAGTATCATAATCCGCACAGGTGTGGGCGACAGACATAACCACTCTGTCGTGACGTTTCTCGATCAGCTCCATAGCGCCTTCTTCTTCCGGCGCTATGGTCAGCAGCTTCACCCTGTTTCCTGATGCCTCATTGAGCCTGTCAAACATGGCAATATCCGGTCTGTGAATATATTCGCCATTCTGCGCGCCCTTTTTTTCAAATGATATGAAGGGCCCTTCCATATTGATACCATGAAAATGAGCCCTGTCTTCCTTCTCTCCCTCCTCAGCATAGTCCCTGGCCGTCTTACAAATGCCAAGCAGCATTTCCTCGGAGAACGTCATGGTGGCCGGCACAATATTGGTCACACCGACAGAAGCTTCATAGGCAGCCATCGCATCGACCGCCTCTCTCGTGCCGTCACAGAAGTCATATCCCATGCAGCCATGAAAATGAATATCCGTGAGGCCCGGGATCGCCACGCAGCCGGATGCGTCTATCTCTGTCTTGTCAGTGACCTCTTCTTCACAATCAACGAAACGCTTTCCTTCTATATATATATCCCTTTCAAGAAAAATTCCATCTTCCGTATATACACTGGCATTCCTGATAACCATGTATTGATTCTCCTCTCTGTGGATTCCTGGTAACGTTTCAGTCCCCGGCTTCACTATTACACTTCAGACAGTGCGTCCTCATCCGCCACAACTATCACATCATTGTGCAACTGGAGTACGGAAGCCTGCACCTGAGGAGTGATCGGACCAAAGAAAGCCGCCTTGACCGTCGCCGCTTTGTCCTTGCCGCTCACCACCAGCAATATTTTCTTCGCACGCATGATCGTCTGAATCCCCATAGTATATGCCTGACGTGGCACATCATCTATCGATGCGAAGAACCTCTGATTCGCCCTCACGGTCGATTCCGTCAAATTAACACAGTGGGTACCGGCCTTAAATACATTGCTCGGCTCATTGAAACCGATATGGCCGTTATGGCCAATGCCAAGAAGCTGCAAGTCAACACCGCCCACACTCTCAATGATCCTGTCATATTCACTGCACGCCTTATCGCTGTCTGCCTCTGTACCATCTGGCAGGAAGGTATGTTCAGGATCAACATTAACCTTACTGAAAAAATGATGGTTCATGAAATAGTAATAACTCTGGTCATTCTCTTTTGGAAGCCCTTTGTATTCATCCAGATTGACCGTAGTTATCTTTGAAAAATCAAGATCGCCTTTCTGGTATCCCTTCACCAGATTTGCATAAGTTCCGATCGGCGTGGAACCGGTAGCCAGTCCCAGCACGCTTTCCGGTTTCAGGATCACCTGAGCCGCTATAATGCCTGCTGCCTTCCTGCTCATATCGTCATAGTCTTTTGCTCTAATAATTCTCATCTTTCCTCCATTCTGAAGCACACGCTCCACCCAATACATGTTTATTT
>CAYXKS010000510.1:0-2045 GCA_964465725.1 uncultured Bacteroides sp. | reverse complement strand
GTCGCCTTCGGCGAGGCGCAAATGCTCAAAAAAATCACTTCATTGGGTCGTAAATACGCAGTTAATGCGTATTTCGACTGAGAATAGTAACATGTCGTTCACTATATAATCATGCCATAAAACAAGGAGAAATGCAATTCAGTTGTTTTGCATTTCTCCTTATAATAGTAATAGGAAAATTATAATATCTCTGCTGATAATTACTCATCCCTCTTCACCAGAACCTTACACCGCTTCTTATAGCAGGCAATACCATACTTCCAGATTGTCTGCATCCCCGCATCCCGAAGAGCCTGCACATAGCCTGCAGCCTCTATCTGCCCCAAAGCCTTCTTACATTCTGTCTCAAGCTCAGCATCATGTGCGTATTTGACCTCAATGACAATTCCAGTTTCCTCATCCTCAATTTCCACCTGAATGTCATTATATCCGTCACCGGATTCCTTGTTTGAACTTATATTCCAGGATGATTTGAAGCCGAGGATCCCCAGTAAGATACCATGATAGAAATTCTCCTTCGTGGGTTTTCGCACAAAGGTGTCACGGATACTGATCGTCTTCTTCAGATAATCTGTAAACTGCTTTTCCACACCGGCGGCGTCACCGCTTTTCAACGCTTCGCAGAACCTGTTTACCGCATCACCGTCTTTCCTCGTATTTTCCCGAAACAGCTTCATGATCTGCCCGGTAAACAGACTCCTGATCTCCATATTCGGAATCACCAGCTGAAACATATTGCCGTCCGGCTTTCCCTGTTTCGTCAGATAACCAGTGCTGAATAAAACACTCCAGACATTGTCAATAGAATCATATAGCTCTTTATAAGTCAACTCCTGATGGATTTCCCTGGTCACAGCCTCCCCGGCGATCAACTGCTCAATTGCCCTCTTTGTCGTTCCTGCATCCGCCATTTGAATGAAACGGCGGACAATATCGTTGCCGCTGGTATTTGCCCAAAAGTTGCTGGGAGCTGCCGTTTTGTCTGCCCGAAGCTTATCACAGCAGCAGATCACGTCCCACGGACAGTATACATCCGCGTTCCCAAACCGGTATCCGTCATACCACTCTTTTATTATGTCATAGGACTCAGACAGTCCATAGTATTCCAGAAGATCCCGCACCTCATTATCCACAAAGCCGAAGTGCTCGTCAAACTGCACATCGGCAATCGTCATAACCTTCAGATTGTTCAGCCCTGTAAAGATACTTTCTTTGGCAATGCGCAGACAGCCTGTAAGTACAGCGAAATACATATGTTCATTCGTTTTCAAGGCATTTCCGAACATCTTGCGAATCAGGGTTACCATCTGGTCATAATAGCCTTTTTCATTCGCTTTCGCTAACGGCACGTCATATTCATCAATCAGGATAATCACTTTTCTGCCATAATATTGATGCAAAAGCATGGATAAGGCTTTCATGCTTCCCGCCAGCACCGCTTCCGACATCGAAAAGATACCTGCATCCCCCGCGTCAATCGTAGTCAGCTGCTCATACATCTTTTTTTCTTTGTCTGTAAGCCGTTCGCTCTCCAGCAGAAACTGAAACCGCATAGCCTCATTACCGATCACTGCAGACAGCATAGAACAGGCCGATGCGAAATCGTCCCCCTCCACATCCTTCAGGCTGACAGATATTACCGGAAACTTCCCCATATATTCTTCACACAGCTCTGTTTCCTTCGAAATTTCCAATCCGTCAAATACCTCATGCTTACTGCCAATTTCGAAAAAAGTCTTCAACATGCTGATATTCAAAGATTTGCCGAACCGCCTGGGGCGTGTAAAAAGGTTCACCTTTCCCCAATTCTGGAGCAGATCTGTAATCAAACCTGTTTTGTCAATATAATAAAATCCCTCCGTCCGGATTTCCTCAAAATTTTCAATTCCTACAGGAAGTTTCCGTTTATGATCATCCATATGTGAGAATCTCCTTATTCATTGCTGACAGATTCTAGTATAATCCACGATAATTACCGATCCCTTACACGCAGAATAAATTTTCATATGCAAGGAAGCTGAATGAGGCGATGCCGGTAGCATCGT
>CAYXKS010000509.1:0-2050 GCA_964465725.1 uncultured Bacteroides sp. | reverse complement strand
GGTAACTATAATAGAAACAGAGGGATGACAATAAGATGCAGAGGAATGAGATAGATATTCGCGTGGCAAGGCCGGAGGACGCAGAGGAACTGTTGGCGGTCTATGCTCCTTATGTGACAAAGACTGCAATCACCTTTGAGTATGAAGTTCCCGGCCTGGAGGAATTTCAGGAGAGAATCCGGCGGACTCTGCAAAGATACCCCTATCTTGTGGCGCAGAAGGATGGAGAGCTTCTGGGCTATGCCTATACCGGCGCGTTTGTGGGAAGAGCAGCCTATGACTGGTCAGCAGAGGTGAGCATTTACCTGAAAGAAGACAGGCGGAAAATGGGAATCGGCCGAAGACTGTACCAGGAGCTGGAGAGGATTTCAAAGGCTCAGAATATCACAAATCTCAATGCCTGTATCGGTTATCCGGAAAAGGAAGACGAACACCTGACGATGAACAGTATACAGTTTCATGCGCATATGGGATATGAGATGGTCGGAGTATTCCATAAATGTGGATACAAATTCGGAACATGGTACAATATGGCATGGATGGAGAAAATAATCAAAGAGCACGAAAAGTCTCCGGAACCTGTCATCAGTTTTCCGGAATTGGGATTTTGAGAAGAGGCAATATTAAGAACAAGGGTCTGAACTGAGAGGTAATGGTTTGGGCCCTTTCGTAATATAGTTCTTGATGAAAACGAGTCCGAAAGAAGGATTTGCACTATCAGGGGAATAAAATGTTAAATCGACTACTTGGGATAATATATATTCTGTTAAACAGGGAAAGCGTGACGGCAAAGGAGCTGGCAGAACGTTTTGAGGTGTCGGTCCGCACCATTTATCGGGATGTGGAGAATCTGAGTATGGCAGGCATTCCGGTATATATGAGGAAAGGAAAGAACGGAGGGATCAGCCTGACGAACCAGTTTGTGCTGAACAAGATGCTGGTGACGAAAGAGGAACAGGATCAGATCCTGGCGGCTTTGGCCAGTCTGCAGGAGACGGGTGCACTGAGGGAAAAGGAGACCATGGCAAAGCTGACAGAGTTTTTCAGCGCTGAGCCTGAAAACTGGGTGGCCATTGATTTCTCGGATTGGAGCGGAAGAAGACAGGAGTTATTTGAAAAAGTCAGAGACGCTATACTCTCTCATAAGGTTCTTTCTTTTGATTATTATGGTCAAAAAGGAATTATGACCAGGCGTGTGGCAGAACCGTTACAGCTGTTATTTAAAGAATACACATGGTATTTAAGAGCTTTCTGCCGCGACAGGGAAGATATGCGGTTATTTAAGCTACTGCGGATGAAGCGGGTGGAAACGACGGGTGAGAGCTATTCACCGCAAAAGCACAGAGAAGTGATTATGGGAACGAAGCCTTGTCCCAAAACAGATGTTTCGAACAGTGATACACAGGATGATTCTTATCTTACGATGCTCACCCTCCTGATTGATAAAAGTGAAGCATTCCGCGTCTATGACCGCTTTGAGGAGGAAGAAATCACGGTGCTGGAAAATGGTGATTTTCTGGTTCATGTGAAATATCTTATGGATGAATGGGCATATGGAGTAATTTTTTCTTTCGGAGCCGCTGCAGAGGTTATAGAGCCGGCGGAGGTAAGGACGGAAATTCTGAGACGGCTAAAAAAAATGCAGCTAAGATACAGGATGGATGATTGAATCAGAAAGTAAAAACAACACCGCCGGATGGGTAAGCTGGCGGTGCTGCCTGAGAAAATTTGCATTTTATTCCGGCATGTCATGTGACAGGTTATTCTTTAATTTTATCGATTTCTGATAAATTAATACCAAAAGCATTCAAAATAACTTTCAATTCAGTATAACGATCTTTCATGAGTTTGTAGCCGTTCGAATCTTTGTCAGTTGCAAGCATATATGTTTGCAATCTGGAAAACTCTTCAATGTTTTTTTGTATCATTTCTTTTTCAGTCATGCAATCACCTGCTTTCTACATTGCGTTTTGAATTGTAATATTACAGTTTCAGTATAGCACAACCTAAATATGAAGTCTATCCAATTATCGGGTATTGTTTGCCTGTG
>CAYXKS010000508.1:0-2056 GCA_964465725.1 uncultured Bacteroides sp. | reverse complement strand
TAAAATTTTCAATAGTTTCGGAATCACAGCCCGCATCTTTCAGATTTTGGATAATCGATTCCGAGGATTCATTTAAGCTCATAGTTTACCTCTTTTCTGTTCAGGATCAATCTCCGTCGCTAATCTGAACAATTTTATTGCCCCACCCCTCCAGTACGGGGTTATCCTCAACTGCACTGCGAAATTCTTCTGTGTCGTCAAAATATCCTACCGGTGTATATTCGCCTGTCACTTCTGCGTCACCATAGAACAAGACGATACGGTTCGGTTCTGAATAATAAACGGTTCCGGCGGCTTCCTCAGTTATAGTTTCAGGATTGGACGGAATTTCATATCGGCTCGGAATGTCGTAATACTGCATGACTTCCCAATTTTCGTAGCCCTCGTAATTGTAAATAGGCAATCTCCAATCTGCTGTTCCTACATGGCGGGCAATTGCTTCGGCGGTGTCATTATCATACAGATGCAGGATAAAAGGATCGCCGCCGTCACCAAATCGAACAACTAATTCCGCAGTCTGTGTTCCACTCTCAGATTCATCGCTGCTGTCAGGAGCAGGACTTTGGGAATTACTGCTTTCCACGCCAGAACCATGCGGCAGGGTGTTTTCGGTCTGACTGCTGTTTTCAGCCTGACCGCTATTTTCAGTCTGATTGCCACACCCTGCAAATATGCCGATAACGAGTACAAGCACAAGGGCAAATGAGATACCTTTCAATGTAAATTTTTTCATAAGAGTTCCTTTCCTGTGCCGGGTTTGGCACAACTAAATTGTTTAAGTTTGTTCTTCTGTTATTATTATAATCCAATCCTATAATATAGCAAATGCTTATATCAAATACTCAACCATAACCAGTAAGCATATTTAATCAGTTACTAATACAGTAAGCGGTACTTTTTTGATTTTCCCTGCGAGTAGCCCGCCAAAAGCAGCAAAGAGAAGCGTTACAACAACCATAGGCAAAACTAAGCTTATAAAATTCGGATGTGATACAAAATTGCTGATACCTGCCAGCTTCATCACAGAAGATACTATTCGGTCTGTAATGGCTGCCGCTAAAAGCGTACCGATCAGTCCACCAAGAACGGCAGCCATAGCGAAGCGCAAGGAAAAGGTAAGCCGCATACTTGCCGATGAAAAGCCTATGGCTTTATAAATCCCTAAATCTTTCTGCTCGGCTAAAAGGATTTTACTGCCTGTCATAACTGTCACAATCAGGATAAAGACAATTACCAAAGCGTACATCAGCACAAGGAGAGCCTGCATAGCCGAAATAATGCCGAAAAGCCCCGGCCAGGTATTCTCGTGAACATGAATATCACCGCCGTATGCGGATTCCAGAGCTTCGGTGATAGCGCCTTTTTGCGAGCTGTCTGCAAGGAAGTAATGCCAGCACCAAAGGTTCGGATGATCCCGGCCGATTTTTAGATACCCCTCACGGTTCATACCAAAATTATCGCCCATATCGTTCGCACAGGAGTAAATGCCGGAAACAATATATTCACCGCTTCCGCTGTCACCTCTGACAGTCACGGTATCACCAATCGCAATACCGAAATTAGCGGCGATAAATTCTGTTATTACGATTTCGTTCTCTGCCGTACAGGTGCGTCCCTCTAAAATGTGAAAACGCTCCGGCTGATCAATGACATTTGCCGTGTAGGAGATTCCGTTCAGCGAAGCAGTTGGCATAGCCAGTACATAGGTATCCGTAATGTCGGTATATTGCAAAATGGTCTTTTCAAATTCCTCCTGTGTCAGCTCACCGAAAGACTGCACACCGATGTCGTGGTCTGCAGGGTTAAAGGCATCCATCATGCCTTTGCCGTCCGTGCCGAGCCATGAATCCATCCGTCCGACAAGGGAAGCAAAGAACGTAAGCAGAAGAGCCACAACAAATGCTCCGATATATCTGCTTTTTCCAGTCAACAACTGACGGAATGCAAGGCGAAAATGAATATTACTGCCAAATGCCGCAGGCTTAGTAACCTTTGTAACTACACCGTCTGTTTCGCCTCGAATCGCTTTCATCGGCGTGATTTTACCGATTCTGCG
>CAYXKS010000507.1:0-2068 GCA_964465725.1 uncultured Bacteroides sp. | reverse complement strand
TAACCGCCCGCGAACTGTAACGCATCCAGCCCATGAAAAGTCGCCTTCGGCGAGGGGCTGGATGCCTGAAACTGTATGGAAACGATAACACCCCGGACGGTGTTGTCAATTTTAATTTCTGCCCCATGTAGGCCAAGAATTGTCCTCACAATATACAAACCCAACCCAGTGCCGCCAGTCTGCCGGTTCCGTGACTGGTCTACCCGGTAAAATGCCTCAAACAGTTTGGGTAAATCCTCATCCGGAATATGCGCGCCTGTATTCTCAATCGTGAGTATGGCACTTTCAGCTTCTTTCCATAAATCCACGATGATACGATTTCCTGCTTCCGAATACGCAGCCGCATTCCCCAAAAGATTATCCACTACTTTTTGTAATAATTGCATATCCCCTAAAACAAAAGTTTCCGGGGATATACAGCGTTCAACGGCCAAATCTTTTTGCATAAAGAAATCTTCATATGCCGCAAGCCGGTCACTTATGAGTTTGCCAAGATCAAGCCTGCACTTTTTACAAGTATAGCCTGGAGTATCTAACCGGGATATTGTTAAAAGTTCCTGCACCATACTTTCCAAAGTATCCGTGACTTCCAAAGACTCAGCAAGATATGTTTCCCTGTCTTTATAGCGTCCCACTTGATAGAGCATCCCTTGAAGCTGCCCCTTGATAACAGTAATGGGTGTTTTTAATTCATGGAAAGCCGCCGCAAAAAACTCTACCCGTTGCTTTTCAAGCCGCCTTTCCATATCAATATCTGCCTGCAGCTTTTGGTTCGCTTCCTGCAATTCCGACAGAGTTGCCGCCAGTTTCCGGGAAAGCGTATTTAAGCTGTCAGACAACACGCCTATTTCATCAGTGCGCCCGGCAGGACAAAAACCGCCGAAATCCATATCTGCCATCTGCTTTGAAAGTTTACTCACTTTCCGAATGGGAGCAACCATATACCACGAATAGAAAAATGCCGAAATGACCGCGCCTGCTAAAATGACAGTACAGAGTGCCGGAAGCGTCTTTTGTATGGCTTCCTCTGTCTGCGTATGCTTGGCGGGATTTCTTGTCAGCAACAGAGTATAGAGGGAATCACTGTCGGCAAATTTAATTGCGTAGACCTTGGTTTTTTCTATTTTATCAAAATCGGTGATTTGCCCGCCAACAGTCTGGTTAATATCGTGTATGCTTACTTCCTGCCCGTCGGCCTGGAAGAAATGCAGTTCGAACTCATTTTCGTACCTGTCCTGTATTTCATTATCAATGCTTTCAAGCCAAATATATGCGTAATTCTTTTCTTCCCTGGATAATTCATCCGGCAAAAATGAAATCCACTCTGTTTCGGCATCTTCCAGGTCATACAGATAATTTTCAGGGGCTGCCTGTAAAATAAAGCTATATGTTATAAAACAACACACCGTTATCAACAACAATGTGAGCAAAAAAACTTTAACGGATAACCGGCTCTTAATCTTCCTTATCAATTCTATACCCCACCCCTCTGATCGTTTCTATATAGTCAGCTGCTCCGAGTTTCTTCCGCAGGTTCTTTATATGCGTGTCAATAATCCGTTCCTCCCCAAAAAATTCATATTTCCAGATGGTCTGCAAAAGGTTCTGCCGCGTCAGGATCCTGCCCCTGTTAACCAGCAGTTCCCGCAGTATTTCAAATTCACGCGGGGTAAGGTCAATGCTTTCTCCCCCTGCATAGACCTTGTACCCGTCTAAGTCCAGTGCCAGATCCTTATAGTCCATAGTCCGCTGCGCATCATTTTGCCTGGATGACCGACGCAGGACAGCGGCTATTTTCCGAAGCAGGACAGGCATGGAGAAAGGCTTTGTGATATAATCATCAGCCTGTAAGTCCAATCCTCTGATCTGATCCTCTTCCCCATCCAAAGCCGTGAGCATGATAACAGGCACATCGGATTTTTGCCGGATAACCTCACAGACACCATAACCGTCTATCTTGGGAAGCATAATGTCAAGCAGTACCAGATCAAAATCCTGTTCGGAATATTTCGCAAGAGCCTCCACCCCGTCAGACGCCAGTACAACACTATATCCTGCCTCCTGTATA
>CAYXKS010000506.1:0-2069 GCA_964465725.1 uncultured Bacteroides sp. | reverse complement strand
TTGATGATGCAACTTTGATGCAGATATGATGCAATTTTGATGCAGAAGTGTTTTAATATAGTCAGGGGATTACAGGTGAAAGTAACAGTTCAGACTTTAGCTTCACTGTTACAGATAAAATACAGAAGAGTCGGAGGAGAGTTGCATTATGATAAGAAGAGGGAGTATGATTAAAAAAAGTGCCATTATTCTTGTGACGTTATCTGTGATGGCTTTGACAGGCTGTCAGGATTCGACGGAGCCAGAGATATCGGTGAAAGTAGATGAAATTGCAGAGACGCAGGATGCATCTGAGCCATTGGAAAATATATCGGATATGGATGAAACGGAAGCTGATACAGGGCGAAGCGGGTTTGCGGACGGTCAGGCCGGAGGAGAGGAAGAACTGGAGGGTACGCCCCGGCTAGAACAGACAGACGAAGCAGCAAGAAATTCGGCAGCCGAGGCGGAAGATCAGGAAGATGGCGGTTTGGACAGCCATCCGACAGCTGAGAGAAAGCAGCCTCCGGAAGGCTGGGAGCTTACACTTGCATCGGAGGATTGGGGGCTGTCTTTCGGGGAGCCTGGGACGCAGTCTGTGGGGAACGCATCGGCTGAGGATCTAGCCTGGTATAATGCGTATTATGTAGGAGACGACGATGAGAAGGTGATCTATCTCACTTTCGACTGCGGCTATGAGAACGGCAATACGGAACCTATTCTAGACGCTCTGAAAAAGCACAATGTACCGGCAACTTTTTTCGTAGTAGGACATTTCCTGGAGACGGCGCCGGAGATGGTGAAGCGTATGGTGGAGGAAGGACATGCAGTAGGAAATCATACATACCATCATCTGGATATGCCGACCATTTCAGACCAGGCAACTTTTCAGAAAGAAATGGACGACGTGGCGGATTTGTTTCAGGAAGTTACGGGGAAAGAACTTTCTCCCTATTACCGTCCGCCGCAGGGTAAATGTAATGTGGCGAATCTGAAAATGGCACAGGAGCTGGGATATAACACTATCTTCTGGAGCCTGGCCTATGTGGACTGGAATCAGGACGACCAGCCGACCCATGAGGAGGCATTCGATAAGCTGACGACACGTGTCCATCCGGGTGCCATCGTGCTGCTGCACAACACATCACAGACGAACGGGGAGATTCTGGATGAGCTTTTGACGAAATGGGAAGGTATGGGATATACATTTAAACCGTTGTCGGATTTGGTGTCACATCAGTAAGGAAATATTCACATGCCCGATGACGAAACAGTGATATATGTTCCATCGGCAAAAGTAACAGAGTGAAGATTAATGTGAAAGAAGATAGAACTTTAAAGGAGGCAGAGTGGAGATTAGTATGCACAAAATAGGCGTTATCTCAGACACACATGGACTTTTACGCCCGGAAGTGGAGCAGAAATTGCGTGGCTGTGAGGTGATACTGCACGGTGGCGATATCAACAATCCCGCGATTTTAGATGCGCTTAACAAGATTGCGACGACTTATGCCGTGCGGGGCAATAATGATAAAGAGTGGGCGTCCAATCTGCCGGAGACATTGTCGGTTGAACTGTGGGGTGTGAGCCTTTTTATGGTACACAATAAGAAGTACATTCCGAAGGATATGGAGCGGGTTGATGTCATTATCTATGGACATTCCCATAAGTATGAGGAGAAGTATCTGGGGGAGCGGCTCCTGCTCAATCCGGGGAGTTGTGGACCGAGACGATTTACACAGCCGATCACGTTTGCCATACTTGAGATCACAGGCGATCATTCTTTTCATGTGGAAAAAATAGAGATCGCACACGAGGGGAAGGTTGCGGGCGTGAAGGGCAGAGGGAAAGGTGTTCCGGAGGAGGCAGGGCATGAACTGACGGGACGCGATATGAAAAAGGCGGTGAGGGCAGTGATGCGGGATACGGACAAGAAGCTTTCCATCCCGGAGATAGCTGCCAGGAATGGCATCAGTGAGGAACTGGCGGAACAGATCTGCCGGTTGTATCTGACGCATCCGGGTGTGAGCGCGGAGGGAATCCTGGGCAAAATGGGATTGTAGCGGTAACGATGAAATTGAAAGGTTGAT
>CAYXKS010000505.1:0-2069 GCA_964465725.1 uncultured Bacteroides sp. | reverse complement strand
GGTTGGGATATGAATTTCGGGTCATTCATGATAGAATAAGAAATGATAAAAAAGTATTGCCGGAAACAGAAATTTGTTATGTCGTTTACTGTAATTACAGAGAGGATAAGGAGAAGAAAAGCATGATGAATCAGCAGATATTATACGGAGGCGATTATAATCCCGAGCAATGGCTGGACGAGCCGGAGATTCTGGAGAAAGATGTACAATATATGAAAGAAGCGGGGATCAATGCGGTCTCCATGGGGATGTTCAGCTGGTCCACGCTGGAGCCGGACGAGGGTGACTATCATCTGGAGTGGCTGGAGGAGAGAATCAATACTCTTTATGAAAACGGAATCAATACGATTCTGGCGACTCCCTCCGGGGCGCGGCCGAAATGGCTGGCGGACAAGTATCCTGAAGTGCTGCGGGTAGACGAGAACCGGGTACGCAAATTGTTTGGGGCAAGACATAATCACTGTTATACATCTCCTGTTTATCGGGAGAAGGTGCGTAAGATCAACATGCTTCTGGCGGAACGCTTTGCTTCCCATCCGGGAGTGATTCTCTGGCATATTTCCAATGAATACGGCGGAGAATGCCACTGCCCATTGTGTCAGAAAGCTTTTCGGGAATGGCTCTCTGAGCGATATGGGACAATAGAGGCGTTGAATAAAAGCTGGTGGACTACATTCTGGAGCCATACCTATAATTCATTTGATGATATCGAGAGTCCTTCACCAATAGGAGAGATGGATTGTCATGGATTGAATCTTGCCTGGAAACGTTTCGTGACGGAGCGGACGGCGGATTTTCTTGAGGCGGAGATACAGGCTCTGCGCGATGCGGGTGCAAGCCAGCCGATGACGACTAATTTGATGTATGACTATCCTTTCCTTAACTATGACAGAATAGCGCGGAGCATCGATATCGTTTCCTGGGATTCCTATCCGGCATGGCACAAGAGAGAGGATATCAATACGGCTCTCGACAATGCCATGCAGCACGATTACATGCGCAGCCTGAAAAAGAAACCGTTTCTTCTGATGGAGTCCTGTCCTTCGGCTACCAACTGGGGGAAGGTGAGCAAGCTGAAAAGGCCGGGACTTCTGGCAACAGCCGGGATGCAGGCGCTGGCGCATGGCTCGGACAGTGTCCTTTACTTCCAGATCCGGCAGAGCCGGGGCAGCTCTGAGAAGTTCCACGGCGCAGTGATCGATCATTCGGGGAGAAATGACGTCAGAGTGTTCCGGGAGGCCAGTGCATTGGGAGCAAGCCTGAAGGGACTACAGGAGATTATCGGCAGCGAGGTGAAAGCAGGAGCGGCCATTGTGTATGATATTGAAAACCGCTGGGCGATGGAAGATGCGCGTGGCCCCAGAAATGAGAATCTGTACTATCATGAGGCAGTCTTGAAGAGCTATCGGGCATTGCGGAACAAAGGGCTGAATGTGGATGTGATTCATGAGACGGCTTCTTTGGAGGGATATCGTCTGGTTATCGCGCCCATGCTATATTTGTTCCATGATGGTTTCGAAGAGAAAATCCGCAGTTTCGTGGAGAAAGGCGGAAGCTTTGTCCTGACATACTGGTCCGGTATTGTAGATCAGGATGATAACTGTTTCCTCGGCGGAACTCCTCATGGTGTTATGGATGTATTTGGGATGCGGCGTACGGAGACAGACGCCCTGTACGAAGGCGAGCATAACTGCCTGTGTCCGGCAGAGAACAGCTTTTTAACCAAGGATTATGAGTGCAGAAATCTTTGCGACCTGATCACTCTGGAAGGTGGCAAGGCCCTTATGACATACGGCAGTGAGTTCTACCAGGGTACGCCGGCGGTGGTGGAGAATTGTTTCGGACAGGGAAAGGCGTATTATGTCGGCGCGGATGCGGAGCAGGATTTTTATGATGATTTCTACGGCTGTCTGATCAGAGAAACTGGAATCGCGCCGGTGATAAAGGGGACGGTTCCGCATGGAATCGAAGTGTCTGGCAGAAGCGGAAGAGGTGCGGAGTATATTTTCGTGCATAATTTCAGGAACGAACCTGCGGATATCACGGAAATGAAGCTGGAAGGCGAGATT
>CAYXKS010000504.1:0-2100 GCA_964465725.1 uncultured Bacteroides sp. | reverse complement strand
TATATAGATGAGGTATGATGTCATTATTATCGGCGCCGGTCCGGGAGGTATCTTTACCGCGTATGAATTGATACAGCAGCAAAAGGACTTGAAGATCGCGGTGTTTGAAGCGGGGCATGAACTTGAGAAACGGCATTGCCCGATCGACGGTGATAAGGTGAAAAGCTGTGTGCACTGCAAGAGCTGTTCTATCATGAGCGGATTCGGCGGAGCAGGGGCCTTTTCGGACGGAAAATATAACATTACCAATGATTTCGGAGGCACATTATACGAGCATGTCGGCAGAAAACAGGCTATCGACCTGATGAAATATGTAGATGATATCAACATGAAGTATGGCGGTGAAGGCACGAAACTGTACAGTACGGCTGGAAGCCATTTCAAGAAATTGTGCCTGCAGAATAAGCTGAGCCTGCTGGACGCGTCCGTGCGGCATCTGGGCACGGACATCAATTATATCGTGCTTAAGAATATGTACGCGGAGTTGAGGGATAAGGCGGACTTTTATTTTGACACACCGGTTAAGACGGTAGAGAACCTGAATGGAAGCTATCGCGTAGTCTGTGACGGCGCTTCTTATGAGTGTGATAAATGTGTCATTTCCGTAGGACGCAGCGGCAGTAAATGGATGGAGCAGGTATGTCAGGAGCTCGACATTGAGACGAAATCCAACCGCGTGGATATCGGAGTCAGGGTGGAGCTTCCGGCAGTGATCTTTTCCCATCTGACAGACGAACTCTATGAGAGCAAGATCGTCTACCGCACAGAAAAGTTTGAGGACAGAGTGCGCACGTTCTGCATGAATCCACATGGTATTGTGGTTAACGAGAACACGAACGGCATTGTGACAGTGAACGGGCACAGTTATGAGGGTGCGGATAAGCAGACGAACAATACGAATTTCGCGTTGCTTGTAGCGAAGCATTTTTCCGAGCCTTTCAAGGACAGCAACGGTTACGGGGAGAGTATTGCCCGGCTGTCAAATATGCTGGGCGGTGGTGTGATCGTACAGCGTTTCGGAGATCTGGTAAGAGGCAGGCGCAGCAACGAGAAGCGTATTGCGGAGGGCCTGGTGGAGCCTACTCTGGCGGCGACGCCCGGCGATTTGAGTCTGGTGCTTCCCAAGCGTATTCTGGACGGCATTATTGAGATGATCTATGCGCTTGACAAGATTGCTCCGGGAACCGCGAATGATGATACTTTGCTATACGGTGTAGAAGTTAAGTTTTACAATATGGAAGTGGCAATAGACGATCATCTCGAGACGAAATATAAAGGACTGTATATCATCGGCGACGGAAGCGGTGTGACGCATTCCCTGTCCCATGCATCTGCCAGCGGCGTATTTGTAGCAAGGGATATTGTGGGAACAGTTTAAGAGAATGTAACAGTGAGGCTAAAGTCTGAATTAATGCCATCCGGTTAAGCCGACGCACAATGACATGCCGGCTTGGCTTTATGATATTGAGTCTAAACTGTCACAATAGGGCATATAACATGACGGGACTGCATAGATTGTATTAATAATCTTTGCAGTCTTTTTGTCTGTCTGCATACCGGTGAGGCGTCATATATGGTCGCAGTATTATCCAATATCTCCAACATTATCATTCCGGTCATTATATTCTATATTGTGGCTTATGGTCTGGCAATGAGGAGCAATGTGTATGAGGACTTTATCAAGGGCGCAAAGGACGGTTTCCACACGGTCATTCAGATTATGCCCACTTTGATAGGCCTTATGGTAGCCGTAGGAGTGCTGCGGGCTTCAGGATTTCTGGACTTTATAGGAGGTCTTTTTTCGGGGATTGCAGCCAGACTGGGATTTTCATCGGAATTGGTGCCGCTTATGCTGATTAAAATGTTTTCCTCTTCCGCGGCAACGGGGCTGGTGCTGGATATTTTTAAGAATCATGGTCCCGATTCCCTGATTGGCTTAACTACTTCTATTATGATGAGCTGTACGGAGACGATTTTCTATACGATGTCGGTTTATTTCCTGGCGGCGAAAGTGACGAAGACAAGATATACGCTGAAAGGAGCGCTTCTTGCCACGTTTGCGGGAATTGTCGCAAGCATTGTTCTGGCAGGTATGATGGT
>CAYXKS010000503.1:0-2116 GCA_964465725.1 uncultured Bacteroides sp. | reverse complement strand
AACTAACCTTAGCTCTTTAAGGCGCAATATAATAAATAGAAAACAGGGGGAAAGAAATGAGCAGGAAGTGGACGCAGCTATGGTTGTCTTATGATGTGCGCAATGATTGTGGAAATGCAAGCCTGGCCGGACTGGTCGCTTTAGAAGGATTCAGCATGCAGAATGCGGTCGTGATAAACGCCTGGAAGGAGTGGCAAAAGGGGATATCCGGGATGCTGGGAGTTGTTCCGAGGCAGGTACAGGTGCAGGAGCTGCACACCGGACTTTTGATTCGACGAAACAGAGATGGGCTTAGGCCAGGAGGGTATCGTATTACAGGAAGCGCTGCAGACGTACACTGCGGTGTCGATGATAAAAATAATGGGCTGCTTCTGGAAGCATTAGACGAGTCGGGGCTACTCTATGGAATCTTTCATCTGCTGAGATGCGTTGCAATGGAGAAGTTTCTGGGTGCGGTCAATGAATGCTGTAATCCCGATAACCCGCTGCGTATGCTGAATCATTGGGATAATATGGATGGCAGCATTGAGAGAGGCTATTCCGGGGAATCCTTTTTCTTTGAAGACGGGAATGTGGTGATTGATGAGAGGACGGTGGATTATGCCCGCCTGGCGGCCAGCACAGGCATTAACGGGGTGGTTATCAACAATGTGAATGTAAAAGAAGAAGCGACATGGCTTATCACAGACAGGTATCTGGGAAAACTGGAAAAGCTGGCCGAGATTTTCCGGGGATACGGCATAAGCCTGTTCCTCAGTCTGAATTACGCGGCGCCCATGGAGTTGGGCGGGCCGGATAGTGCGGACCCGTTGTCGGAGGAAGTGCGGGAATGGTGGAGGAAGCGGTTTGAGACAGTGTTTGCGGCCATTCCGGATCTGGGCGGATTTTTGGTCAAGGCGGATTCTGAGGGCAGGCCGGGGCCGTTCACTTATGGGCGGACACAGGCGGACGGAGCGAATATGCTTGCAGATTTGGTGAAGCCCTATGGGGCGGTGATTATATGGCGCTGCTTCGTATATAACTGTACGCAGGACTGGAGAGACTACAAGACCGACAGGGCAAAAGCCGGTTATGACGCCTTTATAGAGACGGACGGGGATTACCACGATAACGTGATTCTCCAGATAAAAAATGGACCTATGGATTTTCAGATTCGCGAACCGGTTTCCCCGCTTTTAGGCGGACTGAGAAAGACAAATCAGATATTGGAAGTACAAATTGCGCAGGAGTATACGGGACAGCAGATCGATCTTTGCTATCTGGTTCCTATGTTCAAAGAGGTGCTGGAATTCAGAACCTATTGTTGTCAGGGCAGGGACACGGTGGCTGATATCGTGAGTGGACGGACTTTTCCGAAAGGCAATGTGGGAGAGGAGGAGTATCCCGGCCGCTGCGGTATGGCAGCAGTGTGCAATACGGGCAATGATGAAAACTGGACGGGAAATGATCTGGCGGCCGCCAATCTGTACGGTTTTGGGAGGCTTTCTTTTAACACGGATCTTTCCGCCGAGGAGATTGCGCGGGAGTGGGTGCGGATGACTTATTCCAACAATCGGAGGGTCGTGGAAGTGGTGACAGAACTGCTTCTGGGGTCCAGAGAGACTTATGAAAAATATACGAGTCCCCTGGGAATCGGCTGGATGGTGGTGCCGGATATCCATTATGGCCCGGCCGTGGATGGTTATGAGTATTCCAGATGGGGAACTTATCACAGGGCCGATCATTGGGGAATCGGTGTGGATAGAAGCGATAATGGAACCGGGTATGTGCGGCAATATCACGAGCCCAATGCATCCCGTTACAATAGCCTGGAGGAGTGCCCGGAAGAACTGCTTTTGTTTTTCCATCATGTACCCTATACGCATGTCCTGCATTCGGGGAAGACTCTGATTCAGCATATCTATGACACACACTTTGAAGGTGTGGAGGAAGTAGAGAATATGATCCGTCTGTGGGAGAGCCTGGAGGGGGAGATACCTCAGGAGTCCTACCGGAGAGTCAGACAGCGGTTTGAGAGACAGCTTGTCAACGCCAGAGAATGGAGGGATCAGGTGAACTCTTATTTTTACCGTAAAAGCGGCATTATGGATGAGAAAAAAAGATCAATCTGGTAAAT
>CAYXKS010000502.1:0-2119 GCA_964465725.1 uncultured Bacteroides sp. | reverse complement strand
TTTTTACAGACGTTGTATGGTATGGCGGATTTATTCATTATCGGGCAGTTTAACGGTGTGGAAAGTACAACGGCAGTTTCGATCGGGAGTCAGGTTATGCATATGCTTACGGTTATGATTGTAGGGCTGGCAATGGGAGCAACGGTAATGATCGGACAGGCGGTCGGCGCTGCAAAACATGAGAAGGCTTCACTGGCGACAGGGAACACAGTCACGCTCTTTATGGTATTATCCGTTCTATTGACTGTTGGGCTGCTTCTTGCAGTAAAACCGATTGTGCGCGTTATGTCAACGCCCGCTGAAGCAGTTTCGGGAACCGTTTCTTATCTCACCATATGTTTTACAGGAATCCCGTTTATCACGGCTTATAACATTATCAGTTCGATTTTCCGGGGCATGGGGGATTCTAAAAGCCCGATGTACTTTATCGCGGTCGCCTGTGCTGCGAATATCGTCCTTGATTATCTTTTTATCGGGGGATTGGGACTTGGTCCGGCAGGAGCGGCGCTGGGAACAACATTGTCCCAGACGATCAGTGTTCTTGTATCTCTGGCAGTCATTCTAAGGCGTAAAATGATAACACTGACAGCAAATGATTTCAAACCGGATCGCACAACACTGACAAGACTGTTAAAGATCGGTACGCCTGTTGCATTACAGGACGGGTTTATTCAAATTGCATTTATTGTCATCACTGTCTTTGCAAATAAGAGAGGTCTGAACGACGCGGCAGCAGTCGGCATTGTAGAGAAAATCATTGGCATCCTGTTTCTTGTTCCGTCTTCAATGCTTCAGACGGTATCCGCCCTTTCCGCCCAAAATATCGGGGCCGGTAAACACGACCGTGCCCGGCTTACTCTGCGTTATGCGTCCATAATGGCGGTAATGTGGGGGATAGGTGCCTGTATTCTCATGCAGCTTGACGCGGAATCTTTTATCGGTTTGTTTGCAAAAGACAGTACGGAGGTAGTACGGCTTGGAAGCCAGTATATGCGGGGATATGTATGGGACGCGATTCTTGCGGGGATTCATTTTAGCTTCAGCGGCTATTTCTGCGCATATGGATTGTCGGGAATTTCATTTCTCCATAATTCACTTTCGATTATCTGCGTCCGTATTCCACTTTCCTACTTTGCATCGAAGCATTTTGCTGATACACTTTTCCCGATGGGGCTTGCTTCCCCCGCCGGGTCCGCGCTTTCCGTTATCATATGTATATTCGTTTTTCTGTGGCTGGACAGGCGTCAAAAGGCAATAGGATGAAACAGAGGTGATAAAATGGGAAGAAAAGAATTGTTCCAAATTGGAGATGTTGCGAAAATGTTTCATATAAGCGTCGGAACTTTGCGCTATTATGAAAAAATCGATTTATTACAGCCGGAATATATAGATCATGAAACAGGTTACCGCTATTACAGTACACGCCAATTCGAGTGTTTAAATACGATCCGCTATCTTCGGGTGCTGGATATGCCATTGCCGCGGATAAGGGATTTTCTTAAGAATAAGGATATCAATAAAATACAGAAAATGCTCCGGGAACAAAAAGAAATTGTTATCCGAAGGCAGAGAGATTTTCAGATCATTGAGAGAAAGATCAACAACCGGTTGCAGCAGCTTGAGGACGCGCTTGTTTCAGAGCTTGATACGATAAAGATTGTGCAGACAGAAGTCCGTCGTATTGCGTGGATACGGAATAACCTTTCCATAGATTCATACCTTGACCTGGAAACATCTATCCGGCAGCTGGAAGAGCAACAGAAAGACACAGTAGTTTTTCTTGGAAAGGTTGGCGTCGGTATTGCAAAAGAACAACTACAGAAAAAACAGTACGGAAGCTATGATATGGTATTTCTGATTTTGGATGAAGAGGACTCTTATCAGGGAGTAACAGAAGAGATTCCCGAAGAAACCTGTGTAACGATCCGGTTTTGTGGAAGTCATAGAGAAGCGCCTCTGTATTACAGGAAACTTGATGATTACATGACAGATCATAAGATGAAAATTACAGGATTTTCAAAAGAGATTACCATGATTGATTATGGGATTACGAATGATACAAGTCGGTTTGTCACCGAAATACAAGTGCCGGTCACAACTGATTAATATAGTAGGAGTA
>CAYXKS010000501.1:0-2119 GCA_964465725.1 uncultured Bacteroides sp. | reverse complement strand
TATCATCATAGTTACGTTCCACCCACCGATTCATACTTGCACCTCCATGTCTTCTCGGACACAAATGCCCATGAAAAGTCCGGTGCAAGCAGCAGCGCATACCTGCGCATATGCACACAATGCACATATGCAGGCGAGCTGCATGGACTGCATGGCGCGTGTACGCTCAGCACAGCGAGTGCGCAGAGCTGTTGCCTTAGGTATTCTTTTCATGCCTTATGCCCTCCGATCTGCCTGTTGCGTTCCTTCGTCATGGCTCCCTCCTGAAGATTCATGCCTTTCAGCATGGCATTCTTGCCATATTTCTTCTTCACAGACAGCATGGCTTCCTGAAGTCTCCGCTCTTTCCTAAGCTTCTCTTCCCGTTCGCTGCGTTCCCTCTCCAATGCCTCATAATCCGTAAATAAATCCATCTGCTCAAAGCACTCTTCTTCCTTAACATCTGTCTCATCCACCACATGATTGACGGCCACTGTGACACGGCGCACCAGGAGTTCAGGATTCACAATCCGTTCATACAATTCCATCATTGCCTCCATAATAATCTGCGTGGAAGATGTCTGATACCCCAGATTCACCGTTCCATGGGCATGTTTGGGAACCCTTCTCCCGTAATAGTCAACCGTTATCTCGCCCCTGTATCTGCTCCTCACTCCGGGATCTGCAAGGCTTTCTCTGTCATAGCCTATCGTCAGCACAATTTGGTCTGCTGTCAGCTTCTTCTCCACCAGATCCAGAACAAGAATATCCGTCATCTCTCTGACAATCAGCTTCGCCCTGTCGAAATCATAAGGACACTGCAGCACTTGTCCGGAACTTATACTGTTATTCTCCGGCTTATATGATCTAATCAACTCCATAGTGACCGGCTCGAATCCCCACGCATGGTCGATAAGCAGTTCCGCATTGATTCCGAACATCTGATACAAAAGCTCCTCGTTGTAATACTCATTATCTCCACCCAGGGAGCAGCGCGCAATGTCCCCCATCGTGAAAAGTCCCGCCGCTTCCAGCTTCTTCTGGTAGCCACGCCCCACCCTCCAAAAATCGGTGAGTGGACGGTGATTCCACAAAAGTTTCCTGTAGCTCATCTCGTCAAGCTGCGCGATGCGGACGCCATTCTCATCCGGAATGGCATGCTTCGCCTCAATATCCATCGCCACTTTGCACAGATACAGGTTCGTGCCGATTCCTGCCGTTGCGGTAATCCCCGTAGTATTCAGCACATCTCTCACGATCCTGGATGCCAGTTCTTTCGCAGTCAGCCGATAAGTATCCAGATATCCGGTCACATCCATGAAAACTTCATCGATGGAGTAGACATGCATGTCTTCGGGCGCAATGTACTTCAGATAAATATTATATATTGTAGTGCTGTACTGCATGTAAAGAGCCATACGTGGCGGCGCTGTGATATAGGATACTTCCAGTTCCGGATGCGTCATCAATTCCGGAGCCTGACAGGAATCCCCCACAAACTGTCCGCCCGGCGCCCTGTTCCTGCGTTCCGCGTTGACCTCCCTCACCTTCTGCACTACTTCGAACAGCCTCGGCCTGCCCGGTATACCATACGCCTTCAGGGAAGGGGATACCGCAAGGCAGATCGTCTTCTCCGTTCTTGCCGCGTCCGCCACCACAAGATTGGTCGTCAGGGAATTTAATTTGCGCTCCACGCACTCAACGGATGCGTAGAAAGACTTTAAATCAATCGCGATATAGGTATGCTGTCTCTCACTCATGCGGCGCCTCCATATCATCTGCCGGGGATTTCTTTCCTGTTTTCCTGATTTCCGCTTCAAATCCCTGCCGAAGCTGTATGCGGAAGTCTCTGCAGGATCCGGAGCGGATTATCTGTTGCCATCAACTATATAGAGATATTATACCAGAAAATATGTTCGAATATTATAAAATTTCTTCATTTTTCAGAATTGCGCGCTTAGAGGTACGAACGAAATGATTACCGTTGAATTGAAAAACTCTTACAAAATGATATGGAAACATAAGAATTATCCTAAATTATTCATGGGACAATAGTATAAACTGTTGAAATCCGCATAGTTACAGCATTTTAGAGAAAGACGCTCTGGCATCCCAGCCTACCCTGTCACGCTTTTTTAAC
>CAYXKS010000500.1:0-2134 GCA_964465725.1 uncultured Bacteroides sp. | reverse complement strand
TGAAGGTGTACCTGCATACAAATTTGACTTTCCTGTTATGTTTATTTCTCTTGTTTGTTTTATCACGGTTTATGAAATTCTGATGTATGTATATTCCGAAAAAATTAAGAAGATTTCTATCAAGGAAATTATGATTGAGTAACAGGTATCCCTGCAGTCTTAATATTACAGGTGTTTTCACCTGATCTGATTCATCACTTTACCAATGCTGTCATGAAACACAAGATCCGCCCTGCCCTCCATCTTCGTTTTGCCTTTATTGATAATCACAAGATACTTCCCATGATACATATGCGCAAGCTGCGCTGCACTCCCCACCTCCAATGAGGTTCCGCCAATGATCAGGCAATCCGCATACCTAATGAGTGCGATGGCTTCTTCATATGCTCTTTGTGGCAGGAACTCTCCATACAAGGTCACATCAGGACGTATCATCTTGCCACACTTCGGGCAGCGCGGTATTTCCTCCGTATCTTCAAAAATAAACTCCGTGCCATATTCCGCACGGCAGCTTACACAATAGCAGCGGAGCGCACTTCCATGAATCTCCCACACTTTCTTACTCCCTGCCTTCTGATGCAGTCCATCAATATTCTGAGTGACAATTCCATCCAGCTTTCCCTTCTGCTCCATTTCCGCCAGTTTCTTATGCGCATCATTAGGCTGGAAAGTCCGACAATCCAGATTCTTTCGAAAATAGGAAAAAAATATCTCGGGCTTCTTATTCAGACAATCATAGCTGAGCAGATACTCCGGTTTATACTTCCGAAATTTACGGTCCTGCTTATTATATAACCCATCCTTACTCCGAAAATCTGGTATCCCGCTCTCTGTAGAGACGCCAGCTCCGCCAAGAAAAACGATATGTTTCGATTCTTCTATAATCTCGTTCAGCGCATCTATTTTCTGCTCACCATTCAGCGAACGGAAGAATTTCTCCTTTTCCCTCAAAGTTAAAAACTCTGGCAGCATCATATCAAATATTTCTATATGTCCTTTCCAAATTGTATAACCAGTATTACATCATACTTTCTGCAAATATCTTTTCCGGTTCTCCCTTGCTATGATAGCTTTATTTTTTTCTATACTTTTTCCCAATTCTTTTTCATCAACCTTATAATTTGAATCAGGAACAAAAATTTCCAAAGGTTTAAAATCATATTCTACATCATTCAAAACATAACTTTCCTCTCATCTTAAATGGTGAACCGCTACGGATATAAAATCATTCAGATTAATACTGAATGTCTAAACCTACATGAGTCATTACTATATTGCAAATGTTTTCGCTTAATCTGATTTTATTTTCAAGCATTATATCTATACATTCCTTGACTTCTTCTGCTTGAATCAAACCTTTATCATATGCCAACATCAAAATACCCGCTGTCCCGATATGTCTTACATTGAGTCGTTTGGCAACCCTTCTGCCCTTCTGTTCATCCATCAATAAAAGATCCGCCTTTTGTTCATCATACATAATAAGTGCTGCGCTTTCTCCTTCATCTAACCCGGTAACCGCACGGAGAACACTCACTGATTTTATATTTTCTACTTCAACAGCCAGAAGGAAATCTGTGCTTTTAATAATCTCTGCCTCATTTACATACACTGGATTTTCTATAAGTTCTCTATAAACAGCCTGCGGCATTAAAACCTTATTGTATAATTTTTGTAATAACTCTAATTGTCCTGCTTTAAGTAACGATATAATCGGGGTTGTATCCGAAATCACAATCATTTCATCACTTCCTTCAAATATCTGACCGTTTCAAGTTCCTCCTCTATTTCATCTTCTGACATTTCAATATATGACAATCCCATTTTTCCATATAAAGTAATCAAATCCATTTTGAAAATCCCAAGAATCTCAGCCGCTCTCCCATGTGAAATTGTTCCCTGTTGTATATAAGGATATAATATCATAGCATTTATTTTAAGCTGTTCATCTTTGTTTGATGGTATTGCAAACTCTATCATTTCATCAGGTATTTCTATGCTTACTACTGCCATTGCTTTTCCTCCTTGAATTTTAATACAAGCTGCTTTAAATATCTCTTATATTTATATTATTATATACCCCAAAAGTCATTTCCTCAATCTCTTCTATACACGAATTCTGTTCACCATTATG
>CAYXKS010000499.1:0-2137 GCA_964465725.1 uncultured Bacteroides sp. | reverse complement strand
AGAGCACTTGACTTTTAATCAAGTTGTCTGGGGTTCGAATCCCCAGTGGTTCATTATAAGAGCCAATAATGTAGATATGGGGATTCGAACCCCAGTTTGATATCCCCAGTGGTTCACTCTAAGAATTCATTTTTCCAAGGCTTATGATAAGAAATTGAAATTCAGATTCATGAGAATCTGAATTTTTTTGCGCTATGTGATTTGCAGGATTTACGGAATTTTTAGAATTTATGGTTTTTGCATGATTATGGGATTTTCAGAATTTACAGAACTTGCAAGATTTATGGAATCTGCAGAATTTACGGAGTTTGCAGGATTTACAGAATCTGTGGAAAAAGAAAGATCAGATACGAAGGAGGTAGAAGATATGGAACAGATGAAAGAGAATAAGATGGGCACTATGCCTGTCAATAAATTGTTGGTCACAATGTCACTGCCTATGATGGCATCCATGCTGGTGCAGGCGCTTTATAATATAGTGGACAGCATCTTTGTGTCCAGAATTAATGAGAATGCTCTGACGGCAGTGTCACTTGCGTTTCCGATTCAGACGCTAATGGTGGCAGTCGGGGTGGGTACCTGTGTCGGTATCAATGCAGTGCTTTCCCGCGCATTGGGTGAGAAGAATCAGGAGATGGTCAACAAGACGGCTGGAAACGGTATGGTGCTGATGGCGATCAGTTACGTGGTATTTTTGCTGGTGGGACTTTTTGTGACCAGGCCGTTCTATTTAAGCCAGACACAGGATGCACAGATAGTGCAGTATGGGTGCGAATATCTCTCGGTGGTGTGCTGTCTATCTTTCGGTGTGTTTTCGCAGTTTACCTTTGAAAGACTGTTGCAGTCTACAGGTAAGACATTCTATATTATGATTACGCAGGGACTTGGTGCTATCATCAATATTATCCTTGATCCTATTCTTATTTTTGGTTTGATGGGTATGCCGAGGATGGGCGTGCGCGGAGCTGCTGTCGCAACCGTGATAGGACAGATTACGGCGGGTATAATGGCTTTTTGTTTTAATAGGAAGAAAAACGATGAGATACAGGTGACCAGGCAGGCGATGAAACCCAATCCGGAGATTATAGGATTGATCTATAAAATAGGTGTACCGTCCATTATTATGCAGGCGATCGGTTCGGTGATGACTTACGGAATGAATCTGATTCTGATTACTTTCAGCTCAACAGCGACAGCGGTATTCGGCGTTTACTTTAAACTGCAGAGCTTTGTCTTTATGCCGGTATTTGGCATGAACAATGGACTGGTGCCGATCCTGGCGTATAATTACGGTGCGGAAAATAAGGAGCGTTTCATAAATGCAATGAAATGTGCCGTGAAGTATGCGGCTGCGATCATGTTTGCTGGAATGATTATTTTTCAGATAATCCCGGACAAACTTCTGAGACTGTTCGACGCTTCTGAAGAAATGCTGTCGATCGGAGTGCCTGCGCTTCGAACGATCAGCTATGGGTTTGTGATGGCGGCGTTCGGTATTGTATGTGGAACGGCATTTCAGGCGCTGGGAAGCGCAACCTACAGTATGATGGTCTCTATTGCGAGACAGTTGGTTGTATTGCTTCCGGCGGCATACCTTCTATCCATGACAGGCAGAGTCGAGAACGTGTGGTGGGCATTTCCCATTGCGGAAACGATATCACTTCTTATAACAATCTTCTTCTTGGTTCGGATTTACAGGAATGTGATCCGGTATATATAGTAAACGACATGACAAATTTCTGTTTTCGGCTCTTGCAGGAGCCATATATGTAAGTTCCTACAATGCCGAAAACAAAATTTCTAATGGCGTTAACTATAGGAAAGGAGACATCATAGCATACAGGCCGTGAAAGATAGATAAATAATATATCGTGCAGCATTGGACATCATCTTGTGAAAATTGTATAGTGACTTTGGTAAACATCTATGGTACAATAGCGAATAGGGAAGAATATGACGGGTGGATAGTAAATGCGGATATGGCGGAATTGGCAGACGCGCTGGATTTAGGTTCCAGTGGGAGACCGTGCAGGTTCGAGTCCTGTTATCCGCAGTATAAGAGTGCTTATAATCGGCACTCTTTTTATGTTTGTGTGAGTAATTCCCTGTACCGAAATTATAGGATTTTCTTTATGCC
>CAYXKS010000498.1:0-2143 GCA_964465725.1 uncultured Bacteroides sp. | reverse complement strand
ATTTCTTCTTGAAAACATTTTGAAAATAAGCCTGGCTTGAGAAGCAAAGGTAATTACTGATTTCACTGATGGATTTGTCAGTGTATGCCAGTAAGGACTTTGCTTCTTCTAACTTACAGCGCATGATAAAGTCATTCATCTGGAAGCCCAGCTCCTTTTTGAAACTGCGGGAAAGATAGGAGCGGCTTTTTCCTACATAGTCTGCCACATCAGATACGGAGACAGGCTGATTCGTATGTTGCTTGATGTATTGGATGCATTTATAGATATCCGGGGTGGCATGGAGGGGGATCTGGGACTGCGCCACGCGGCGGGTAAAATCCAGCAGCATATTGTACTGCAGTCGATAGAGAGCTTCCGCATTCTGAAGTTTTTCCCCTTCCTGGATATAGACATCACTGAGTTGATAAGCAGACTCTATATCCATGCCGCCTTCAATGGCGCACCGGGTAGCCAGAGTGACCGACACAATCAGAATATTTTTAGCCTGGCGCAGGGTATTGTCTGCGATCTGCCCGGCGTGGATTGAGAACGCATTGGAGAAAAAATCCTTCAGGCCGTTGACATTTCCATTGCGAATATAATCCAGATATAGCTGCTCATAATGATAAGTATTGTGAAAAAAATCCATTTCTTTGGCGTCGTAGCTTTGGGAAGAATGCAGGGAAGCTACGGCAGCGTTTCCCGTATCGGTATTGATATTCAGATAAGCTTCTATATTGATCACATCATGAAATAATTCCTGATAAAACAAAGATAAAAAATGGCAGAACTGATGAAAAGAGTAGATTGGCGTAAATTGATACAGTTCTGTCAGCTGCGCCCTGTATTCTACAGGAATGTTATATTCTCTCATGATATTCCTGATAGATGCATCGGAAGGCGGGATACTGATGACAGGTCCTATTAAAATGCTTTGGCCGGTTTCTGTGTTTTTGATCAGACCAAAGTAATTGAATTCTTTTGTGACCAGATAAGAGATCGGCTGGTCATTGGAGAGCAGTTCAGGCAGATGGAACGGGGCAAGGTCAAAGGGAAATCCTGTATCAGGCAGCACAAGTTCTAATTTTCCATCCTGATAATAATGGATGGGAAGATAGGTGCAGTTGTAAAGTGTCTGGCAGAAAGAATGAATATGGTCCATAACAGCCTCCTGAGAACAAATATATTACAATATTATAATATAAAGCACAAAATTACAATACAAGTATATAAAAATGATATAGGATGAAAAAAAGTTACTTTTCACGGATTGGGAACGAGAAGTTACTGCGCATTCCGTGAAAGCATGATTTCGTCTGTATAGGATGGTTTTTGTCTGAGAAAGGAGTATTTCTATGGAACAGATTTTTATCAATGGCATGAAGTTTCAGACAGCGGAGGGAAAACAGGTTCTCTTTAACGGCATTAACGTGGTATGTAAGGACAAGGGGCAGGGATACATATTTCCTGATCTGGAAAAGTCTTTTCAGGCATTCCAGAGGATGGGATTTAACCTGATCCGCTTTGGCATTTTCTGGGACGGGGTGGAACCGCAGCCGGGTGAATATGACATGGAATATCTGGATAAAGTGAAGGAAGCTGTCCTGCTTGCCGAAAAGTATGGGTTATATGTGATGGTGGATATGCATCAGGATCTGTTTGCAAGGAAATTTATAGATGGCGCGCCGGATTGGGCGACCCTGGATGAAGGGGCTTATCATCCGGAAGGATGTACCATGTGGTATGAAGCATATTTACAGAGTGATGCGATCATTAAAGCAGCCGACAATTTTTGGGCGAACAAGGAAGCAGAAGACGGAGTTGGGCTTTTAGACCATTATGAAAAAATGTGGGAACAGATTGCAATGCATCTGGACAGCTGTAGCAATATCATTGGCTGGGAGCCGATGAACGAGCCTTTTATGGGGAGCCTTGCGCGGAATGCATTTGGGAATGCCACTGCAAGGATAAAGGAGCAGTTCCCACAATTTGATCTGAACAATCCTGCGGATATCACTCTGGAGCAGCAGGCATTGTTTATGGGCTATGTGACGGAACGGCTGCAGGAATTTGACCGCACCACTCTGATGGAGTTCTATTTCCGCATGGAGAGGGCTGTCAGGAAGTACAGCGATAAGCCCCTTATTACAGGCGGAAATAT
>CAYXKS010000497.1:0-2144 GCA_964465725.1 uncultured Bacteroides sp. | reverse complement strand
ACGACGATGTCCGCTATGTCAACGGCATTCCGGACAGGAAAACCGTTAGATTTTACGGATATGGGGGATACGGGAACAGGAGAAGGACAGGAGGAATTGGAAGAAGCTTTTAGGCGGCTTAAGAGTGCAGCCGGAGGGTTAAAGAGATCGGCAGACCAATTGCGGAAGGATGCCGAAGAAGTGCTCCAGGTATCAGAGGCGAATGGAGGAAAAATACCGGATGTCAATGAGAACTTGGAACAGGTACTTGATAAAGGGTATGGAAAACATACAGAAGAGTATGACAAAAATGATGTCTCTGAGGATGACAAGGAATTGATCCAGAAACATTGGAAGGCAGAAGCTGTCTTTACAGATGCCTGGTATCCAAATGTAGATGATCGTAAGGTTTCGGAAGGGGAACTTCTTCCGGGAGAGTTATCAGCGAGCATTTTTCAGATCGGTTGCTATACTGTCCGCAGTGCGAAGAGAATCTATAAGATTCATGAACCTGGGTATTCTCCGGAATTGGAAACACCTGCAGACAGTGAGGAAGTTGAGATGGTCAGGAACAACGTTATGATCGGAAGGAGAATAAGTAAACTTCGGCTTACTCATGAGATATCAGCCAGACATAATTATGCTCCCGATGCTGGATTTACTTATATCTGTCGTGCGGCTGCGGCACGATCCGGTGATTGGGCTGAACACATACGTGTCATCTGTGCAGTCAAGGATAATAAGCATATTCCAGATGAATATGCTTCCTTGCTGGTATGTAACCATTACGAAGGCATCTATTTTGGATATGACACATGGTATAAATTTGAACCCACAGGTAGGATAACTGAGTTGAGATCATGAGCATACGGTATTTTGCCGGATGAGGCAGGCTTTGAGTGAAACATTTTAGTAGATATGTTGACTTTGTATAGAGGTAAAAATGATGAACATACGGGGGATTGTTTGATATAATAAAGCAACCGTGCAGGAAGTGTCCCTACAGAACAGGGCTGCTCTAAAACGCCATTTAACCCATGCACTCAATGTAAGCTGAACGGGTATCAGACTTATGAACAGTTTAAAAAGCAATCAATAGGGGATAGCACTACAGATGAAAGGAGAAGCTGAACATGATCTATGTATTATCAGATATCCACGGAAACAAAGAAAATTTTGACAGCATATTGGAGAAGATTAATCTCCGTACGGAAGATTCTCTGTATATCCTGGGTGATGTGATTGACCGCCATCCGTATGGCATCCAGCTTTTACAGCAGATCATGGAAATGCCGAATGCTCATATGCTTTTGGGCAACCATGAATGGATGATGATGAAAGCGTTGGGAATCTGTTATCAGGGTTTGAAGGATCTGTCTGATACAAATAGAATATGCCAGAGCTATGAGTCTGAGGAAGAACTATTTTCCCACTGGTATGAGAATGATGGAGAAGTGACCCATGAAGCATGGAAGAAACTTTCAGGAGAAGAACAGGAGAAGCTGGGCAGATTTCTGTCCGCTCTCCCCTTAAGCTATGATGTCAGTGTCGGTGGGAAAGATTTTAAGCTTGTGCATGCAGCTCCGGTTGAGCTTTACCGGCAGTTTCCTGCTTCCCCTTATGAGAATGCGGTCGAGTTTGCCGTGTGGGACAGAGAGATGTTTCGTTACAGCTTCGATACCGGATATACTATTGTCTTTGGACATACGGCCACCTGCCATATGCAGGAGCAGAACCCTTTAGAGATATGGAATGTGGAAGATATGATCGATATTGACTGCGGTAGTGGATTTCCAAAACCTTCCGCCTGGTTCCAAGTGGAAGGGAGACTTGCCTGTCTGCGTCTTGATGATATGCAGGTATTTTATTCATAAAAAAGAGTGCGGGAACAGGGTATGAAACTGATAGGCACACTGTTAGCAGGAGACGGTCTTGTGAGTTTACAGAGTATTTCAGGAAAACTGGTGACAGAAGGATGCAAAGAAGAAATATAGAGTTATATACTGACGAGAATTTGATTCCTGGATGGTTATTTTAGCAGTGGAAACAGTTATAGCAGTTGAGGTGGAAAGAGAAAGTCTGGTTCTTTATATCTTGTTACCGTTAATAATTAATGCATAAGAAGAGGAGAAAGGCATGCGGAAAATTGAAATATTGGATAAACT
>CAYXKS010000496.1:0-2147 GCA_964465725.1 uncultured Bacteroides sp. | reverse complement strand
AGCTGCTGCTCCGTAACACCACCCGGCGCGCCGCACATCAGATCCTGCGCCGTCCCGCTCATGGGAAAAGCAATGACTTCCCTGATATTCTCCTCATTCCGAAGCAGCATAATCATACGGTCCACACCCGGGGCCATACCCGCGTGCGGCGGTGCACCGAACTGAAAAGCACTGTACAGCGCACCGAATTTACCCTTTAGCGTCTCCTCATCATAACCTGCAATCTCAAACGCTTTGACCATAATCTCCATATCATGGTTGCGGACCGCGCCCGAAGACAGCTCCACACCGTTACACACAATATCGTACTGATAAGCCAGGACCTCCAGCGGCTCCATAGTATTCAGCGCTTCCAGCCCGCCCTGCGGCATGGAAAAAGGATTGTGCGTAAATCCGATCTGTTTCGTATCCGGGTCCAGCTCAAACATCGGAAAGTCATTGACATAGCAGAACCGGTACGCATTCTTTTCAATCAAATCCAGTTTCTGCCCCAGCTCATTGCGGATCTGTCCTGCATAATATGCCGCTCTCGCTTCCTTATCGGCGATAAAGAAGATAGTGTCTCCTGCCGACAGCCCCGCGACGGAGGCCAATTCTCCCTTCTTTTCCTCAGGAATGAATTTATCGATAGGCCCCTTGTAGCTCATATCTTCCGCCACTTCCAGATAGCCAAGGCCGCCCATGCCTAAGTCTGTCGCAAATTTCAGCAGCTTCTCGTGAAATCCCTTGGACATCTCCGCATGTACCTTGATTGCACGGACTGTCCTGCCATGGAAGGGTTTGAAAGAACATGCCTGGAAAAATTCCGTCAGATCGATAATGCGCAACGGGTTGCGGAGATCAGGTTTATCCGTACCGAACTCCAGCATAGCCTGCTTGTAACTGATTACCGGATAAGGCGCCTGCGTCACCTGATATCCCTCCGGAGCGAATTTCTCAAATGTGGCTGAGAGCACTTCCTCGCCCACGCGGAACACATCCTCCTGCGTCGCGAAACTCATCTCGAAGTCGAGCTGATAGAACTCTCCCGGAGAGCGGTCGGCCCTTGCATCCTCATCCCGAAAGCAGGGCGCGATCTGAAAATATTTGTCAAACCCCGACACCATCAAAAGCTGCTTATACTGCTGCGGCGCCTGGGGAAGTGCATAAAATTTACCCTTATATTTTCTGGAAGGCACGATATAATCCCTGGCCCCTTCCGGAGAGGAAGCGCACAGGATCGGAGTCTGAATCTCCAGAAAACCCATCTCCGTCATCTTCTCCCGAAGGAAAGCAATCACCTTGGAACGGAAAATAATATTATCCTTAACCTTCTGGTTGCGCAGGTCCAGATAACGGTATTTCAGCCTCACATCTTCTCTCGTCTCTTTCGATGTCATGATCTCGAAAGGCAGCTGCCTGTAGACCCTGCCCAGAATCTCCACCTTATGTGCCTCCAACTCTATCGTTCCGGTAGGAATCCTGGGATTGTATGTCTCCTCATCTCTATGCTCGATCAGACCCTCAACGGAAATACTCATCTCCCTGGACAGCCCGTCTAACAGCGTCGTGTCACGCATAACGATCTGAAGCACACCGTACATATCTCGCAGATCCACGAAAGACACGCCGCCATGATCCCTGATATTCTCAATCCAGCCTGCCACCCGGATCTCTCTGCCGATATCATCCTCGCTGATCTGTTGTAAAGTTACGTCTCTGTAGATGTTTTTGATTGTCATTACTCTGGTCTCCTTCCTTGCACCCCGTGTCTTTCCTGACACAAATTCTCATAAAAAGAACGATTTTGGCTGCTGTTCCGGGACAATTATCATCTTGCATCTCTGTCTGTGAGCACAAAAAAATCCCGGAACACATCTCTGCATTCCGGGACGGATAGTTATGATTATCCGCGGTACCACCCGCATTGATAAGCCGACATCTCCAACAAGATGCTTCTTCGCCTTACCCACTCTCAGCACTTAACGCGTGCAACGGATTACCCTAGTGTACATAGTATACAATTCAGATAACCTGCTCCGGAGTGTTCCCATTCCCTGCCTTTCACAAACAGCGCTCTCAGTCGGTGACGCCGTATTCCTGTCGCTTCCCGCAAGGCGAGTCTCCTTCATCGCATTTCCTATATATGTTTTACATATACCATAAAA
>CAYXKS010000495.1:0-2170 GCA_964465725.1 uncultured Bacteroides sp. | reverse complement strand
GGGCGCGTGGATCTGACGATCAACTTAAAGCCAATGGACTATTTTGAATCGGCGCTGTTTTATCCTGGCTATACAGAAGAAGACAAGGTCCGGCTGTACAGTGTGTTTGGCGGAATTCCGTATTTTAACAGACTGATTGATCCGGCGCTCACGGTGCGGGAGAACATTACGGAACTCATTGCCTCTCCGGGGGCAAGGCTGGAGAATGAAGTGTCCATGTATCTGAAATCAGAGATATCCAGGATCATCAATGCAAATGAAGTCTTTGATGCGCTGGCGCGCGGTTTTTCAAAATACAGCGATATCCTTTCCCAGTCCCATGTATCCAGCGGGCCTGCCATGGTGGATGTCCTGGATAAACTGATCCGTATGGAAATGGTGGAAAAGCAGGCGCCGATCAATGACGAACACAATCGTAAAAAGATGAGTTACCGGATCATTGACAATCTGTCATTGTTTTATTATCGATATATTTTCCGTTATCTGTCGCAGATGAATGTCATGGACCCGGAAGTGTTTTATGACCGGTATATCAAGGAAGATTTTGAGACGACATATGTGCCGCGTGCTTTTGAAACGGTCTGCAGGCAGTATTTAATTCGGTTAAACCGTAGTGGACTGCTGGAAGAACCTTTTGAGAAAATCGGCAAATACTATTATGACGATCCGGTTCGGAAACGAAACGGTGAATTCGATATCGTGACCAAAGATGCGAAAGGCTATATCTTCTACGAAGCAAAGTTCCGTAAAGAGCCGGTTTCGGCAGAGATGATACGTGCCGAAATTTCGCAGGTGGAAGAGACAGGGTTTTGCTGTTACAAATATGGATTTCTGAGCAGATCAGGGTTTACGGCGAAGCAGGAAGAGAATTTGATCCTGATCACGCTGGAGGAAATGTATGACGGGACGCAGGCCGGTGAGCCTGCAATGATCGTTGCCGATTCCAGGACGGGTGAATGCGGGAAAGGCGAAGTTGGGGAACAGGAGGGGAGCAATTGAAGAGAATCAGGGGAAAGACACTGGCATTTTTTAAAAAGGAAACTGTTCTGTGCGTCGCGCTCATACTGGCGCTGTTTTCCATGTTCCTTGTGCCTCCGGACAGGGACTATTCGGGCTATATCGATTTCAGAACGCTGGCGATCCTGTTCTGTCTCATGTGCGTCATGGCGGGCTTGCAGAAAATTGGTGTGTTTGACCGCATTGCCCGGAAGCTTTTGGGGCGGGTAAGAAGCGGGAGTGGTCTGGTGCTGACTTTGGTTTTGCTGTGCTTTTTCTTCAGCATGCTGATCACCAACGATGTCGCGCTCATTACTTTTGTGCCGTTCACGTTTATTGTGCTCCGCATGCTGGGAACGGAAACGGAAGACAGGCTTCTTTTGCCGGTGGTGGTCCTGCAGACTATCGGGGCAAATCTTGGCAGTATGCTGACGCCCATTGGCAATCCGCAAAATCTGTATCTCTACGGAAAAGCAGGGATGTCGGTTGGTGGGTTTCTTATGCTCATGCTGCCATATACGCTTCTGTCGTTGGTGCTGCTAACGGTACTTTGTATTTTGCAGGGCAGAGTATGTTCCCGCTTTTCCCAACTGGAAAAGGCGGCTTCAAAAGAGGATTTCCCGATGGAGAAAAAGACTGTCTGTCAGCTTGTAGTCTACCTCGCGCTGTTTTTACTATGCCTGTTGGTGGTTGGACATATATTGCCGTGGCAGGCGGTTTTGTTTGTGGTACTTGCCGTGGTCTTTGTGACGGACAGGCAGATCCTTACGAGGGTAGATTATTCCCTTCTTCTTACTTTCGTAGGATTCTTCATCTTTATCGGGAACGTGGGGAGGGTTCCGGTCTTCCGGGCCTTTTTACAGAGCTTTATTGCCGGAAGAGAGATCTACACCGCTGTGATCACGAGTCAGGTTATCAGCAACGTACCGGCGGCATTGCTTCTATCGGGATTTACGGAGGATATGGCGGGACTTATCGTGGGGACGAATCTGGGCGGCCTGGGAACGCTGATCGCTTCTATGGCCAGCCTGATCTCCTATAAGAATGTGGCGAAGGAGGCCGGAGAGCGCAAGGGGAGTTATATCGCGCTTTTTACAGCGTGGAATATCATCTTTCTGGCGGCGCTCATTTGTATGAGTCTGCTGATCAGATGAAGACTTGGTACAATTTTTGT
>CAYXKS010000494.1:0-2176 GCA_964465725.1 uncultured Bacteroides sp. | reverse complement strand
GTGCCGGTGGGGAAGGAAGTTCTGCTGATGGAACAGGTATGGGCGCATCCAGTGTAGCAGCAGGAAGCGGCAGTTTGGTGATCGAAGCAGGTCCGGATAAACCGGTATATGATTCCGGTTCGCTTATTTATACGCTGCATGATTTTAAGCTATATGAATCAGCGGAAGCTGTGTCCATCAGTGAAGAGAAAATGGTACTGGAAGATGCAAGAAGTTATGCGGACAGGAGCAAATTTCTCCTGATGCAGGTTGATATCCAAAATATTGATTATCAGGGGGACGACAATGACGGAAATGGGGAGATGAATCTGTCTTTATTTATGATCATGCCCAAGGAGCTGGATGAATCTGACCAGTGGGGTGGTTCCCTTCCGGTATATTTATCAGAACCGGGGCAAGGGGCAACTGATTATTATCATGTATTTGTGAAACCTGGGGAGACCAAGACAGTAACGGTTGGTTTTTATGTCCCGGTAAGCGACAGTGAGGAGCTGCGTTCCCAGTGCAGAATTTCGTTATATGGAAGTATGGATGAGGGATATGTGTATGAGATACCGGAAGTCCAATAGATGGAGTGAGAGAAAAGAGCTGGCAGCCTTTATGGAAAAGTGTTATCAGTTATACGAGCAGAAAATGTACCAGGTGGCTTATTATATTGTACAGGATTCGGGATGGGCGGAGGATGCAGTACAGGATGCCTTTTTGAAGCTGATGAAAGGGCGGGTATATTTTGAAGATGCCTGTTCCGATGATTGTAAAAGGTACATAATCACTGTGATCCGGAACTCCGCCATAGACATTTATAATAAAAAGAAAAAAGAACGGGAGCTGTTCTGCTCCTGCGATGCAGATTTCTACATAGAACGAGTGGAACAGCCCAAAGAGAATGGAGACGCAACCGATCTTATGGAACTGATCTCCGGCTTAAAACCTTGTTATTATGAAGTGGTGGAATGTTTGGTAATAAAAGATTTATCCGTGAAAGAAACATCCGCTAAATTGGGGATTTCGGAGACAAATGTAAGAAAAAGATTTGAGCGAGCGAAAAAATTGTTAAAACAGGCCAAATAGAAATGGGGAAAAGTATGCTGGAAAAAACAAATATCATAGACGAAGCCGAGTTTTCTCTTTCAGTGGAAGAATTTGACAGACTGACAGGTGAGCATGAATTTTCAGAAAAATACAAAACAAAAAAAGCCAAGATGTTAAAAGAGTACAGGAGAAGTGTTTCGGCGCCTTCGTGGGAAAGATGGAGCAAAGCGGCGGCCGCCTTCCTTTTGATTTTAACAATGCCTGTTCTGGTGGGCAAAGCGGCGGGCAGCGATTTTTTTAATCGGGTATGGGGTGCATTGGGAAAAGAAAACATAGAATCTCATGAGGAAGTGGTATTTGATAAGGAAAAAGGAACTTCCTATGCAATTACTTATCCACGGCGGGAGTATACAAATGACACACTGGATAAGGCGGAAGAATTGGTTGGTAATCCGGCATCCTTTGCGCCCATTATAAAAGAAATTGGAGATACCAGACTGACGATTCTTGCTTCTGCTTATGACGGCAATGCCGCAGTGGTGGAATTTACTCTGGAAAAGGAAGGTGGAGTTGAGGGATTTTGCTATGGGCAGCTTGACAATGAAAGCAGAGGCGCATGGTTTGCAGCGGATGCGCCCTTCCGGTTTTTCTTTGCAGATTGCGGCGAAAACATCTATGTAGACTTGGAAAAATCTACGAAAGATATATTATACTGCTACGACTATATAGTTGCAACTTTACCGGATCAGGCGCAGGGACTGACTTTGGAAATCTACCAGAATCAGGATCATGATGAGGACGTGGAAGCGCCAACAGATACTCTTTTTGTTCCGTTCTCCAATAAAATTGATAAAAAAAAGTATGTCAATGCGGATGGTGGGAATGTAAACCTTTCCCCGATTGCCATGAACGTGGATGTAAACACAGGGCTTGGACTGGACAGTATTCAGGCTTATGATCCATGGAATGTGTATTATGTGGCAATCAAGTATGTGGATGGAACCAGCTATGTGGTTCATGAGCACGAGGTTGACGGAATCCATTCCTGCGAGGTGGAAATTGAAAATACCGGATATACCTGCGGGAGTGAGGACGGACATTTGGTGTTTGTTTTTAACCGCCTGGTGGATATGGGGAAGGTGGA
>CAYXKS010000493.1:0-2188 GCA_964465725.1 uncultured Bacteroides sp. | reverse complement strand
GAAAAAGCAGGAACGCATCCGCATCCCCGCTTTTATCTTATAAGCTATATATTAAATTTCACTTCTATGGTTATCTCTTCTCCGGAATCCAAACCCTCATCTGATTCAATCCACGGTTACCCCATGCATAATAAGGAATCAGTGTGATCTTGCACTCTTTTTCCGCAGGAGCCTCGTAGCTGTAAAGCTCCTCCGATCCTGTCTCCCTGTATCCCTCGGCATACAATTCCTGAATCCCGTACAATTTATCCGGCATATACTCTCCGACTGTAACCGCGCCATCCTTTTTTAAGGAAAGGGACAGAACATCATCCTCATTATCCACGCCCTCCGCACAGTAGATCAATGGACCTCTCTCTATTGCTGCCTTGCCTGTATTGGCAGAGACATTACTATTCGTGTAAACCTTTCTGACCGGCATATCAAATTCTACCGTCAGGACATCTCTGGAGCTGAAGTCTCCGTGTACAAACGCATATCCGGATTCTTCCATCTCATACTCCGCCGCCTCGCCATTTATGCAAATTATAGTACCCGCACTCCATGCAGGGATTCGAATCGCCAACGGTACCGACATCGTCTCGCCCTCCGGCTCAAAACGATATGCGATCTTGTTATCATATGGATATGCTGTCTCCAATGTGATCTTGCCGCCGAAAGAATTCCGCAGATCAAGCGTTCCTCTAATAAACAGATTGGAGTATAATCTGTCCGGCAGTACATGCCACGCATATTCCGCTAACGAGGAGAGAAGCCTTGCCACGTTGGGCGGGCAGCAGGCACAGGCGAACCACTTCGGCCTGACAGGCAACGCATGCTTATGCGTCTGCGCTTCCCCTGAAATTCCCGGCAGCGCTTCAAGCGGATTCACATAGAAAAATTTGGTTCCATCCAACTGCATTCCAGCCAGTACGCAATTATACAGGGCGCGCTCTATCACATCTGCATACTTTCTGTCCCTTTCCAGGTACAGCATCTTGTTTGTAAAAAAGATCAGACCGATCGCAGCACAGGTTTCCGCATACGCCGTATCGTTCGGCAAATGATAATCCTTCGTGAACGCCTCTCCTTCATACGCCGATCCTATCGCACCTGTTACATACATTCTGTTCTGGGTAATGTTATTCCAAAGGGTCTTACATGCCTCCACAAGAGTGGCATCTCCTGTCTCCATGGCGGCATCCGCCATACCGGTATAAAGATAGACTGCCCTCACCGCATGCCCTACTGCCTTTTTCTGCATTCTGACCGGCTCTGCGCATTGATTATACTCTTTATCATCGGTATTATTCCCCCATACAGTCCATCCGCCCCTGCTCTTTTCTTTCTTATAATAATCACTGTCAACACCTCTCACATTGATGAAGTGAAGCGCAAGCTCCTTATATTTCTCCTCCCCGGTGCAGCGGAACAGCCGCATCAGCGCCAATTCAATCTCCGGATGCCCAGGGTATCCCTCGGCGCCCTCCTCAACAAAATGCTTATAGATATGGTCAGCCATACCGCACATAATCTCCAAAAGCCTGGTTTTCCCGGTACATTCCGCGTAGGCAACCGCGGCCTCAATCATATGTCCCGCGCAGTACAGCTCATGTGCCTCGTGAAGATTCGTCCACCTCTTATCCGGCTCCTTGACCGTAAAATAAGTATTCAGATAGCCGTCCTCATGCTGCGCGCTGCCGATCAGTTCTATGATCTCATCACATCTTTGTTCCAATTCCGGATTCGGACTCTGTGCCAAGGAATAAGCCGCACCTTCCAGCCACTTCGCAACATCGCTGTCCTGAAAAACCATACCATAAAACTCACCGTCACATTTCCCTGTGCGAAGTTTCTCCGCCGCCATGCGGAAATTTTCGATACAATGACTCTTCTCGGCTCCCTCGATGCGGTCATTCAGAGCGTTCTCCTGATAAGGAAGCACCACATCTCTCACCAGCTTCTCATATCTGCCCCAGAAGCCATCCTTCACTTCAAATTTTTTTACTAACTTTAAATCTCCCATCGCAATAGTCCTCCTCTTTCTGCTGCCACGATACCTTGCACTTATTAGCATCCTTACCAGGCAAACCAACATTTCCTGTAGTTAGAATGCAGATATGTGCTTTGATAATATGTATTATAGTCTTCTGAAATCGGATATAAAATGGATATTATTCGTTACTATTTGTATTATTTTCTTATTCTA
>CAYXKS010000492.1:0-2206 GCA_964465725.1 uncultured Bacteroides sp. | reverse complement strand
CCTCTGCCGTTATTTTCAGAAAATAATTCTCCAGATTATCCGTTTTCCTGCCAAGTGCAGTCACGGCAACATCATTGAGAGCCAGGGTTTTAGACAACTCCTGCATGGAGACTGACACATCATAGATCCGTACCTCACCGTTCTCAAGAATCTTGAAATTCGTCAGTCCCAGTTTATCATTCATCACACAGGCAGCCCTCTCAGTATCGGTTGTTGTCAGTTCGATATATGCAAGGCTCATCTGTTCGATCTCTTTCATACTGATTTCTTGAATCATTCTGCCGTGGTGTATCACTCCAACCGTATCGGCGACAGGTTCTATCTCGGAAAGAATATGGGTGGATAACATGATCGTAATACCATATTCTGTGCAGAGCATCTTCAGGAGACTGCGAATCTGCTTCATTCCTGCCGGATCTAAGCCATTGGTCGGTTCATCCAGAATAAGAAGCTCCGGTCTGCACAGAATCGCACGGGCAATTCCCAGGCGCTCCTTCATTCCTAGCGAATAATTCTTAACCGGCTTCTTTGCCGCCTCAGAAAGCTCCAGCATGTCAAGCGCATTCTCAATACTGCCATGGTGATAGTATCCCATATATTCACAATGCATCTTCAGATTGTCATAGCCGGTCATATGGTCATAAAAAACCGGAAACTCTATGATGCTGCCGATTCTTTTCAACACCTCGTAAGACTGTGGCGTGAGTGTTTCTCCAAACAGTTCTATCCTGCCTTCTGTGGGCTTCCAGAGATTGGTCAGCATCTTCATGACCGTAGTCTTACCCGCCCCGTTGGGTCCTAAGAACCCGTATATTTCTCCTTTCTTTATATGAAGATTGACGTCCGTTACAATTTCTTTTCCATCTATCCTTTTCGTGAGATGGTCCGTCTGTAAAATGTATGGCATTTCTCTGCCTCCTTTCAGGGATATTCGTGCACGCAAAATGCTCCAAAGTCGCATTTTGGCGCGTTTACAGCTCACAAAATCGCGTAGAACTCAATTTCACTCGCGGAAAAGTGAAAAGCTGAATAATTACGAATCTAAATAACATTGTAACGGTTCCCTTTTTCAAAACTGTTTCGCAATTCTTACGAATTTCTTTCTTTTTATAAGGTAAGTGGTCTGTCATGAAATTAGCTTTCATTTTGAGGATTATTTCATGGCAGTTCCTGAGTCAATACGTTAATTTTCTCAGTTTAACAGTAAAGGTTGTCCTGCTGCCCGGAATACTCTTAAGCGTAATATCTCCTCCCATCTGACAGGCCAGCTCCTTCGCAATCGTAAGTCCCAGCCCATTGCCCTGAATCTCACGATTTCTGGAGTCTTCCATCGTAAAGAGACGGTCGAATACATGGGCAGAGGAAGAAGCATCAATCCCCTTTCCTTTATCCATCACATCGATAGATATATATCTCTCACTGCTCCTTAAGAATATCCCCAAGTATTTTCCGTCGGCTCCGTACCGTATTACATTGGAAATGAGATTAGACAAAATACGCTCAACAGATTCTCTGTTTCCCCGCACATAAACCGGAGTCTCCGGCAGATCGACATCCACCTGAAACTCCCTGTCTGTCAACAGTTCATAGAAATCCAATACACTCTTGCGACAAATCTCGCAGACGTCAATCCTCATCAATTCCGGCGCCATATCTCCGGATTCCAGCTTGGCGAGGGTGAAGAACTGGTTAATCAGTTCTATAACGTCTTTCGCTTTCTGTTCCGCCTTCTGTAACATCTCATCTGTCTGTGCATCGTCATCCCTGTCTTTTCCCTGGATTTTGCTCTCTCCATTCCTGTTTAACCGTATAATCTCAAGATATCCCAGAATAACTGTCATCGGCGTTTTTATATCATGAGAAATATTGGAAAGCATTTTTTTAGAAGCAATCCTGGATCGCCGGTAATCCACCTTTACTTTCAGATGGTTCTCCAGCAAATGGTTGATCTGCGCCACAAGTTCCATCAATTCCGGATTATCCGTGAAAACAAAGATTTTCTCATCACTGTCCGAGTCCGTTATCTCTTTTAGCTTTTCACTGATACCGAACAGTTTCCTCCTCATATCCACGCGAAACATAAACCGCTGGTACAAAATAACGATAAGAAGGACTGCTATACCAAACACCAGAAAAAAGATTATAGTCATACTTGCACCTCCATATCTTCTCGGACACAAATGTCCATGAAAAGTACGGTGCAAGT
>CAYXKS010000491.1:0-2208 GCA_964465725.1 uncultured Bacteroides sp. | reverse complement strand
AGGTGCGCCAGCGAAAGTAGGCGCACTTATTTTTATGTAAAGCTATCTGTTGTAATTATTCAGTTCCGATGTCATACACTGTATATTGGCTTAACTTAATGACATGATTCAGTTCAGGAATTTGCACCTGTTGCAAAGCCCGTGGAACTTTGTAAATTGGATCAGGCGGGAATCCTCCACTCGCCTAAGGCAGAAACGTTACTATTTGTTCATTTTATAGGGCGGGTCTGCCGGATAACCGCCTTTTAGTTTCTGCATACCGCGCTGGATGGCGTCTTTGGAATTCTTCCAGTCGGCATCTTTGTTGCGGTAATCGAATTTCTCTACCAGCCACGATACGTCCTCGGCGAGGCGCGCCATATTCTGTTCCATAAGAGGAAAGACCATATCATAGAACTCGGCTTTCTCCTTATCGTTCAGACGGCTGTCGGCTCCCTCGCAAAGATCGCCGAAGTGGTGCAGACAGAAGCCTTTGCTGTTTTTGACTTTGTCACGGAATTCCTGATCTTTCTTATACATGACGAAAAATGTGTCTAAGTAGCGCTCATAGGTGTCGGCATAGCGTTTACAGATGTAGCAGGACTGTTCTTTCTCCGCGACCCAGATGCCAATAGGATTCTGGCGATCGGTATGTTTCTTGAATTTATCCTTAAGGGAAGTTTTGCCGGGAGTGAAATTTTTAAACTGCTGCTGCATCTCGCGGTTCATCTGTACATAGTGAGTTTTCAGTATCCAGGCGTTGCCCAGGGTGTTGCCGTAATCGAACATTTTTTTGAAATGATCCCGGCAGAACCCGGCGTTGTCGGTCTGTTCGCGGACATCGCTCTCCATATAGGAGGAACCGGAACCCAGGACAAAATCCAGCAGATCCTGTTCCACATTGCGCTCTATGAAACAGAATGGGCATTCGTCGCCTGCGTTCATAGCGTCATTAAGTGGAATGGTGTATAATTTTTCTTTCATGGAAGTACCTTCTTTCGCGGTGGTATGTTGAGTAACAGTTCAGCCAGGTCTTTGCACTCGCTGCAAAATCCGTGAGAACATGGAAATTGGGCCGAAAGGAATCTGCCCTCGCCGAAAGCAACCTGGAAAAACTGATCTTTGCTCAATGGGCAGATTCCGTAACAGTGAAGCCAAAGGCTGAACTGTTACTATGTTGATATGATCTGATAAGAATAGAGTAACATATATCGGGGAAGCGTGCTATAATAAAATGAAAGTTTAAGCAACGCAGAAAGGCGGATTATAAAAATGCAGAAACAAATTCCAGTAGTCAATGAAGACAAAGAACATATTCTGGACGAAGTACAGTGCTTCGCACTGGACATGGATGGGACGATCTATCTGGGAGAGCAGTGGATTGACGGAGCTATAGATTTTTTGCACAGAATAGAAGAGACGGACAGAAGCTATGTGTTCGTGACGAATAATTCGTCCAAAAACGCGGCGGTTTACGTGGACAAGCTGCACAGGATGGGACTTGATGCAGGAGAGGACAAAATCGTGACTTCAGGTCAGGCGACGATCTATTATCTGAAGAAGCATTTTCCGGGAGCGAAAGTTTTTCTTCTGGGGAATTCCATGCTCCAGGAAGAGTTTACACAGGCAGGAATTGTGTTGGAGGAGGATAATCCCGATGTGGTGGTTACGGCTTTTGATACATCGCTGGACTATCAGAAGATGTGTAAGGTGTGCGACCATGTCAGGTCAGGTCTGCCTTACCTGGCAACGCATCCGGATTATAACTGCCCGACGGAAACGGGATTTATTCCTGATGCGGGGGCGATCCATGCGTTCATCCATGCTTCAGCATTTCGCTATCCGGACCGCATTATCGGTAAACCCAATGAGGATATCATAGAATATCTGGCTACAAGAGTTCAGATGCAGCGGGATAAGATTGCCATGGTGGGGGACAGGCTTTATACGGACATTGCTGCAGGCAGGAATAACGGGCTTAAGAGCGTGCTTGTCCTGAGCGGCGAAGCGACGATGGAGGATGTGAGAGAGTCCGATGTGGTGCCGCATCTTATTTTCAGGTCGGTGAAGGAGATAATTCCAAATCTTTTTGTATAATCTGCACAAATTCATCACATACTTTCTATTAAAAACAGCAAAGTTGAAATTTCCCTATTGCCAAATCTTTGTATAGGTTATATACGTTAAATTTCCAAGTTTTGGGACTAACTAATATGATTTAGCATCCCA
>CAYXKS010000490.1:0-2213 GCA_964465725.1 uncultured Bacteroides sp. | reverse complement strand
TGAGTAAAAGAATCGTCCTCCCGGTTTATAATCTGCTCCTGAATCTCCTTTCGAAGATCATGCCATTCGACCAGAAAACTTTCATATTTTGGGAGTGCCGGTATCTCCAGCCATTTTTTGACCTTCATCTTGGTCCGGTTCTGTATCTGGCAGGCGTCTTCCAGAAGAAAATAGTGCAGACCAGTCTCATCATAGTGCCTGCCCAGAGGAAATAGTCTGCACAGCCCCGGTCTGTGCAGGTGAATACTGCATCTCCCCTCGCGGCTCAGGAATCCGCAGGCGTCCATCCCCGACTGCATCTTCAAAGCCGGAAGAATGATTCCGCTCTCTACACAAAGTTCGATCATCTCCTGCATAAGCACCGCAAATGTCTGACCAGTCCCGGCCTGCAGCTGGAAGATATCATAAGGGTCCAGTAAAATCGACTGCCCCATCCCCTCACAGCAGGCGCTGCATCCACTACACTCTCCACAACCAAGCCTGGCCATATCATTGCCACTAAGTAATATCATCTCCTACACTCCCGCTTATCTTAAATCAGCCTGTAAAGCCGAACACTTTTCATTTAAGCTTCTCATGGAAAAACCGGGCAATCCGACTCCACGTCTCCTCCTGGAAAAACTGTTTATCGGCGTGGTCCGCCCCTTCGATGGCGATCAATTTCACATCGCACCCTGCTTCTTCCAGTTTATCATGCAGAATCTCGCCCTGCATAAAAGGTACTGTATGATCCTCCATTCCATGCAGAATCATAAACGGCGGAGCATCTTTTGTTACATATGTAACAGGACAAGCTTTCAGAGCCTCCTCCTTGCAGAGCATTACATTCTTTCCCAGCATAAGCGACTCCGGCGAAACCGCTGCACTGACAGGGGAATCATACGGGAAGCACGATACATCCGTCGGAGGATACCAGGGACACGCTGCCTGTACCTGGCTGGAATATTCTGTATAATCTCCTGTATCATATGCCGGATCATTCACCAGCGCCGCCATTGCCGTCAGATGTCCGCCAGCAGACTCACCCATCACTCCGAAATGATCCGGATCGATCCTGAAACGCTCACTGTGCGCCCTCAGGTATCGGATTGCCGATTTAATATCTACAAGCTGTGCCGGGAAGACGGCCTCATTACTGGTGCGGTACTCTGCACTTGCCACCACAAAGCCATTCCGGGCCAGTTCCGTCAAATAGGCCATATGCGCCGATCTGTCCATCTGCACCCAGGCGCCTCCACAGATCCATACGACACACGGATATAAATTCTCCGTATCTTCCGGATAAATGATATCCATTTTCAAATCTCTTCTGGTATGGCCAAACCATGCATCCACCTGTGCAAATGTTGTTCCTGTGACCACTGAATACTGAGGTTTTGTTACGTTGATCTTTACTGTCTCACGCATGTTCTTTTCTCCCTTCCTGATAAAATGTCATGTAATTTCAGTTCCTTGTCTGACAGACAAATTCCATACCGCCATCGGCGGCACAAACGATATGTTTTACCTTACTTCAATTTCTCCCACTATCGTATAGATATCGGCCCCGGCTTTTTTCTCAAAGTAAGCCTTCAGTTCCAGATTCTTATCCCATTTTGACTGAGGATAATCACCATATCTCTTCCTGATATCCTCCATACGCTCCCTCATGTCCACTACGCCTTCCGCTCCGGCCAGACTGTCGCACAACTGAATCAGTTTATCATATTCGTCAAACACGGTCTGGCCCAGTGCCACCCGGATTTCCTCTGTCTCCTGTTCGGTGATATCAAAATTCCCTATGTAATTATCCAATAATCCCTCATTAAAAGAATGTGTCAGGCAGATCCTGGCTGCTTCGTCATATCCAAGTCTCAGCATGTACTTCCAGCCGTCATATACATGCCCCAAATGCCTGACGCCAAACTTCCTGCCGATATCATGCAGCAGCCCCAATACATAGGCTTTATCTGCATCCATTCCCCCGCATGCCCTGGCAATCTTCTCCGCCGACTGCGCCGCAACACGGCTGTGATTCTCCCATGGACCCGGGTTGCACTTTCCCGCTTCTTTCAATAATTCTTCTGCTTCCTGTCGTGTCGGATACATAATGGTTGTCCTTTCATTTCTGTTGTCTTTTCTTTTATATGAAATATTGTTTCCCAATGCTGTTTTATAGTATAACATATCACTCAAAATATGAAAAGAAAGTTTGTACCAGGTGTATATGCGCC
>CAYXKS010000489.1:0-2216 GCA_964465725.1 uncultured Bacteroides sp. | reverse complement strand
CCTTCCCATCCTCCTCAGACAGCATGCCTTCCAGATAGAAAGAGGGATGGGCGTTCGCCTGTATCTCCATATGAAACTGCCGTATCTCCATCACCGGGACTGCCGACTGGACCTGCAGGTCCCCCTGTGTCAATGCTGCCATCGCATTACCTTCCTTTCTCAGATATCATTACAGCTGTCCTGCTGTATCTGCCTGTGTCTCTATACCTGCCAGCCGGCAGAGCCTCTTCCATTCTCCAAATGCCCACTTATATTCCTGATACTCCCACAGAAGTCTCCGGCTCCCGCCTTTTTCCCAGGCTTGTATCAAATTCCCCGGTAATGGAACCCTGTTTATTACCGGCACATTTTGCAAAAATATTCCTCTATGGTTCATGCGCCAGTCTTCATCTTCTGACCAGCTTCCCCCAATCTCCCTGAGGATCAGTTCCCCATATGCTGCGCCTAATTCCATGAGCTGCTCCTGATTAACTTTATAAAAAGCCCGCAATCGTCCCCAATCCTGCCTATACTCATCATCTGCTATGCTGTCCATCTCATTTACGATACAATGCAGGATATCTTCTTCTTTAGATACCCTGTCCAATCCATTCCTCTCCCAGAAGTTCTCAGCCATCTCTGCTCTCTTAGTCCGAAAACTCTCTTTCATCTCGTCCGTGACATAGCATACATAGCCTTTGCTGTCAATGTCTGCAATCCGCCGCCCCTCCCGGATGGCTTCCCTGATCTCATCTCCAGCATGTTTCAGCTGGCTACGCAGTTCCTCCTCATCTTCATAAAAGCAGAATTTTCTATACATATATTCTTCTATATGCCCATCTGTAGCTGTATAAAGCGCGATAAAGAATGCTTTCCTCCGACACCGTTCTTCTTCAATCCTTATACCCATTTCTTCTTGATCCGGCTTATTTTCCAACCACCAATAGTACCCAGATTTAGAATCATAATAAAAACCAATATCCTCCAATCTATTTACAAGGGCTTCCTTCAAAATTTCCTCACTCATCAGGCTCTCATTCACCTCATTTGATGTCTTGGGCGGTTCCCAGTTGTCGCCATATTTCAACCTTTCACGCGCCACATTTACCCTGTGCTTTTTTACCAATGCTACATATTGCTCTGCCAGTGCTGCTCCCCCGCCATTCTGACAGCATTTGCTAATCGCTTCCAATGGGTATACCTTTTCATCCGGAAACGGGCAGTGTACAATCTGTACTGCTTTCCTCTCCCAAATCCATTCGCCACCGACAGAATAAAGGATGATATGCCCGTAAACGGCCGCCAATTCCATCTGGGTTTCGATTGTTTCCTGGAAAGGGCGTCCTTTTATCTGTTCCATTTCCTGCAACAGGCTACTCATAACCGCATCAATACCCTGTTCCACGTCGATCCCATTCCGCAGCAGGAAGCATTGCCACAACTCCTCACGCTCCTGCATCAGCTGTGCGCATAACTCATCTGTGAGCATGTCCAAATATTTCACATCACTCTTCGGTATGCTCAGTTCTGCCAGCATGGGGATGACCCTGTTCACCACATGGTCTCCTAAGGTGTTCAGAGTGTTCTCCAGCTCTCCGCTGTTTTCATAAGAATGATATTCAAGATCCCAAAACAACTCTCCGATCTCCTGCTGACGGTTAGCATGTGTTTTGATCTCCAGCTGAAGACTGTGTCCGCCTGGGTCATTCTGGATTACAAATGTCTGTTCCGTCCCGTTTATCGTCCTGCTAAACGTATACCTCCGGCATACATATTCAACAAATTCAAACCCATAGGGTTTTATTTTAGCTCCAAATGTTCTCATTAATAATTTTTTTGAAAACATATTTATCCTCACTTCCACTAAGCTGACGTATCACATGAGCCGAATATCTCATTAAATCTTGCAACCAGCATGGCAAGTATAACTGGTATGGCAGCATCGTCTCCAACCATTCCAACTGCGTCATCTCCGGCTAAAAATGCCAATGCAATGATTAATCCTGTTATTTCAAGCACTGGATTTATCGCTGTGACCTTCTGCTTCTCTTTTTCTAAAAGCTTAAACACTCTCTTTTCAAGCTTCTCAACATCTTTTTCCAAAACTTTAACATATTCTTTACTTTTTGGATCTCTATCCACATAAGTCCAGAAAACCATACCAGGAAAAAGTTCACTTGTATAATACCTTATTGTTTTACCTCCGTGTATCTTACTCTCTGCGGTGAAATTATCAA
>CAYXKS010000488.1:0-2221 GCA_964465725.1 uncultured Bacteroides sp. | reverse complement strand
GACCATTTTATCATATCGTTTAAAGGTTGTCTATTTAAAATGGATTATACTAGTTACAGGAAAGAGTGGATGCGGCTGGAGCGTGGTATGAATATTTTGCAGAATAGGGGAGAAATCAGAAGTGAAAAGAACTGCATATAAAACATCTCTTATAGCATGTCTTGTTCTTGCTTCCGCAGCTTTTTTGGGATGCACGGCCGCCAGTGCGGATGAAGTGCGGACAGAGCAGGAGGAACGTTTTATGGAAACGAGTGAAGATATGGGGCAGGAAGATACTGGTATGGCAGAAGCCGATATAAATAAGGCTGAAAAGGCCGTAGCAGGAGCAGATAAAGAAAGAACAGGGGAAGAGCATACAACGGAAAGGGAGATAAAGGAGATGGATCAGATGCCAATGGCAGAGGATCAGGAAATATATAGATCTTTGGTGAAAAAGGTGTGGATTGAGGACAGGCCGGAGAGGAGATACAGCGGCACTTTTGAATTTATCATCACCCGAATCGTGGAGGAAGAAATAGAAGGTATTATTGTGTTGGGAGATGATATTGGCAGTTGTTACTGGAGCAACAGCAAGAAGCTGCAACAGCTGTGCAGACCGTTCCGGGGAACTTCCCTGGGAAATAAGGCAGTGTGTGCCTTCCAGTATGAGGGATATCCGGCAGAAGCGGTATTTCTCTTTCTTGAAGAAGACAGGATAGAAGCGGAAATAAGGTGTGACGGATTGGATATCAATATGAAGCGGAAGTTTCGGCCATACAATCTGGCAGATAATAATGACTTCCTAAATGACAACTTGACTTCCACGCCGGTCCTGCTGGATTCCCTGGGAGAAGTGAACCTTGTTTTTGCAACAATAATCGAACCGCATTCCATTCCCTGGTTCTATTTAACGAATGAAGATGGGGATATTTTATATGATGCATGCTGTTCGAAAGGGATCAATGGCGGAATCGTCATATGGGACATTTTTATCGAGGATATCGACCAGGACGGCCGCCTGGATATATGGACAGTGGCCTGTGAAGATGACTACGGCCATTCTCCGGAGGCCGGGAGGTTTGTATGCATGTTTTACCAGGCGGATAACGGATACTTCTATGAGGAGCAGGAGTCAGGAAACGATGTTCCGGAAGAATACTATGGGGAGTATCGGATCGTGCGGTTTGTCCCTTCGGAAGGGTATGGGGAGTCCGGAGGGAACGTATTGACACAGCAGGAGGCCGAAGAGATGTTGGAAAAGGAATTTGCGATCCGGGCCGATTCTTTTGTATCCTATGATTCGGAGAGGCGAACCGGGACAAAGGATAACCGGGAACCGGTTTCGGAAGGCAGTATGGTCAAAGAATACCGGAATGATACATATCCATGGTATATGTGGAGGCCGGCGGATCCGGATACCCTGCTGCGAGGGTTCCGTCCGGATGAGAGGCTGCGGGAGGCGGTCGGGGAAGCATACTATGATAAGATCAATGGCGTGTTTACCAACGGTTATCTGGGATGGCAGCAGTTTTATACGTTGGACGGCGGAGAGGAACTGATCATGCATTCCATGCTGACCGGACAGGATTTTATCCTGGAAAAGGAGAAGGCAGGAGATTAAAGCTATTAATTTGCAGTAATCTATAACGAATTGAAGTTTACCTAAAGGCTAGGGTTAATGGACGTTTTCTAAGGATTCACCAGTCTTTTCTCGTGAATTTTGATCATGTGAAAAAACTTACTTACTTTCATTGCTTCAAAAGCAGACTCGGAACTTCAGCTAAAAAATGCACATGATTTTGTGGATGCGGTGGAGGATTATTTGAATCATAAGTTTGATGATGACAACAGTAGAGAAAATTGATTAAAGAAAAACCAGTAAAAGACCAGCAGCCAAATATAGGGCAATCGCAAAGTCGCAGAAGCTTGTAAAACACGGGCTTATCCTGATTTTGTGCTTTAGAAAACATAATAAATATTGTATATTATGATAATACACTTAGAGCTTATGCTGCATGGATTATAGGCTCAAATATATACCAATGCTTGGAAAGCGGCTTGTTCAGCGGAATTGACTTTGCGATTGCCCTACCAAATAAACAACCAGGCAGAAACAATTGCAAATTAGTTGAATTATGAGTATACTACTCGTAAATAAATTGGTTTTTGCGCGAGAGGTGTGGTGTAGGTGCATAGCTGTGACAGCAAGCCTTTATCTTATCAGGGAAAAGCAGAGCAGTCT
>CAYXKS010000487.1:0-2236 GCA_964465725.1 uncultured Bacteroides sp. | reverse complement strand
ATAGACGCTACCTTCAACGTGGACTCTTTTCCACAAGCCGGTAAAACAGTCAAAATCTCCCAAGCCACCACATCGCTGGGTGGCAAGGGCGCCAATCAGGCGGTGGGTGCCGCTAAGCTGGGACAGGATGTTACACTGATCGGAAAAATAGGAAATGATGCCGATTCCGCTTTTATTCTGGATATCCTTAATCAGGAAAACATCGCCACACAGGGAATCAGCCGTGACCCAGGTCTGCCCACCGGCAAAGCATATATTTACACTGACCGGAGCGGTGAGAGTGCCATCACTATCATTGAGGGCTCCAACGCGTCCTTATCAGTGGATAGTATTACCGAAAACCGGCATCTTTTCCACAATGCCGGATACTGCCTATTGTCCACAGAGCTTCCCACTTCGACCGTTCTGGAAGCTGCCATGACCGGAAAACAGGCTGGAGCACGTATTGTCATCAAGCCCTCCGCCCAGAAAAGCCTTCCCGATTCCCTTCTCTCACTGGCTGACTTATTCATCCCTAACAGAAAGGAAGCCGCTACGCTCTGCCCTGACCGCGCTTCTCTTGAAGACCAGGCCAGCTACTTTCTGGAAAAGGGAATCAAAGCCGTCATCATCACTCTGGGCGAAGAAGGCTGCTATCTCAAGACCGCCGATATGGATAAATATTACGCTGCTTCTTCTTTCATGCCAGTAGATACCACCGGAGGTGCCGACGCTTTCATCGCAGCTCTCGTCTCTTACCTGTCCGAGGGTTATTCCCTGGATCAGGCGATCCGAATCGCCAATTATGCCGCGGGATTCTGTATCGCCCATCCCGGCACCGTTACCGCTCTGGTGGACAAACCGACACTGGAAACATATATCAGTAAGGCGGAACCGGAATTATTAATTCACGCCGAGGATACTCCTGAGGCCAACTCGTTAATGCTGTGATGATCTGTCTGTTTTACTGATCCGGCAGAAAGCCTCACAAAGAATTCAAGACGCATTTCCGGAAGCTATTGACTTCTTTCTTAACGCAGCTTAAGCTAAGCTTTAGCATACAGCTATATTTTGAAAATCGGGTAATTTAATGGGAGATTTTTCTGTATCGACACTAAGAATAAAAGAATTGAGACACAAAGAGATTTACATACAATATTTCCGCAAAAGGAGGCATTACATGTCCACCAAATGTACTATATATATCGATGAAGCCGGAGATTTAGGTATCGGCAGAGGTACACAATGGTTTGTACTTACAGCAGTAATCATAAACAAAGCCGCTGAACCACACATGAGAAGTGTGCTTAAAACCGTAAAGAAGGAGTTGAATCTTGATAATATCCATTTCCGAAAGCTACGGAACTTTGAACAACGAGCCTATGTTGTTAGTAAGATCTGTAATTCAGATTTTGACTATATAAATATCATACTGGATACTTCAAAACTTGACATCAATAAACTAAAAGCCAATAGAAACGCTCTCTCGGAAAAGCCAAGTGTAATTCTCTATAACCATGCTTGTCGCTATTTAATTGAGCGCGTATCATGGTTACTCCGTGACACTGACCGCACAGGAGAAATTGTTTTATCCAGCCGTGGAACATCCAGAGACGCCGAATTAATTGAATATATAAATGACAAGCTGCTCAACTATTCCGGGAACGAGATTTCTAATCAATTCTCTGGAATATACAGCAAATCTGCCGATACATGGGATATGCTCCAACTCGCAGATATATGTGCCACCTCTATGTTTTACTACCACGAAATAAACACTTATGGCTTTTTGTTACCGTGTTATGCAATAAAGTTGCATAAATTCCTTTATCAAAAGAACGGATCAGTAAACAAGTACGGAATAAAATATTATTCTGATGAAATGAAACCAGACAGAGAATATTTTTCCAGCCATATGGTTTGTAAATAAAAGAGTTTTATAAATAAAAGAAAAAGAACCCCCGGCACGACTACCACATGTCAAGCATGCTGGTGAAATCACCCTCGCGTTACCCGGCGGCGTTCTTCTTCTGTCTTTATAATATGCCATATGCACTAAAATGTCAATGAACATTTGTTCCCTTTTAAGTGTGTAAATAGCAATGAAGTCGAAAGCTAAGCTGTTACATATATAAGAATTCAGGTTTCTTCTCCACTCAGAAATCTGTAGCTTAAAGAATCCAGATTTTAATACTACCAAACTTTCATCTGCTTATCATCACTTCGACCTCCCCGTCAAACTTCCCTGTCTCCCTTC
>CAYXKS010000486.1:0-2239 GCA_964465725.1 uncultured Bacteroides sp. | reverse complement strand
CATTGTACGGTTCTGGCCTCACTGTTACAAAGTAAGGAAATCGATCATAATAACCGGACTGAAGCTTAAGCTGTTATAGGCTTAATGTTGTACTGCTACCAGGCTGTTGACAACAAGTGGATAAGGTGATATATTGTACTTATACAATATATACAATAAGTACATTGTAGAGTGAGTAAATATTAAAGTTTGGAGTGTAAACCTGCCACATGTCTCAAGAGGGAGAAGAGAATGGAGATCATTATCAGTAATAACGTCAATAAACCGATTTACGAGCAGATCACGTCTCAGATCAAAGCGATGATTATGAGTGGTGAACTGCAGCCGGGGGAGAGTATTCCCTCGATGAGGGCGTTGGCGAAATCCATTCATGTCAGTGTTATTACGGTTCAGAAAGCTTACGAAGATTTACAGAGGGACGGTTTTATAGAGACAACCGTCGGCAGAGGAAGCTTTGTGTCCGCACAGAACAAAGAATTTTATCAGGAGGAGCAGCAGCGCATTGCAGAGGCGCATTTGCAGGAGGCAGCGGAAATCGGGCGGACCAACAATATTTCACTTGCGAAATTAACAGAGCTTCTGACAATGTTTTATGAAGAAGACGAATAAATGATGCGGCAAGAGAAAGGGGATTATATGAACAATATTTTAGAACTGAATCAGGTGACTAAGACATTCCGGAAATCGGATTTCAGATTGGACCAGGTGTCTTTTTCTGTACCTTATGGCAATATCATGGGTTTTGTTGGGGAGAATGGCGCAGGGAAAACAACGACGATCGGCTGCATACTGAACACGCTTGCCAGAGATGGCGGTGAAATCAGGCTGTTTGGCAGAGAAATGCGGGACGAGGATACAGAGATGCGGGAAAAGATTGGAGTTGTCTATGACGGCAATAATTTCCCGGCCTATCTGACTACAGGGCAGCTTTCGAGGGTCATGCAGGGGCTATACCGGTCATGGGATGGGCCGCTGTTCCTGAAGTATTTAGATGATTTTAATCTACCTGGCGGGCAGAAGATAAAAAGTTACTCGAGGGGCATGACTATGAAGCTTGCCGTTGCCGTGGCATTGGCGCACCATCCGCAGCTGTTGGTTCTGGACGAAGCAACCGGCGGCCTGGATCCCATCATGCGGGATGAACTGTTGGATATACTCTTGGGATTCGTACAGGAGGAAAATCATTCGGTGCTGTTGTCCTCCCATATAACAGGCGACTTGGAAAAGATTGCCGACTATATCACTTTTATCCATGAAGGGAGAGTGATCATGACAGTATCCAGGAACGACCTTGCGTATCGCTATGCTGTTATGCGTTGCAAGGAGAGTCAATTCCGGGCGTTGGACCCAAAGGACGTTCTTGCATATCGTAAACGGGATTTCCAAATCGACGTGCTGGTTGCCGACGGAGAAAAGATGCAGCGCCGGTATAAGGATATCGTTGTTGACCATGTGTCGGTGGACGAGATCATGTTGCTGCTGGTTAAGGGTAAATCTATTTGCGATTTTGAGGGGCTGCAGTGAAAGCGGCAGAGAACGACGGAACATGAAGGTCCAGAGTGATGAATATAACGGAGGATGAGTTATGAAAGGATTGCTCAGAGATAATTTTTATGCAGCCTACGCGAATGAAAAGGTATATTTTATAATCATGTTTCTGGTAGGCATTGTTGTTGCTGTGGTAAATTCGGATACAGATGTTTTTATCAGGAATTATATGTTGATCTGTCTGATCGGGTTTTCTTTCGTGGCGCTGGACAGTTTAGGAAAAGACGGTACCTGCAGATGGGAAAAGTATAAATTGACAGTGCCGGTTACCAGAGCGAATATTGTAAAAAGCTGTTATATAGGGCAGCTGATATGGATTGTCATGGGGATATTGTTCTCAGGTATGACGGCTGGTCTGTCTATTTTACTGCACGGTATAATGTTTGACAGGAATGTGGATATTGCGTTGGTTTTTATTATTGGAACGAGCATAAGCCTTTTCATGGGAGCGGTATTTTTCCCACTGTTCTACCTATGCGGAGATGAAAGAAAGGAGGCCGTGTTGGTTATCAGTATACTTTCCGCCATTGCGCTGGCCGCAGGACTGGTATGGCTTGTGAATGCTTTGTTCGGGCCTGAAATGCCTGTCTGGCAGATTCTCCTGTCAGCATTTGCTGTACTGATTTGCGCCGTGTTGACATTTGGGTTATCATATGTGCTTACTGTCGGTATTTTCCGTAAAAAAGAGTAT
>CAYXKS010000485.1:0-2245 GCA_964465725.1 uncultured Bacteroides sp. | reverse complement strand
CGCGGTAAATGGAAGGAGAAAGCGATTTAAGAAGAGACTGGTGGCACAAGATATTTATATCTCGGAATCAGGGATGTGTAAAGATGGCAGGAAGAGAATAGGATAAACTGTTGTGATCGTGAACTATATACCTGAGAGTGCGGACTTCCTGACAAAAAGAAACTATGCCGGGAAGCGCAGAGATCTTATAATAATGTAAAAGGAAGACACAACAACGTTATTAGAAGACAGGAGGACTCAGGAAATGGAAAAAAGAAGACTTGGCAGTAGTGCATTGTATGTTAACCCGATCGGTCTGGGATGTATGGGATTCAGCCACGCATCGGGCGATCCCACAGAGAGAAGCGTTGCGGTAAAGGTACTCAGGGAAGCTTACGAGATGGGATATGATTTGTTTGATACAGCGGAAGCTTACACCGGTGTCTGTGTGGACGGTACAATCTCCTATAATGAGGAACTTGTAGGCGAATCCCTTAAAGGTATTCGGGACAAAGTAGTGATTGCGACTAAAATGGGAGTGAGCCATAATGCGGACCGCTCTTTAAGACTGGACAGCAGTCCGGAGACCATAAGAAAAAGTCTGGAGGGAAGTCTGAAAAAACTGGGGACTGATTATGTCGATTTGTACTATCAGCACAGAATCGATCCCAAGGTTGAGCCGGAAACCGTTGCGGAGACGATGGCGGCGTTGATAAAGGAGGGCAAGATCCGCTACTGGGGAATATCCGAGACAACGGAAGAATACTTGCGCAGAGCGCATGCCGTTTGCCCGGTTACTGCCATTGAGAACAGGTATTCCATGATGGCAAGATGGCATGAGTCGATCTTTCCGGTATGCGAGGAATTGCATATCGCGTATATTGCATTCTCACCGATGGCAAACGGATTCCTTACAGGGAAATACACGCCCGACACGAAATTCGAGGGCAGTCAGGACTACAGGGCGAATATGCCCCAGTACACAGAGCAAGGGTATGCAAAGGCGAAAGAACTGCTTAATATGCTGACGAAAATGGCGGAAGATAAAGGTGCGACCATGGGACAGCTGTCGTTGGCGTGGATGATCAATAAGAAACCTTATATCGTGCCGATTCCGGGCTCACGCAAACCGGAGAGACTGAGAGAAAACTTTGAGTCCGGCAATATCGTACTGACAAAAGAGGAAATCGCCATGATTGACGGGAAACTGGATACGATGAGCTTCGATGTATTCGGAGGACACAGCGGTAAATAGCAGGGATTTCCATAACAGATTCAAGAAAAAGAGTATTTGGAAGGGCGCCCGTGAAAGGACGCCCTTTGCAGCGCGCACCATCAGAGCGTGGCTGTCTCACTTTCCTGTAATATTTTCATGGCGTTGGTAAAAGCGTTATTTCCCGCATTAACCCGCGACCAGTCCATGGATCTGATTCCATCAGTTTCTGATGCCGTTTTCATTGCATTATTAGCTTCACCCAATACAGAGAACTGGAATGCGGTTGCCCGTGTTTCCTTCTGCTCCATCTTTTCGAGTTCTTTCTGCTTCTTCTCCGTATCTGCACCACGCAGTTCATCCAGCTTCATTTCTCCCTTTAAGATGGCGATGCCGTCTCTGGTTCTTGCAATGACAGTTCCCTGACGATCTGCCTGTTGTACGGAAGAGTCCGCTGACACCATTGCGCGCATGTCTTTGTGGGATAGGCCGGTATCTGCAGCCACAGCGCGGTCTATGGGTTTTGCATCAGTTTCTGCAACGGCTTCTTCCCTGGTTTCATCAGTCGTTCTTGTGTCTGTATCTGTGTCGCGGTTCCTGGCGGGATTTGTTCCTGCTTTTAGTATGACAGTGCCGTCGTTGCTGCTTGATATGACGGTTTCCTGCAAAGCTGTCTGCTGCGAACCGACAGGCTGTCTGCTTTCATCTGACCTGTCTGAGAGTGTCTGTACTGTCTGTCTTTGGTTTTCTGTTTCCTCTTCTTTTGCCGGATTTTGATCCTCCTGTAGTTTGGCTAACAGGTTTTCTCTTTTCTGCGATCTTTGAAGGTTTTCCTGATATTGTTTCAGCTCTGCGTTGAGATCGGATATTTCTTTTTGAAGTTTCTTCTGCTCATTCGCTTTTTCATTAGCAGAAAGTTCTTCTTTGGAAGATAACTTCTGCATCTGCTGTTTTACGTCTGTAATTTCATTTTGTATGCTTTTGATTTTCGGATCTGCTGAAACAGTCAAAATTGTCTGCATGCCTGTCATACTATTTGCTGATGTTATACTG
>CAYXKS010000484.1:0-2250 GCA_964465725.1 uncultured Bacteroides sp. | reverse complement strand
GGCAGATTTCCTTTTGGACAAAATTTCAAATCCTCACGGACTTTACAGCAACTGCAAAGTCCTGGGCTGAGCTGAACTGTTACTGCCAGTTAACTGATATAACGCAGGCTTCCTGACAATAAACATTATAGAGGAGCAAAATCTGAAAATCCTTACAAGAGCCTTACAATCATGCCGGAATCTTACATTTTCGGTAAGGAACTGTCACGAAATAATATGTGCAGATTGCGCAGAATTTTTCTTCGAGAGTGCAGGACAAAAATCAGGCGCATAGCGGGCTATGTAACTGATTTTGTCCTGTGCTATCGTAGGAAAAGGCAAGCAAGATGTACATATTATTTTGGAACAGTTCCTAAGATTATCTGCGGACGCTGCTGTATTCTTCCCCTTCCTGTATCATAGTTCTCAGCGCCAGGCTTTCATTAAATATCCTGTTTTTCACAGGCACAGCCCGCATATTCGTAAAACCTGATTTCTCACAAATCATTCTGTCTTCTTCTGCAGCATGTCCACGACACAGGCAACACAACTTTTCGGCTCATGAAAAAACTAAATAACCTTGCTTTATGAAGACATATCGCTTCCTATCACTGCCTGTAATGTGATTGTAAACCGCGTATATTGACCATAGACACTCTCCACCCGTATATTATGGCCCAGTTTTTCCAGAATGACAGATACCATATACAATCCCATGCCCGTAGATTTGTATTTCCCATTATGATAATTGTACCCCGTATATCCCTTTTCAAAAATCCGCCGAATATCACTCTCACGGATTCCATCGCCGTTATCTTCCACATAGAACAGCACCTGCTCTTCCTCCTGCCTGCTCCATATCTTTATAACAGGATCGGCGCCGCAGTATTTTATTGCATTGTCGATCAGCTGATCCAATATATAGACAAACCATGATTTATCTGTATAAACCACCAAACTTTCCACCTGGATCTCCAGCTCTATCCTCTTTCTGATCAGGAAAAAGCGATTATTGCGTAAAGAAGTCCTGACACACTCCAGAAGATCCGTTCTGTCCACCTGCAGGTCAAAAAGACTGCTCTGCAGCTTGCAGCCAAGAAGCGCCGATTTCAACTGCAGATTGATACGCTCCAACTGCTCCTGCAGTTCCCTTTTCTCCTCGGTATCCTCCATCTTTTCCAACAGAACCATAGCCGCCGCAAGCGGGGTTTTGACCTCATGGCACCATCCGGCAATATAATCCTGCAATTCACAGTTTAAATCAAACTGCTCACAGAACTTCTCCTCGAGGATGGAAATGTCATGCCTGATAATATCCATATTCTCCAAATCCCCGCATTCCTGCCAGATCATATATTCTCCTTCGAGCAGATTTTTCCTTTCCTGCTCCGCCGCTCTGTAATGGGCGAATTTTATAGCCATCATCACAAGCAGGCAGACCGCGATTAAAATATCCAAATAGATCAGATAAGCCCTGTCTACCTGTGGGAGCAAAAACAAAAAATAAAGATTATAGGCCAAACATAAAAGGGCACAGCCAAAAAGCCATGTCCCATTCTTTTTCCAAAAATTCATTCGATATAATATCCCTGCCCTTTCTTCGTCCCGATCAACGCCTCACCGCAAAACTCCTGCAGCTTACTCCTGAGACGACTGATGCACGTGGTCAGCGTTCCGTCTGAAATAAATTCATCCGTGTCCCACAGAATCGTCATCAATGCTTCCCTCGTCACGATTCCCGGCCTTTTCTCCAAAAGACATGTGAGAACCTTCTTCTCGGCTCTGGTCAGCTCCGCCGTCTTGCCTCTGTAAATGAGAGAAGACGTGCACTCATCAAAATACAGCTCCTGCCGTAGGCGTATCCTGTCCCTGATCCTGTATTGATAAGTGCGCCGCAATACGGCCTCCACCTTGGCCCGAAGCAGTTCCAGATGAAATGGCTTCTCTACATAATCATCCCCACCCTGTGCGATCGCCATGATCTTGTCCCTGTCATCATCCCGGCTGCTGATGAAGATAACCGGTACCTGAGAACATTCCCGAATCCTGCTGCACCAGTAGAATCCATCATAATAAGGAAGATTAATGTCCAGCAGAATAAGATGCGGATGCACCCGGTTAACCTCCTCCAGGACAGCGCCAAATCGGGAAACATTACTCGCAATATATCCCCATCTTTCGAGAAACGCCCTGATCTCCCGCGCCAGTATCTCATCGTCTTCCACAATCAGTATTGTCATTCTGTTATCTATATCCATCTTCACTGTCCTG
>CAYXKS010000483.1:0-2264 GCA_964465725.1 uncultured Bacteroides sp. | reverse complement strand
TCATGTCCGGAAGAATGCGAAAAGCATGCATTCTTCCCAGGCTGAGAGAACGCCACCCAAGTATAACTAAGTCATGTCTGGGAAAATTCGAAAAGCACGAATTCTCCGTACAAACAGGGTAGAAGTTGAATTAAGGCAGTAAAATCAGAAGGATGTGGTACAGATGCTGAACAGGTATCTTTACTACATCTTTTTTTGTTGAGGTTTCAGTATGAGTGTAACTGATGATTGGTCTTCTTCATAATTTATAACAGATAAGTTGGATGTGCAGCAGTGTGCTGCGCATGTTTTGAAGAAGAAAAGGAGAAAGAGAAATGGCTATCGGTTATTTGACCATACAGGTGAGGACGGCTCATGATGCGCTGCCGCTTCAGGGGGCACAGATTACGGTATTGGATGATGAACAGAACCATGTCTATGAGTTGGTGACAGATGAAAACGGAGAGACGCGGACGGTTCCCTTGGAGACAGTGGACAAGAGGTATTCCTTGAATCAGGATTTTGCAGGGACTCCTTATGTTGTTTATAATGTATTGGCGCAGATGGAAGGTTTTGATGCTGTTTTAGTGTCTGATATTCCTATTTATGACGGAGAGACAGCCATGCTTCCGATTATGCTTGTACCGATGCAGGGGCAGCAGAGAGGCCAGATGCAGACGGAGATTCAGATCGGGGCGCCCGCAGTAACTATGGAGGGGGAGCGCAGGCAGGAGGGAGAAGTGGAAAGCGCGGTTCCCTATGTGCTGAGGCAGGTAGTGATTCCCAATCCGATTACAGTGCATCTGGGCACTCCGGCATCCTCCGCATCCAACGTGCAGGTTTCCTTTCCAGATTATGTAAAAAATGTGGCCAGCAGTGAAATCTATCCCACCTGGCCGGATGCGGCGCTTCGGGCCAATATTTATGCGATTATCACATTCGCACTGAACAGGGTTTACACGGAGTGGTATCGTGGAAAAGGATATAATTTTGACATCACGAACAGCACCGCCTATGATCAATATTTTGTTTATGGACGTCCAATCTATGAGTCAATAAGCAGGATTGTGGATGAAATCTTTAATGAGTATGTTCGCAGAGCGGGGCAGAATGCACCTTATTTTACATCTTTTTGTAACGGAACTACTTCTACATGTCAGGGGCTGTCACAGTGGGGAACGGTGACGCTGGCGAATCAGGGGAGAACTCCCATCAATATTTTGCGGACGTATTATCCCAACGACATAGAGATCGCAGAGACGAATATCATGACGAATATGCTTACTTCCTATCCGGGGACACCGATTAAAAGTGGCAGCACAGGACTGGATGTGCAGACGATACAGACTTATCTTAACAGAATACGGAAGAATTATCCGGCGATTCCGACGATTACGGATGAACCTGGCGTTTTTGGAGAAAGTACCAGAGCGGCGGTTGCTAAGTTTCAGAGTATTTTTAATTTGGCAAACGACGGCATTGTTGGAAAGGCAACCTGGTATAAAATATCCACTCTGTATTCCGCTGTTACCAGACTGGCGGAACTGGACAGTGAAGGAAATTCTATGGGGATTGGAACCGTTCCTCCGTCTTCTGTGCTCAGGCAGGGTTCAACAGGGCAGGATGTCATCACACTGCAGTATTTGCTGGATGTGATCTCTGAGTATTATCCGGGGATACCGGCGCCGGTTCAGGATGGTGTTTTTGGCAGCGGCACGAGACAGGCGGTAACTGCCTTCCAGCAGAGAATGGGACTGGTGGCGGATGGGATTGTGGGGCAGGGAACATGGAATGCTCTATATAGAACTTATCAGGGAATCAATCAAAACGTTCCGCAGCCGGGGACGCCTCCCACTTCGGATCCGGGGAATATAATTAACTATACAGTAAAGTCGGGAGATACGTTGTGGCTGTTAGCTAATCGATACGGAACAACAGTGGACGCTATAAAGAGGCTGAATGGACTTACGAGCAATATATTGCAGATCGGGCAGGTACTTCGGATACCGGTTTCACAGACGCAGCAGTATATCACTTATACGGTACGATCGGGAGATACCTTGTGGTTATTGGCCAATCGGTATGGGACGATGGTGGATGCGATTAAGAAAATGAATGGGTTGACAAGTGATAATCTAAGTATCGGGCAGGAACTGAGAATTCCGGTGTAGATGATTGTAAAAGTCAGGCAGAAAGCCTGACTTTTTTCGTTAAATATTGGATTTTATGAAAGGAATAAATTGTTGACGTTTTTAATCCCATTCCGTATACTACTACATTTTATC
>CAYXKS010000482.1:0-2283 GCA_964465725.1 uncultured Bacteroides sp. | reverse complement strand
AGCGATTGTAATGCTCTGTTCCTCTCTGCATCACCAGATAATGATCTGCACTTCATGTCCAGCATTCCGCTTCCGGACGCATCCGTCAGATCCGTTCCTACATTCCCGGTCAGACGCATTCGGATATAATCTTTCGGGAACAATACCCTATGAATCCGATTGAAAATCCCTGGCCTGTTCTCCTTAAGCCACAGCAGAGAGAACAGCATAAAACCCGCAGAAGGCAGATTTGCGGTCTGCTCATAATAAGCATCCATGTCCATCTGTTCTTCGAATCTTTTGATGATTTCGCCGGCCCGGCTGTCAGACCATATGATACATGGCATAAGTGGAGAATGATTCTGATCCAGCGCAACAAGGCCGTGCATCTGCCCGGAAAGTCCTATCCCGATAATCCTGCCGTCTCCTTCCGCTTTCTTTGTCAGCCGCCGTAAGACCAGCGCCGTCTTCTCCCACCATAGATCCGGATTCTCTTCCTCGAATCCTGCCTCCGGGAATTCGATATCATATTTTTCTGCTTCTGAGTACACCACTGTACCATCTGTGCGAACCAGAGCGGCCTTCACGCTCGAAGTTCCCAAGTCAATTCCTAAAAGCAGGTTCTCCATGTAATGCGCCCTCGCTTTCTGAATGCAAGTATATGAATCATACGTTGTATCTTATCTCCCACAACACTTCTTATATTTCTTTCCACTGCCGCACGGGCATGGATCATTCCGTCCTACCTTGGGCTGCATCCGTCTGTAAGAGTCATCTCCGCTATACACGTATGCTGCCTCTTTCTTTATCGTACTGGCTTTTTTATAAACCTCATACATCGATTCTTCCAGTTTCTGCCTGGACATTCCATGAGAATAAGGCAAAAGCTCGTCCAGGAGCTTTTGCGCAGTACATGCCGCATCATCCTTCACCCGTTCAAAGAATGCCTCGCCGTCCGCATATGCATGGGGATACATCTTTTTTACGTAATCAACCTCTTCCCAATGCTCCGGCAGATATTGACACATATACCATTCATAGGACAGCGCCCTTACTATGTACATAACTCTGTCCTCTTCCAGAATCGCGTCTTCCATTCCGTATTTTCGTCCATGTACAGATGCCAGATAATCCTCCATCATTGAACTGATCTGCCGGTCATCGTGATATTCATAGGACTCCCAGGACGAAAAGGCAGATTCCAGCGTAGATTCAAACTGACTTCCCGCCAGAAACTCTCTGTCCCGGATATACGTAATAAATTCCAGGAACAACGGCCGATACCATTTATTACCCATCAATTCGCAAAGATAAACAATATTGCCTGACAGATATCCCTTCATCTGATCCGTCATTTCAATCTGATCCAGAAAATCGTAATAAATCTTCACGTCTTCCGGATACTGCCCGTTTCCCAGAATAACGTCAAGGTGCAGCAGATTCTGAAATGCTCCGTCCAACATCACGGGTGAAAAAATCTGCCTCGCTTCCTTATAGAACTCCACATCTTTATAAAATGCATCACGGGCCTGTTTCGTCCGTCCGACCGCCTGTAAACTGTCACCATAGCATGTATAGTAAAAAGGACGATATTCGTTTAGAGGATACGCACTTTCAAATATCTTAACGGCCTTCTCATGATTTCCCATTGCATGTTCAGTCATCCCATAATAAGTAAGATAGTCCTCATTGCCCGGATCGGTATGAACCAGATCAGAAAACACTGCCTCAGCGCTTTCAAAATTTCCCTGCATAAAATAGCAGGTGCCCAAAAGCATCTGAATTTCCGGCTGGACCTCAACATCCAAAATTTTACAGCATAGTTTCTCCGCCTTCTCATACTCCTTGTTCTCCGCAGCCCGAAATGCTTCCCAGACGCTTTCCTGCAGAAAGACAGAATGTTTGGCTGCCACTTCCCCGATCTCCTTCACTGAAATTATCTCGCCCGTATCAATGATAATTACCTTGTCCATTCTCTCTCGTATCCTTCCCTCAATCCCGATAATTTTTTCATGTGCCTTGAATCATTACTCCCAGACTATTGTCCCTCGTACTCTTGCCCTGACTCCGTACAATTGCACTAAGGGACTGTCCCAAAATAATATGTACATCTTGCTTGCCTTTTCCTCCGATAGCACCGGACGAAAATCAGTTACATAGCCCGCTATGCGCCTGATTCTTGTCCTGCACAATTACAGCGTTCGAAGCATTACGCTATCAGCGGCATAATATAACTCGTCCACAAGTGGCTCACAGGCATCACCAGTACCATCGCCGGAATCATATCCGCCACCGGAAATTCCT
>CAYXKS010000481.1:0-2284 GCA_964465725.1 uncultured Bacteroides sp. | reverse complement strand
GATGCAATCATCCGTCCTATGGCAAAGGCCAGAGAACAGAAGTTCTATGTGACGGTGACCGGTGTGAAGCATGAATGTCTGCTGGGGGATGAGACCAGAGTCAATCAGGTTCTGATTAATTTGCTTTCCAATGCGGTGAAGTATACGCCGGTGGGCGGCAACATCTGGTTCCGGATCATCGGATTAAAACAGCGCTCCAGTCAGTTTGAACATATAAAGATAGAAGTGGAAGACGACGGGTACGGCATGACGCCGGAGTATCTGAAGACGATTTTCGACGCATTCACCAGGGCGGAGAACAGCACCACGAATAAGGTACAGGGAACTGGTCTTGGTATGGCGATCACGAAGAATATCGTGGAACTCATGGGCGGCACGATCGACGTTTCCAGCGAGGTGGATAAGGGAAGCCTTTTCCGGGTAGATCTGGAATTCAGGATACCGGAGGGACAGGAAGATAGGCAGTTCTGGAAGGACAGCGGGATTACCAGAATGTTGGTGGTGGATGGCGATGAGCCAAGCGGTGAGAATATCCGGGCGCTTATGCAGGACGTGGGCGTGACGGTGGACACGGCGCAGAGTATTGAAGATGCCAGACGGCTGCTGCAGGCTTCTGATACTGGAGATAAGGGATACCAGCTTGTTCTGGTAGACTGGGATATACCTGGCCTGGATGCCCGTCAGTCGGCGGAAAGGATCAGGCAGGTCACACCGGAGGCTCCGATTCTGTTTGTTACGAAATATGAGGAAGAGGAAGAAGTCCAGGCGCCTCCTGTGGAAATGACGGGAATTATGCCGAAGCCGTTTTTCGTATCTGCACTGAAAGAAAAGGTAATGAAGATGCGAAACAGTGGCAGGTCAAATCAGGAGAGCCAGAAGGCTCCGGAAAACAGTCTGGAAGGGCTGAATTTCCTGGCAGCAGAGGACAATGAGATCAACGCAGAGATTCTGAAGGAAATTATATCTATAGAAAATGCCACCTGCGAGATAGTCGAGAACGGGCAGCTGGCAGTAGAGCGTTTTGCAGCCTCCGCTGAGGGTGAGTTCGATGCGATTCTGATGGATGTACAGATGCCGGTGATGAACGGATATGAGGCGACGAAGGCCATAAGAGCGCTGAACCGTGAGGATGCGGGAGAGATTCCGATTATTGCCATGACGGCCAACGCGTTTGCGGAGGACGAGAAGGAGGCGCTCAGATCCGGCATGAATGTTCATTTGGCGAAGCCTGTCGATGTGGAATTGTTAAAAGAGATTATAAGGCAGCATGTGGTGAAAAGGAGGTAACCCCTGCGCCTGTTACAAAGTTTGTGATGGCGAAACTTTGACCGGGAGGAAATCAGTGGCATATTATTATTAAAGAAGGGGAATGTAATATGAACAGGAAATGTAAGAGACATATCGTAAGGGCAGCGGCAGTTTTTCTGGCGTGCACTGTTGTACTTGTGACGGCTGCCTGTGGGAAAAAGGAAAACACCAACAATCTTCTCTCGGAAAAAGAGGATGAAAAGCGGGTTGTAAGTATGTTCAGCCCTATGGAGAAGACGGAGGCAGACACGGTTAATACTGCAAGAAGCGCAACAGACAAAACAGTCATTATGGCGGAGGAAAAGCTGGGGCTTAAAGTGGATTATGTGACTTATACGGCCGAAGATTATAAGGATAAAACCTATGATGACGTTGCGCTTGACAGGGTGCGTAACAATATGGACGATATCTATCTGCTCAATCCTGATACCATAAAGGCATTGGGAGAGGAAGGAAAGCTGATGGATCTGTCAGGGCTTGCATGTGCCGACAATCTGAGGGATGTGGTAAAGACGGCGAACGTTGTTGACGGAAAGCTAGTGGCTATCCCGCAGGAAGTAGTAGCTTACGGGTTGTTCATCAATAAGGATATGTTCGATCAGTATGAGTTGGAATTGCCGGAGACACCGGAGGAATTCCTGGAATGCTGCAGGGTTTTCAAAGAAAACGGAATTGAAACACCGGTAGGGGCCAACAGGTGGTGGCTGGAAACTTTCGTGCTGGCGCAGGCTTATGCAGATCTGTACAACGGTGGGAATACGGAGGCTGAGATTGCGGCATTAAACAATGGGGAAAGCAAGTACAGCGATTATATGCGCCCGGGCTTCGAGTTCCTGCAGGAGATGATCGACAAGGGGTATATTGATGCCGAGAAGGCGTATGTGAGCGAAGCGATCGAGGGAGAAGGCCCCGATTTTCTGGCACAGAAGACACCGATCGTGATGGCTTACTGGGGAGCGGCGAATACGGATACCGC
>CAYXKS010000480.1:0-2310 GCA_964465725.1 uncultured Bacteroides sp. | reverse complement strand
TTTTTATGGATTATATTATCACAACAAAGCAGCTGACAAAGAAATACAAAAATTTTATTTCAGTCAATAAGGTTTCCCTGCATATTCAAAGAGGCAGTATCTACGGCTTTCTTGGCCCTAACGGAGCGGGGAAATCCACTACAATGAAAATGCTGCTGGGGCTGACATCGCCTACGGACGGAAGTTTCACGATTGACGGAGGTCATTTCCCGGATGACCGGATCAGCATTTTAAAGAAAATAGGTTCTTTTATCGAATCCCCGTCCTTTTATGCAAATCTCACAGGCCGGGAAAACCTTGATATTATCCGCAGAATTTTAGGGCTTCCGGAAAATGCAGTAAATGATGCATTGGAGTTAGTCGGTTTGGCAGAGTTTGGCGACCGGCTTGCCAGGAAATATTCGCTGGGCATGAAACAGCGTCTTGGACTTGCGGGCGCTTTGCTTGGACGTCCGCCAATCCTGATCTTAGACGAGCCGACAAATGGTCTTGATCCTTCCGGTATCCATGAAATCCGTAATCTGATAAAGTCATTGCCGAGCCTTTATGATTGTACCGTCCTGATCTCTTCTCATATGCTGTCGGAAATAGAATTGATGGCAGATGACATTGGCATTCTCAATCATGGCCGGCTGCTGTTCGAGGGAAGTCTTGATGAGCTTAGGCAGAATGCTGTACAGTCAGGTTTCGCGGCGGATCATAAGAATGGTTCCGCCGATAAGATCAGTTCCACTGATAAAATCAGTTCTACTGATCTGGAAGATATGTTCCTGTCCATGATTGATAAGGATAACAAGGCAATGGGCGCATTGACTGCCGGAAAGCAGAGGGCCAGGTTATGAATACACTTATCATTGAACTTCGGAAAGAAAAAAGGACTGGTATTATTCCGCTGTTGTTATCAGTTGGTATTTTGGGAGCCGCCTATGCGTTTGCTAATTTTATTGTGCGCAAGGATACATTACTGAATCTTCCGTTAGATCCGATGGACGTTCTTTTAACACAGCTTTACGGAATGATTATGGTTTTGAACATGTTTGGTATTGTTGTAGCCGCCTGTATGGTTTATAACATGGAATTTAAAGGAACTGCGATCAAAAAGATGTATATGCTGCCGATCAGTGTTCCTGAAATGTATCTGTGTAAGTTTCTTATTTTAACGGTGTTGCTTTTGACAGCGATTGTGTTGCAGAATTTAGCTTTGTTAAAAATCGGTATCAGTGACTTGCCAGAAGGTACTTTTGAGATGGACACTTTGCTTATATTTACGGCATATTCCTTTATTACTTCTATGCCGACATTATCTTTTATGGTTTTGGTTTCCTCACGTTCTCCCAACATGTGGATACCACTTGGAACCGGAGTTGCCGGATTCTTGAGCGGAATGGCTTTAGCAAGTTCAAACGCCAGTTTACTGTTGGCCCACCCATTCGTTATCATGCTGAAGCCTGCGGTCGCCATGAGCGCACAGCCTGACATTGAAATAGTTATGATATCTATGGCAGAAACATTTTTGTTTTTGGGAATGGGGTTGTGGATGGCGAAAAAGTTACGTTATGAATAGGAGGGATTTTTTGTGAATTTTTTTGGTTTATTGAAGATTGAATTTAAAAAGGTAAAGCGGTCTAAAATCGTTCCTTTGATATTTATTGCCCCCTTGTTAGTAGTAATATCGGGGGTTGCCAACTTAAGCAGGTACTTTTCGCCGGAATATACAAATGTATGGTCTGCAATGTTTATCCAGAGCGCATTGGTCTATGCCTATTATCTTCTGCCATTTTCTATGATTGTTGTATGTGTGATGATCGCAGGGCGTGAAACACAGCATAACGGTATTCTGAAAATGCTGGCGCTGCCGGTCAGCCGTTATGCTCTATCCTTGGCAAAATTTGGTGTTTTGCTGTTTTATCTGTTTATGGAAATGGTTGTTTTCCTCGTTGTGTTTTTGATTACCGGTATCGCTGCTACGCACATGGCAGGAATTACAGAATCTTTGCCACTGCTTTATCTTGTAAAGTGGTGTGCAGGATTATTCCTTACAATGCTGCCGTGTATAGCAGCTATGTGGGCAATTACAGTATTGTTTGAAAAACCATTGTTGTCTGTAGGGCTTAACCTGTTTCTTGTTATTCCCGGCATTTTAATAGCCAATACTCCACTCTGGATTGCATATCCTTACTGCTACAGCGGTTATTTGGTATCCTGTTCGCTGCATGATTTCACGGCGGAAGGCACAAATACAGCATTTTCAGTATTTCCATTCTTGCCATGTGCAATCGTGGTTTTTATATCAGCTCTTTTGCTGGCTGT
>CAYXKS010000479.1:0-2313 GCA_964465725.1 uncultured Bacteroides sp. | reverse complement strand
TCTTCCGTAAGGTTATCAAGTCCTGCCTGCAGCACTTTGTGAAGAACACATCCCATGAAGGTATCTCCGGCGCCCGTTGTCTCTATCGTATTCGGTTGGACAAAAGCCGGTTTCTCCACCATGGTACCTTTGTAATATGCCCGGCTGCCCTCTTTTCCCATGGAAACCAGAATCAATGGAATATCATACTTCTCTTTCAGTTTCGCCACGCCGTCGCTATAGTCCTCTTCACCGGTCAGCCATACGATCTCGTTGTCGGAAATCTTAAGAATATCGCACATGCTGAGTCCATATTCGACCTGTTCCCTTGCCAGATCCATGGATGACCACAAGGGTTCCCTGATATTAGGGTCAAAAGAAATCAAGGCCCCCTGCTTCTTCGCATACCCCACTGCAAACCTGGTGGCCTCCCTGACCTCCTCGTGGGTCATGGAAAGCGTGCCGAAATGAAACAGCCTCGTCTGCTCCAGAAGTTCCACATGGATATCGTCCTTCCTAAGCTGCATATCCGCGCCCGGATTCCTGTAGAAAGAAAAGTCCCGGTCCCCGTCTTCCTTCGTCTCCACAAATGCAAGTGTCGTCCTGCAGTCACTGTCCACACAGAGATTGGAAGTATCAATGCCGACTTCCTCCAGAACAGATTTTAGTTTCTTGCCGAACAGGTCCTCTCCTACCTTGCCGATAAAGCCTGTCCTGTAACCGAGTTTAGTCAGCATGGCAAGGACATTGCAGGGAGCTCCTCCCGGATTTGCCTCAAAGAGGGTGTTCCCCTGCCCCGACACACCGTTGTCCGTCATATCAATCAATAATTCTCCCAGTGCAATCACATCAAACTTTTTCATTGTCGCGCACACTCCTTTCTTCTCACGGGCATATATCCCATTTTACCACATCCATCGTTACCTGACCATCAGCAAAGAAAGAGATTCCATCTACACCAGGATCTGTGTAGAGGGTTGCTGACAAAGCGTATTCCCCATCGTTTACGAAGACCTCCGCACTGAAATAGTCCAGAACAATCCTGATCTTAATCCTTCCTTTCCGGCTCTCACCGTTATTGACCTGGCATCGACGCTGGTGAATGATCGCTCTCCTGGAGCCGGAATGTTTCCTGTCAATTTTGATAATGGACTCATAGGGTCTGAAGCTGACCGAGGTCTGATAGATATCATCCTGTGCGAAACGCACCGCAAATTTCCGATATATATTCTCTTCATCCCCGGGTCGAACGTGCAATTCCATATCAATCTTCCGTCCTTTGATTTTATCCAGTCTGATGATATCCGTAAAAGTCACGTTCTCATATTTAACTTCCTGTCCGCGGAGCGCTTCCAACTCTCTAACCGGCTGCTGGAACAGGCGTCCATCCTTGACCGACAATTCCCTTGGAAGGCTCATCTGACCAAACCACGGGCGCTCCGGCGCATGGAGATTGCAGGTGTCCCAATTCTGCATCCATCCCATCATGATTCTGCGTCCATCAGGCGCAACTACCGTCTGCGGTGCATAGAAATCTATACCGTAATCAATGGACTGGTTGGCTTCCTCGTGAAAATCCTCATTCTCCTCATCGTAAGTACCCAACAGGCAGAGCGTCCCGTTTCCATTGTGATACTCAAATCCCTGTGGCATCATGTCCTGCGGGCTGGTAATCAGCACGTACTTGCCGTCTAACGGAAAGAAATCCGGGCACTCCCACATCATACCGAATCGCCCGTTATTGGACACCAGGATTTTCTCGAACTTCCATTGAAATCCGTCAGGACTGCTGTATAGCAGAATCTGTCCGTCATGCTCCTTTGTACAGTTTCCGGCTACACACCGATAAGTACCGTCCTGTACTCTCCATATTTTCGGGTCCCTGAAATCAAAGATGCTTCCATTATCCGGGAGCTGCTTTTCATCCAGGACAGGATTTTCCACATATTTTTCATAGTCCAGGCCATCACCCACCGCAAGGCACTGCGTCTGTACATCCCTGCGGCTCCCGTCCGGCTGGTTCCTCCTGGCGACTCCGGTGTACATCAGCAGATGTCTTCCGTCAGGCATTACGATCGCGCTGCCTGAGAAACATCCGTCCCTGTCGTAATCCTGATCTGGCGCCAACGCTGCCGGAAGCTGTTCCCAGTGCAAAAGATCCCTGCTCACCGCATGTCCCCAATGCATCGGCCCCCAATAAGGACTGAACGGATGATACTGATAAAACATATGGTATTCTCCCTTATAATAGGAAAATCCATTCGGGTCGTTCATCCATCCAACGCGTGCAGATAAATGAAATGCCGGCCTTGGCTCCGCCGCAATCTTACGCTC
>CAYXKS010000478.1:0-2321 GCA_964465725.1 uncultured Bacteroides sp. | reverse complement strand
CATAACCGGCTATCCAAAAGCAGGAAATAACAAGTCTAAGCACTATATGATAACCTTTCCTTTTTTCCGGCATAAAATATAACAAAACCACATAGGATTATAGGTTACACATTATGTACTTTACTCTTTTTATCTTACTGTTAGCTGCACTGGTCTGCATGCTTTTCTGCCATTTCCGCAGGAAAAAAATAATCCGCAGGATCCGCTGCATGGATAAATGCCAGAAATGTTCTCTGTTGGAGGAGCTGGCCAAACCTTTCGGCTATGTCTATCATTGTTGCTGCGGTTTCTTCTCTTCCACCATCGATGCGTGGCAGAAGGCCGCCGGTTATACATGGTTCTATGACTATATGGCACCCCGGTTTCAGATGGTCTTTGACGCCCTGCCAGTCTACTTTGATTACAGAGGGAAAACATGGCTGATCGAATTCTGGAAGGGCCAGTACGGTATCAACACCGGCGCTGAAATCGGTGTATATCACGCCGGCCGTCTCCTGTCCGAAGCGGAATATCAGGTTGCACTTTTCTCAGCCGCCGACAAGCAGGAAATGCTGTCCTGCTCTCTCCAGCTCTGTGAGGAGAACGGCACATACGTACAGATCTCCGAAAAGCATTGGTGGCTCACCGCTTTTCTGCCAGGCGTCTTTTCCCGCCCCTCCGATTTGCGGCTGAAAGCGGCTGTCTATTTCCCAAACGCAGAAATGCTGGAGGCTTTCCGCTGCGGTTTATGTCAATCGGGATATCCCGCTGAAGATATCTCCATTCAGGGCCTTTGTCTGTCTTTTACCTTCCACAGGCCCCTTCCGGAGCACTACGGCCTGCTGACACGGTTCCACCGTCATCTGTCCCAATGTCTCAACCACATGTACTGCCGTCTCTTCGTCTGGGTCACCAGGCCCTTCGTATGCACAGAAGACCGGGTACTGTTCCTCTACTATTATCTTCCTTTTATTTTCCGCAGACTGATGCGTCTGCACAGATTTAACAGACGCTGCCATAAGAAAAATGGATGCCGGCGTCCGAAAGGATGTTCTCTATGAGTATCACAAGCCGTTTAGACCATGCCTTTTCCCAGGCACCCATACTTCCCCTGAATAAACGTTCCCGATATATCCTCATCAGCGACTGTCACAGAGGAGTTGGCACTTCTTCCGACAATTTTCTGAAAAACCAACACCTGTATTATGCCGCTCTGGAACATTATTACCGAAATGGTTTCACCTATATTGAATTGGGCGACGGAGAAGAGCTCTGGGAAAACAGAAAACTGCGCAATATCATTGAAATACACGAAGATACCTATTGTATGCTGGCACAGTTTGAATCACAAGGCCGGCTGCACCTTCTTTACGGCAATCACAATATTGTCAGAAAGAAAAATCCCGCCTACAAAGAAGCCCTGATCCTGCGCCCGGAATCCAGACCGGAACAGTCTCTGTATCTGACTCACGGACACCAGGCCAGCCTTCTCAACTCTACACTCTGGCCGCTGGCACGTTTTCTCGTGAGGTACCTTTGGAATCCGCTGGAAAACCTCGGCTTTCTGGACCCAACCAGCGCTGCCAAAAATTATGAAGTAAAGGAGAAATGTGAGGAAAGTCTGCGGCGCTGGGCTGAAGAACACCATCATATTCTGGTCACAGGACATACCCACCGTCCTGTGTTACCGGAAGAGCCGGCCTTCTATTACAATACCGGAAGCTGCGTCCATCCACGCTGTATCACCTGCATAGAACTGGAACGAGGCGAGATGACACTTGTCAAATGGACCATGAATGCCCGGCCCGACAGCGTTCTCTACGTCGCCCGGGAAGTAATATCCGGCCCGGTAAAAATATTATAATGGTCAAATCGCCACATCAAGAATATTCCCCTGGCCAGGGGCTGAGCCATTACCCATTAAAATCACTCTGCCCTGCTCCATCTGTCATACGGGCAGCTGTTCTTTTTCATCACCGCGCGCAGTTCCACATAACAGCCGCAAGCCCGGCACATACCGTCCACCAACAGATCACACTCCTTACACCAGGAGAGCCGCTCTTCATAAAGCGGCTCCTCAACCTTTAATTCTTCATCAAGATTCCTGATATAATCATGCAGATTGTCAAAATATGCTTTCTGATCCATATCCCTTGTAAGACATTTACGGCAATAACGCTTTACATCTGCTTCCATGATCAATCTCCATATAACCCTATTCCTATAATAAACCACTTATTTTTTATAAAAATTTTGCCAGTACACAGCGACTGACATTATGTAGTAGTCCTGAGGACCGTTGGAAAACGCCGGCACTTAGCGAGGTGAAAATTTACAATGCA
>CAYXKS010000477.1:0-2321 GCA_964465725.1 uncultured Bacteroides sp. | reverse complement strand
GCGGCTTCTGCATCCAGTATCGCTGAATTTGAGGCAAGAATGTAACATGATGGTATAAAGCTAACTGAAATTAAATGGCACTTTTATCATTAGGAATGAATTCAGTGTGACAATTAACATGATATAATGTTGAACAGGCCAATGTAATAGGAGTAGGACATGCGGATAAAAATGAAGCGCAGATTTAATATAACAGGGGCATGCAGCCCACAGAGACATTATATGGTTCGGCTTGATGACCGGTTGAGAAGAATTAAGGAAGACTATATAGATGAAGGCAGCTATTTTGTAATAAACAAAGGCCGCCAATACGGAAAGACCACGACGCTACGGGCTTTGGAGGTATACTTAAAGGATAATTACATTGTGCTGTCGCTTGACTTTCAGCAGATTGGAACAGCGGATTTTGCTGATGAGACAACGTTTACGGCTGCTTTTTCTAAAAAGCTGCTTATGGAATGTGAAAATATAGAAGCAGAAGATTCAGGAAGCCTATGGGAAACGCTGTCAGACTTTAGAAACAATCATCTTAAAGCAGGGCTGGATGATTTGTTTGAGTGTCTGAGTGATATCTGTAAGAACAGCTTCCGACCTATTGTATTAATGATCGATGAGGTAGACAGTGCATCCAACAATCAGGTGTTTATTGATTTTCTTGCACAGCTGAGAGGATATTATTTGGCAAGAGAGAAAAAGCCGATTTTTCATTCCGTGATTCTTGCAGGAGTGTATGATATTAAGAACCTGAAATTGAAACTGCGTCCCGATGAAGCGCATAAGTACAATAGTCCATGGAATATTGCGGCGAAGTTCAGTATTGATATGAGTTTTTCTGTCGAGCAGATTGCGTCCATGCTGGAAGAATATGAGGCTGACCATTATGTTGGAATGGATATTCAGACAATAGCAGGAGAAATCTACCAGTACACTTCCGGATATCCGTATCTGGTATCTGCTATCTGCAAACTGCTGGATGAGGAGCTGCCGGGCAATTCATGGCTGGAGAACTCGGCGGATATATGGTCGGCAGAAGGTGTTGTGGAGGCAGTAAAGCTTATACTGGTTGAACAGGCTCCTTTTTTTGAAAGTATGGTCCGCCAGTTAGAAGAATATCCGGAGATGAAGAAACTGCTCAAGGCGGTTCTGTTTCAGGGGAAAAGGGTGTCGTACAATCCGGATCTGCCGTCGGTCAGCTTTGCATCGATGTTTGGCTATATAATCAATGCAGCGGGCAGCATACAGGTAGCTAACCGTATTTTTGAGATGCGCCTGTATAATCTGTTTTTGGCGGAGGAGGAACTTACGAACGCGTTGTATGATAAGGCACAGGGAAATAAGTTCCAATTTATCAATGGTGACAGGCTGGACATGGATCTGGTGATAGAAAAGTTTGTATTATATTTTCAAGATATTTATGGGGAAAGTGACGAGAAATTTTTGGAGGAGCAGGGGCGGAAATTGTTCCTTCTATATTTAAAACCCATTATTAATGGTACGGGGAACTACTACATCGAAGCGCAGACAAGGGATGCCAGACGGACGGATGTGATCGTGGATTATATGGGGGAGCAGTTTATTATTGAGCTCAAGATATGGTATGGAAACGAATATAATGAGCGAGGTGAGAAGCAGCTGGCGGATTATCTGGACTATTACCATAAAGACAGAGGATACATGATCAGCTTTAATTTTAACAAGAACAAGAAAACCGGCATACAGGAAATCAGGATAGGAACTAAAATAATCGTTGAGGCAGTTGTTTGAGAATAAAACTGGTGGGAATATTCAGCCCGGGAATATTCGTATATTTGTTGTGCAAAAATCCGCTTGACACTATTTTGAAAGACATATACAATTAGTTTATCTGAGAGTTTCTAACGGTTGTGCAGTCTGCACGTTCATGACAGTTTCTGTCGTTTTTACGCGTACGATAGAGAATTTGGCAGGAATTGAAAAGTAAGATTTGTTAAAAAGGAGCCCGGGGATGAGTGATAAAAGTTTATTTTATAAGGGATTGGAGACGGCAACGGAAATAGACGATTTTTTTGATGAATTAAAGGCGTATGCGGAGGAAAATGAATCCGGAAATTCCGTCTATATTCTGAACCGTCCGCTCGGGGACAAAAAATATACATATGAATATGAAAAAGCCGCAGTAATACTTATACCCGGGCATAAAATGTTGTTTATTGATTATGGCAATAATCCGGATGCTTTTGATGAATATGTAGATGAATTTGTGGATGACACAGGGCATATTTCGGATAAGTATGATTATATGCAGGTGCTGGGAAGGGCAAACAAATGGCGTAAGGAATTTG
>CAYXKS010000476.1:0-2354 GCA_964465725.1 uncultured Bacteroides sp. | reverse complement strand
AATTCATGACACAGAATCCTCATTTCGTGGTTTACCTCTATATAAACAAAACTATTATGACGAGAAAAATAGCAACACAGCAAGCGCTGCAGTCGCCAATATACACAGACCAACCTGATTTGATTTTATGCCGCCACCCGGTCCGCTGCGCGCAGGAGCAGATCACTATCGCCAGATACGCTATGTTTCTTAGCAGCATTCAGACACACAGTATGATCCAGTCACAGGAAACGGAGGAACAGACCATGAACGTAGCATATACATCCACTGTCAATCACCAGACAGTCACGCAGGAGGCTTCAGCCGAAACCGCCAGAAAAACGACGAATGCCACCGGTAATACTTTCGGAAGTCTCATACAGGAAAGCGTTGTCGATGAGTACAAGAGAAAACATCCCGACCATGCCAATCATGTAAACCAGCAGCTTAGGGCCGGCCAGGCAGTCCGTGAAAAAAACGGCGCCGCCATTTCCACCGAAGATATGACTATGGCAGAATATCAGGCATACTTCTATGCCCTGTTGGATACCATCCCCTACGATCCCACAAGGGTTAACGATACAACCACTATCACCATCTCTGATAAAGGATGGGAGCAGATGCGGAAAGACCCGGACTACGAGGCTTGGATTCTTGGTTATTTCGTGGAGGACCGCTCAGTGCGCAACCCTTTCTTCGGCTGGGGTCATGACGAGGGAAGTATTATTTTCGAACGCTTCGGCGCTTCCATCGAAGAGCATCGCGGAGACGGTTTCAGCAAAGCCGCCCTCAAGGGCAGCAAACCCGATGACGACGATGATGAGGAGGAGGACTGGTGGATCAAGCGTCACAAGAGAATGAAGAAACTGTTGAAGGAACAGGTGGAAAGAGAGATGAAACGCCAGGACGCCAATCGCTCCGCCCTGCAGGAGGCGTACGCGAGACAGCAGTATGTGAGCAGACAGCGCCAGCACAGTTTCCTGACCACCGGAACACCAAATGAGCCGGGAACGCCGCTTCCCGAAAATCCTTCCGCCTCCCTGGCTGCTGCTGTCTACACCAATGTCCTGGACCTGTTTGGCAACAATATGATGAATGTCTGAAAAAAACGGGCGAAACTGCCTTTTCATATACAGGCTTTTTTTCGCCCCTGCTTACTCACTGTCTATGCTTCGTACACATCATCATTTAATTTGGCATATACATAGGTATCTTTCCAAATTGCTTTTCCGGCTTCATCTTTCCAGAAATACACATTTTTCCTGAAATGAGCCTCCCGCTGAAATCCTAATGATTCAAGTAATTTCCATGAGTTCTTATTGTCAGGGTCACACTCTGCATATATCCTGTGGACGCCATTTGAAAACGCCTGCTCGATTAATGCGCTGCAGCTTTCAGCAGCATAACCTTGTCCCCAATAATTTCGATTAAATACGTATCCTATTTCCAGCGCTTCAAAATCACGCCTGCCCATATATACATTCCCAATCATTTTGTGGGAATCTCTCAATTCGACAGCAATCATTTCCTCTGTGCCAATGCGCCATTCAAGATTCTCTTCTACTTCCTCAAAGGTTAGCGGTTTATATGGTTCATATTTCACAACTTCTTCATCAGATAAATACTCAAATAAGTCCTGTACATCTTCCTTTTTATATCTTCTTAAAACTAACCGTTCCGTTTCTGCTATCATTATTTGATTCTCCATGTCACGCTCTCCTTAAACTATAGTAAACAACATAACAAATTTCTGTTTCCGGCTCTTGCAAGAGCCATATATGGAAGCTTCTGCAAAGCTGAAAACGAAATTTCAAATATCGTTAACTATAAAATCATCTCAGATTTCTTTCTTTTTTACATACTGGCACATCAGATATCAGATCAATCAGTGATACCACTGACTGATTTATATGTTAATATAAACAGGAATATACCTCGCTGTCAATGTTGTTCGGAAGATTAGATGTATCATATGTGATTTCCTTAGGAGCTGTAATCTGTCTGCAAAATGTTAAAAAATTTATCAATTTTGTCACAAAATCATTTTTCCAATGGTTGTAAATAATGTAAATACATTATAAGACAAAGGAGTGACAGAAAATGAAGAGCAAAAATTGGATTGCTATGCTGTTGTGCGGTGCAATGCTGCTGGGAGGATGTGGAAATTCCGGGGCAGATACGAAAGAAACTGGCGTAGATGAGGCCAGCGTGCAAGGGGCTGGCATGGAAGAAACCAGTGTAGAAGAAGTCAGCGCGCAAGAGGCTGGCGTGGATGAAGCCGGTGCGCAGGAAGTTAGTGCGGGAGAAACTGCTGTGCAATGTGCCGGTGGGGAAGGAAGTTCTGCTGATGGAACAGGTATGGGCGCATCCAGTGT
>CAYXKS010000475.1:0-2385 GCA_964465725.1 uncultured Bacteroides sp. | reverse complement strand
GTTGACATAACAGGCACCGCCTTTCTGCATGATATATGGCAGACATTGATCTGATTAGATTCTTACCCCTGCCACAGCTTTATTATACAAAGGAAACTGCTTTTTTTCAAGGATATCCCTTCCATCATATGAACCTATGGATACACAGATCCAAAAGAGGAGAGATTTTATTGACTTCATTAAAGGTTTCTGAAATATCCTCTGCTGATAATCTCCTTTATCCCACCAATGGCTGTTTCATAAGGAAGATATGTAAATAAGAACCTGCTGGTAACTGTTTCGTAATCATTCCGATATATTTCCTTATCCACAATCTCTGCCAGAATATCATTGATACATACCCCTGTTTTAGCAGACGGACTGACTGGGAGAGGTTCCCGCAGATTCCTGACTTCCTGAACAAGCCCTGACAAAGATATATCCGGCATAGTATATTCCATAATCTTGTAAATATCATATAAATGCCGAGAATGTTGTTCAACCTTATTTGACAGGTAATAGTCACAGATGGCAAACACTTTATCGATAAGAGTCCGTTCAATCGCCTGTGTTGTAATCTCAAAAGGCATAAGTTCAAATTCTTCTGCCAGATCTTCCTGTTCCGTCATTTTCAGAAAACGATATATATAATTATCGGCCATACGGCTTACTGTCGGAAAGGGTAACAGAGCAATATAGGTCTCAATGACCAATTCCGGCTTTAGTTCTAACAGCGGGGAATAAATGCTGGGATAACTGGCTCTGTAACAGTTATAACTGCGTCTGCTCCGGGTTTCTTCAAGATTCGTGACGTAAAACCCAATAGTTTCTATAGAAGAAACAACCGCCTTTTTTAACTGACGCTTACGGCTTTCGCCAGGAACACCCTCCTCTGCCGCATAGGAAATATCGATATCTTCGGAAAAGCGATCCAAAATCTGATAGCATTTTGTCAGGGAGGTGCCTCCTTTAAAAACCATTCCCTTTACTCTGGAGGCAAGCTCTCTGAGAGCAAGTGTAACATAATAATCTTTTTCAACGATTCCGGGCGGTATACGCAGTTCGTTAGCAGCAGCGGCAATAAGTTCGCTAAATGCTTCATGGTCATGATGTAAATTCATAAACAATTCCCCATTCGATCAGTTTTTTTGCAACAAAACCTGTCATGCCAGACAACACACTGGAAAGAAGCTCCTTACTGAAATTTTGTTGCTTTGCATAGTTTTTTAGTAGAATTCCAGTTTCAAGATCAGAAAATTCGGAATATTTTTCTGCCTGGGAAACGGCATCCAGAAACTGGAGCAGGCCAGCGTTTTCCGATGTTACAGCAATGGCAGGCCGTTTCAGCCGGACGGTCTGAGAACCTACGGTGACTGTGCGCCCCTTTGTCGATTCTTTCGATGTGATGATTTCCAACGTTGCCGGCATCTGGGTTGTCAAGCCAATCTGATTGGCAAAAGTAGCTCCGGCGAAGTATCCGTAGACTTCTGTTGTACTTTGAATATATTTGCGTATAATGACTTTCATAGGATCTAAATAACTTTTTTTCAGCAGCCGTGATGCTTTGGGGAGATAATAAATCCCGGTATCAAAACGAGCCAGGTCGCCAGATTTAAGCATCCGTTTAAAATACTGGCGCAAGGCATTGTCATTGATCCCATCCAACTGAATTTCGTTAATGAAGATTGGTTCGTTATAACCATAGTTTTTTTCCAGATATTCCTTCAGCATACAGACATCCACTCCTTCCACCTCCATACTACTATATTTATACCTAGAAAGTCAATAAATATGTCAAAATATAGTTTGTATGTTTTTTGTAAAATTATACAGAGAGGATAAAGGAGCGGATACCTTCAGCTATCTATAAATCTGTATGTTTTCATATATACCCAAGGGCATACATTGGTTTGGTGACAGAAACTTTTTATCGTTCCCCATCTGGTCGGTCATACTGCAGATGCCCCTGCGACACTTTTACATGATTCAAAATCTGGATGAAAGACCTGCCTTGATCCTCCAACGCCTTTTGATATCCGGCTTCCGTCAGAAACAGCCTCATCCTGTCACCTTTATCTCCTATGGGTGACTCTCTTGAAAGGACATTGAACACAATCATATGCGTCACTTCTGGGTCAAAGCGTTCCAGTGCCATAATATCATGCCCTGTCATTGGCCTATTTTCTGCACAAAAAATCTACAAGACAAATGGATGCTGTCCTGTAGATTATAATTTAACTCCTATTCCTGCTTTTTAATACTTTCCCTGACGAATGCCGTTCACAATTTGCTGTTTTTTCTACTCAGCGCACCTCAATAATTCCATACGGACAAAACAGCACTAAAAGAACTGAAGGTGTACCTGCATACAAATTTGACTTTCCTGTTATGTTTATTTCTCTTGTT
>CAYXKS010000474.1:0-2393 GCA_964465725.1 uncultured Bacteroides sp. | reverse complement strand
GTGCCCTGCTTAGACGAAAGGCAAGAAATCTGGAGCTGATGGAAAACCAGATTATCGAATCTATCCAGGCCAGCGGACGCAACAGAAATCGTTATATTCTGTTAAGCAGAGAACATTAAAGAAACGAACAGAGTTCGTTTGCGAGGTTCGCTTGCGTTGCAGCGCACACCCGAATAAGCGGACAAATTTCTTATAGCATATAATAAGCCGGTGGTTTCTGCAAGCCACCGGCTGTTTTTACGGTATTTCCCTATCCCCAAATCGCCTTTGACGAAGGGTAGATTCTATCTTGAATAAATTTATTGTTCCCCGCTCACAATACGTTTCAATTCCTCCAGCGCATTCTTGAATTTTCCGGATACCATAGTCGGATTATTGCGAATCATATCGCGTTTATAGAATCCCAGCATTTCCCGATATCCTTTCTGAGTCTCCAGGTAATGGTTGAACCTGCCGCGCAGTTCCGCAATTTCCTCGCGGATGCCTTCTCCGTAAGCCGACGGCCTGTTCTGAATATTCTCCTTAAGGCTGGCAAACCGCTGTTTCACCCCAAGACTTAATTCAGCAAGACTGAGTTCACCCTCCAGCCTCTTCTGTTCCTTCTCCGCATTGTTGAACGCAATGATCACGTCCAGACGACGCTGCAGACGCTCCACTTCTTCTTTAACCTTCTGCAGTCTGACAAGAATATCCCGCAGTTCCATAGCCGCCTTGAACGATAGTGTAAAATCAGCCACTATATAAACCGTCATAATCCCTGTTACACAAGCCAATGTTCTCATGGGTATTGCCAGCACGAACTGCTCGATCGGCTTATGGATCACTCTGGTCATCAAAATTGTCAGAAATCCCCATGCAACGGAAGAACTCAGGCAGATATGTCCTTTATAATTAAAAGGTTGATTCGAATAATCCCAATATCTGACTTTAAAAAGCGCTTCCATCATAACGCCAGTTATATATTCCAGAGCAGTAGCTCCAATCACACCTGCTATATAAGTTAACAACAGATTATCCTGAAAAGGAGCCGAAACGACCAGCATCATAATGGCTCCGCTGCCATACAGAGGCAGAAAAGGCCCTCTCATAAACCCTCTGTTAACCAGTTTGCGGGATTTCAATGACACATAGGTCGATTCAAAGCACCACCCGAAGAAACAATATAAATAGAAAAAAAATAACCACTGCACTATACTATAAGAAGCCATAACTCCCCAGTTTCCTTTCTTACGTTTACCGACACACTTCCATGCCGGCTCTTGTCCTGCTTTACATTTACCGATACACTTCTACACCGGCTCTCATCCTGCCTTTCCGCGTTTCACCCTGTTCTCCCGTATATACAAACCTGCCAAATCCTCTTACGGTCACTCCATCATTTTCTTTCAGGGCATAACTATTATTCTCCGTCAGCCTTCCGTTCACATAAACTCTTCCTGCCCTGAACAATTCCATGCCCTGGCTTCTCGGAAGATTATACAGTCTGGATATCACCGCATCGATTCTGGAAGATGCAACAGACAAGGATATCTTCTCAAGCACCGGAGCCTTGAGTTCATCTGACGCCTCCGCCATAACGCATTTTACCTGTGTATGACGAACCTGCGTCAACTGCTGCATCAGATAAGGGGCAATGCTTTCCTGACAGAACACAATGGCTTCTTTGTCCTGCACAAAAATATCCCCCACCGTGCTCCTCTCAATCCCCAGATTCATGATAGCACCCAGAAAGTCCCGATGTGACAGATGTTCTGCAAATTTGGGCATGACAGGCTCCACCTTGAAACAAAGAATCGGATACGGTTCTTCATATCCCAAAAGCTCTTCCGATCCAAACCTGATCATCTTCCGCTCACACAGCGGGCTTCCGCCCTCCATATCGAATCCGGCATACCTCACTTCACCTTGTATCTCGTAAAAAACCTGCTGCTCCGACAGCCCAAGAAAAGATGAAAAAGTATAAATTCCGTGTTCGTAAGAACGTGCCGCTAATTCCAGAAGGCGCTTTTTTAACTGCTGTAGTTCTTTGTCGTCTGCCACGTCAGCCTCCTCTGCCGCCTGTCTCTCACCAGACTATCCAAAAATGTTCCTGAAATTCCACGATAGAAAAAGGCACATATCTGTTCCGTATGTGCCCTATGCTGCTTCTATTTCAATACGATTTCAGGTAAAGCTAATCACTTCTTCCTTCGGCGCCTTCACCGTCTCAACGCTGTCCGCATGCAGTACCGGACCCTCACCCTGATAGTCCGCAAAATACTCCTTCGTAACCTTAGCTGTTACCTTCACCCACTGCTTCTCTCTCAGGGAGTCCACTCCGTCATACTCACACGCAAATCCAAGAAAAGCCATATCCTCCGCACAGCAGGTCATGGCCATCCTGCCCGGTACGA
>CAYXKS010000473.1:0-2415 GCA_964465725.1 uncultured Bacteroides sp. | reverse complement strand
CGTCCTTAGAACTACTACATAATGTCAGGCGCGTCCGGCTTAACTTAGTGACATTGATACACTATTCTAAAATATCCCCCACCACAATCTGCCTTCCACACTCATACCGGTCAATCAGCAATGATCCATCCACCGTGCGCACCACCGGCTTACCATCGAAAATATCAATCACCTCGCCCGGCGCATATGCCGAGAAATCGATCATCTCGTCAAAAGGATGCGCCTCCCACACAGTCACCTTCTCCTCTCCGATCATTGCATAAGCTCCCGGAAAGGGAGCAGCCACGCCGCGAATCAGATTGTAGATATCCCGTGTTCTTGCCCGAAAATCTATCTTGCCGTCCGCCGCCGTCCGCTTCTGGTACCAGGAATCATAGTCCTTTGACTCCGTGCGTATTACAATATTATCCTCCTTATAAGCCGCAAGCAACTTCCTGATCAGATTCTTGGAACAAATCATGTTCTTATACTGTGCCGTCCGGATATCATCGTGAGGTGTGATCGAGAACATCTCCGTGGCAAAAATATTCGGGCTGTCCGCCTTCTCATCGTACCGGAACATATTCAGATTAAATCTCGTATCTCCCAGGATGATCGACCAGTTGAGCGGAGACCTTCCCCTTCCAAAAGGAAGATAGCCGCAATTTCCATGAAACCCATAAATACCATACTTGAAAGCATCCAGAACAGAGGGCGGTATCAGCCTCTGCCATCCCATGGAAATGCCGATATCAAATTCATTCTCCTGTATAAATTTCTGCGTCTTCTCATCCGTCAGGAAATAGCTGTCCGCCTCATGAACCGGAATCCCGTACTTCTCCGTCAAAATCGACAGTCCCTTATATCCTGACACCTGATTCTTCTTTGTCACCTCCGGGCTGATGGTAATCACCAAATCTACCGGACAGATCTGCTCTTCAATAAAATTTACAATATTCTCCGACGTATCTTTCACACCGAATACCACTACCTTATATCTCATCTTCGAAACCATGCCTTTCTCTAAATCTATATATTGCAATAGTTCAGACTAAAAAATCAGTAAATTATGCCAATACACAGCGTCCTTAGAACTACTACATAATGTCAGACGCGTCCGGCTCAGCCAAATAACTTTACTCCTGATTCAGTCCACTCCAATATCATCACCTCAAATAATGCTCATAAAGATAATCCTGCATATTCACATACTCCTGCACCCTGTCATAATTATCCAGCACCGCCGGAAGCATCGCCTCATAGTTCTCCCGCGTGCACTCCGCAATCTTACGCCTGGCTTCCTCAAGATCAGCACTCTTAAGCAGGATCATACCGTCCGTATTAAAGAAATCCCCGATCTTGCGCGCTCCCAGATATACCGGTATGGTCTGCGCCGCGAAGCAGCTTGTAAGCCGCTCCGAAAAGTAATAATCAGAGACATCGTTCTCTATAATCAAAGAGAAACGGTAACGGTTCAGCGTCTCGTCCACACTCGACACGTATCCCCCTCCGTCAAATCTGCCAAAAGTATCCGCCAGTCCTTCCCGCTTGCACATCTGAGCCAGTTCCAGCCGAAACCGGTGCAATTCACACATTACCTTATCTGAGGACAGTATTGACAAATCCCTGTCCTTCTCCCGGTGCCGCCCATCCTGCATCTCACTGTTCCAGATCCCGGCGGCCACAGGATAGAATCTGGCATTCCCGATTTCGTTGAGTATCTGCTCATCGTACGTAAAAATATAGCGGAACTCTTTCTCAATTCCTCTGTTCCTTCTGAATACTTCATAATCCTTCGGCGTGATGGTCCGCGATTCCGTCAGCATTCCATATTTTACACGAGGCCGCCCCAGTGGCTGTACCATGGCTTCCGGCCCATAGAAATGCGTATCCAGACCATAATTATACCTGTCCCAGAAAAAGTATTTCCCTTCATGCCCAAAAGGGGCATGCCTCGAGTGCCTGTTTTTGATAAAATAGGTCTCAAGCAGCTGCCCCTCTGCATTATATATTCTCGGCATCGTGCCGTCAATGTCGTATTCTCTGGCTATCTGAATGCGATATTTACCCAGTTTCAATTCCATACCGATTTTAATTTCCTCTTCTATCCCAGATATTCCTTATACCAATCGATCGCCAGCGCAATTCCTTTCTCAAAATCATACTCCGGATCATATCCCAGCAGTTCTCTCGCCTTGCTGATATCCGCGTTGGAATCCCTCACGTCTCCCTTGCGGCTAGGTCCATAGTTCGGTTTCACATCCTTCCCCAGCGCCTCACAGAGATAATTATATATATCGATCAGGAACAGTCTGCCCCCTGCACCGATATTGAATGCCTGCCCGGCCGCTTCACCGGAAGCTTTACATGCCCGCAGGTTCGCCTCGATCACATTGTCTATATAAGTAAAATCCCTGGACTGCATACCGTCACCGT
>CAYXKS010000472.1:0-2431 GCA_964465725.1 uncultured Bacteroides sp. | reverse complement strand
AATAAATGATCCTTGTTCAGCCTCCGGCTTCACTGTTGTGCTTGTGCATCCAAAATTTTAGTAATGATATCATCCTCGGTAATTCCCGCACTGATGGCGTCGAACCCTGGAATAATCCGGTGTCTGAGAACAGGGTGCGCGACTTCCCTCACATCTTGGAAAGAGACATTAAAGCGTCCCTCCAGAAACGCCTTCGCCCTGGCGGCGCGGATAAGCGCCTGTGCCGCTCTGGGGCTTGCTCCCTCTCTGATGTGCGGATTCGGCACATGAGTCGCCATGACAATTTCCAACAGATAATCCATCACCGCATCTGCAATCGGAATCTGGCTGACCATCTCTCTCGCCGCCAGAAGTCCTGCCCCATCCATCTGCTTTTCGATGACAGGCTCTTTACTTCCTTCCGTGAGTGCAACAATTCCTTTCAGTTCCTCCTTGCCGGGGAACCGCACCAGCAGCTTGAACATGAAACGGTCCAGCTGGGCTTCGGGCAGCGGGTAGGTTCCCTCACTCTCTATGGGATTCTGGGTTGCAAGCACGAAGAAGGGCTCCTGGAGCACATGGCTGACATTGCCCACCGTCACTGTATGCTCCTGCATCGCCTCCAACAACGCCGACTGTGTTTTGGGCGTGGCACGGTTGATCTCGTCCGCCAGAATCAGGTTCGCGAAGACCGGCCCTCTCTCAAAGGAGAAGGAGCTGCCCTGCTCATTCTTAATAATGATATTCGTGCCGGTCACATCGCTGGGCATCAGGTCAGGAGTGAACTGAATCCTTTTAAACGACAGGTCAAAAACCTTGCCAATTATACTGACCAGTCTGGTCTTGCCCAGTCCCGGCATACCCTCCAGAAGCACATTGCCCCCTGTGAGCATCGCCAGCATAACCTGTCTGATAAGCTCTCTCTGCCCGATAATTCCCTTCTGTATCTCCCGTTCACATACAGCGATCCGCTGTGCCATATATGCCGGATCATGAAATCTGCTCTTGTCTGATTCAATCATATCTTTCTCCTTGTAAAATAAAAACTTTTCACGAGCCGAATAGTTAACTTTTCAATAATAATTCAGCCTTAAAGTCACTTCAAAAAAGTCGGTAAAAGTCGGGCACGCCTGGCTTAATTTAATGACATTAGGGCTTAGTCATTAAAACTTGCAAAATACTCTTTGATAATGTTCTCCATACCACTTGGATACCGATCTGCGGCGATTCCCTCATACGCATTGCGCTCATAGCTCCCGATCACCGCCTCATAGGAGGTGTGCGCCCCTTCCCAGTTAAGTCCGGTCTGAGCACGAAAATACTCGGAAGTTTCATGATTTCCGACGTTTCCCGTGAGATTTCCACTGTCCGCAACGGCATTAGGGACGCTGACATAATCGTGAGGAGCGCCGCCGCTGCCATCCCCTCTGCCATTTCCCGAATTTCCGTCTCGTCCCTGCCCATTTTGACCATTCTGGTCACTTCCTCCATTCTGACCATTATTGCCATTGCCGGCACCGTTCCCGCCCTGGCCGTTTTTACCCTGTCCAGCGCCATTACCATTTTGTCCGCTCTGGCCGTTTCCGTTACCGCTGCCACTATTTTGACCTTTTTGGTCACCGCTTTTTGTTCCGCCCGATCCTGCTTCAGAGCCACCTCCCTGAGCCATCTGCATACCACTTTTTCCCAGCCGATCCGCAATTTCCTGCATAGCGTCTGCCGAAACAACCGAAACCCCCGCTCCGCTTTGCAATTCCTGTATGAGATCGGATAACTGACCGCCCATATTTTCGTATTTATAATCCAGCTTTTGGGATGCTGCCGCCAGCATCGCCTCAGAATCCGTCTGTTGGTACTCCGAAAGTGACGCTTCAAGGCTCTCCATCATCTCATGAAGCATCTCGTGCTGTTCTTCTGTCAATTCTTCCTGGTCCAGCTGCTCTAACGCCTCCATGACCTCTTCTATTTCATCCTCCTTCTCACGCGCCTCTTCCCTGATATCGTGAAGTTCCCCGGCACGGTCCTTTGTCCTGGAGGGAAGGAAAGAAAGTCCCACCGCAAGCCCCATCAACAGAAAAAGCAATGCTGTCTTTTTCAGGGAGGGTACAAGTGAAATCTTAACCCTGTCCCTGTGTTCACGAAGCTGCCAAAGCGCGTCCTCCCGCTGAAGCTCTATCAATGTACCATCCTGGTCAAGATGTTCGTATGCCGTGACAATCCGTTCCTCAAAACCGAAGCCGTCTATCTTAAGAGCCGCCTGCTCCATAGTCGTCCGCCTTACAATTATCACTACGAGCACCGACATCTCAGCCAGAAGCAATGCCAATACCATATAAAGATTGATATAATAAAGAGGCACAAAAAAAGCCACAGCCTGAAAAAGAATCCCCACTCCTGCGCCAATACTCAGCGCGGCAACCGATTTTTTCACAAACTCTGCGATATCCATCCT
>CAYXKS010000471.1:0-2446 GCA_964465725.1 uncultured Bacteroides sp. | reverse complement strand
AACAAGAGAAATAAACATAACAGGAAAGTCAAATTTGTATGCAGGTACACCTTCAACATCCTTAAATACAAGATCCACCATAAGCCTCAACAATCCATACTAATATACGGTTCCAATGATAAAACCAATATAGGACATCGGCCTGTATCCTCCTAAAATTGCCCTGCAGCATTCTTTCTGCGAATAGCCGAATACCCTCATCATAGCGATTGTCTTTGTATTTCCCCTTATCACTGTGGTTATGGCAAGGAACAGAGTTGAAAACGCTAACACAAGACCGATTATGAGCATCATTGCTCCCATCATTTCACTTGACAGATCTTTCATGCTAAACGACATCTGCGTCATAGCCGAAAAACAAAACGAAGCAAAAATGATGAAAAATACAAGTGTCTTTTTCGATTTCAGGGTATTCCTTTTCAGATCCGCTATAAAAGAAAGTCCTCGGTTATTTTCGGTTCTGTGCCTGGGTGGTTTAGAAGCGGCCTCCAGGTTGTCTTTTAAGAGCAGCAACACGGGCTTTTTCAATTTGTACCAGGCGTACAAGACGGAAAGCACCGAAAAACACACAGTCGGCAATACCACAAAATAAAGCAGAATACTCGGATGAAAATTTATCGTTATCTCAGGAAGCATTTTATCTTCATTTTGCAGGGTGTAAAACCATGGCATTATAAGAAACGCTGATCCGAAGCCTGTTACAGTCCCGATGAATGCACTGATTCCGAATACCCAAAAACTTTTTGCAATTTTAAAATTTGAATATCCCAGAGCTTTTAGTATCCCAAGCCCTTTTCTGTGGGTATCAATATAATGCTTAATATAAAATACCAGCATAACAACCGAGGTCATTAGCAGACAACCGCCACTCACAAGGCATACGACTTGTGCTGTCGATACCTGCGCATTATAAAAGATCAAGGATAATTCCGATGTTATTTCACTTTCAATCAGCCGAATATCCATATAAAAATTTAAAAACATTGTGCATACAAGCACAGCGCAGCAGGCGATAATTGAAATTCCGACGAGCTTTGAAGCATTCTTTATTCCGACGAGCATACGATCACCATCCAATCTCATAAGCGGTTTTCTGCGTTTCGTTTGTATAAATTTCAGATATTTTCCCGCTGTTCATTTTTATGACTGTGTTTGCCATTTCCGCAATATTCAGATTGTGCGTTACCATTATGAGTGTAAAACCATATTCATTTTGGAGTTTACAGATATAATCAAGTACCTGCCGTCCTGTTTGTTCGTCTAATGCACCTGTCGGCTCATCAAGGAACAGTACCCGGGGCCTTTTTGCTAATGCTCTCGCAACGGAAGCCCTTTGCTGCTCGCCGCCTGAGAGTTCGCTTGGATATTTATGTAATTTTTCCCCGAGCCCGACTGCCGCAATGACGGTTTGGTAATCTTTGTTGCCTGCTAAATCAGCACCCATTTTTACATTCTTATCAACATCCATATTGGGCAGCAAATAATACTGCTGAAAAATAAATCCGACATTTTCTTTGCGAAATGCAGTTAATTCATTGTCGGAAAGCACTGTAATATCCGTCCCGTCATAAAACACTTTACCACTGTCAGGACGTTCAAGCCCTGAGATTACATTCAAAAAAGTTGACTTTCCGGAACCCGACGCGCCAAGGATAACTACAAAATCCCCATCTTTTATTTCAAGACTGATACCCTGTAATACCTGAAAGCGGCTTTCTCCGCTGCCGTATGATTTTATGATGTCCTGAACTTTGATCATAGTTTCCTCACTTCCTTATATTTTTCAAAAGGCTTGTAAATACCTCTGTCATCATCGAGCTGATTTCATCGCCAGTAAACCGGCACATTTTGGTGGCACAAAGCGTTGCAATGCCGTGTGTATAAATCCAAAGATGACGATACAGCTTTTCAGCCAACTGTTCGTTAATCCCGTAATCCTCTTGAATCGACAGACTAATTTCCCGATAGCTCTCCTCTATCAGGGGAAGTACGTCCGACAGATCAGGCATTTGTGCCTGCCCTGTCATGAACAGAAGCTTAAAAAGCTTTGGCTCGTCGATAGAAAAAAGGATGTATTGTGTTCCTACCCCCTTAAATGGATGTTCTTCTGTTAAACCTTTATTGACATATTCTTTATACAGTATTTTGGCAGATTGAATCACAGATTGCTGGACCTCTTCCATATTTTTGAATACAGTAAAAATTGGCCTTGCTGAGCTGCCGAGACGTGTTCCCAGTTCTCTGGAAGTTAAGGCTTCAAATCCATCTGTTCTTACAATTTCTAATGCGGTTTTTATAATTTCGTCTTTTGTAAATTTTGGTTTTGGCGGCATATCTTGATTTCCCCTTTCTAAAACATATGTTTTAAATCATATGATTTATTATACTCGAAATCATTGAAAAGTCAATAGGCGGCCTTTGAGAATTGTTTTTACGAAAAAATTTA
>CAYXKS010000470.1:0-2447 GCA_964465725.1 uncultured Bacteroides sp. | reverse complement strand
TGCGGATTGAAGTGGGAGATATGGGCGGCATGGTTTATTCCGATGAAAAATGGGTCCGCTTTATCTTAAACCAGCTTATCGTCAACGCGGTGAAATACCGGGCGGGGAAACCGGAACTGAGGTTCTCGGTATGCCGTCGGCAGGATAAAGAAGTATTGTCTGTGGAAGATAACGGTATAGGGATTCCGGCTTGCGACCTGCCTCGGATCTTTGAAAAAGGATTTACCGGTGAGAATGGGCGTACGATGCAGCAGGCTACGGGAATCGGCCTGTATTTATGCAAAAGGCTCTGTGATAAGCTGGGGATCGGAATTACGGCAGAGTCTGCAGGGAGCGGGACCGTGATCCGGCTTTCCTTCCATATTAATTGTCTGATTGAACAGGTGCAGGGATGAGGTGTCCCTGCATTTTAAATATTGTAGCAGGTTTAATGTCGCTTAATAAGCCAGTACACAGCGTTTGGCATTATATAGTAGTTCTAAGGGCCGCCCCCAAACGCCGGCAATTAGCGAGGTAAAAATTTACAATGCAATTACATTGCGTTGTAAATTTCGAGCTTAGTACCGTTACATTTGGAATCGAGCGAAGGTGTGTCCTTAGAACTACTATATAATGTCAGACGCGTCCGGCATTACTGCTGCAAAATTTCCTTCTTACATTTTTGTTAGATTTTCGTAAGAAAACGGGATACACTTTGCTCATGTGTTGTATCACAATAAAGAAAACACATGATACACATTGATATATCAGAAGGTTTTGACAAAATACTGCCAGTCACGATTCATTGTCTTGTGACAGCTTTGCGGGAGGGAAAACATGCAGGAAATATTAAAACTGGATCATATCCAGAAGTATTATGGAAATGGCGGCAATATCACGAAAGCGATCAGGGATATCAGCTTTTCTGTTGGCGAAGGAGAATTCGTCGGGATTATGGGCGCCTCAGGCTCCGGCAAAACTACTCTGCTGAACTGCATTTCCACAATCGATACGGTCAGTGCAGGACATATCTATCTGGATGGAAGAGATGTGACGGAGATCAGGGAAAGGGAGCTCGCCCGGTTTCGCAGAGAAAATCTTGGATTTATTTTTCAGGATTTTAACCTGTTGGATACGCTGACAGTATCAGAGAACATTGCGCTTGCACTGACGATCAACCGGGTCCCGGTGGAGGAAATTGAAGGCCGGGTACAGGAGATGGCGGGGAAGCTCAACATCACGGATATTTTGGAGAAATATCCGTATCAGATATCAGGTGGGCAGAAACAGCGGTGCGCCTGTGCCAGGGCCATTATCAATCAGCCGAAGCTGATTCTTGCGGACGAACCTACAGGAGCTCTGGACAGTCATTCTTCCCAGATGCTGCTTTCCACTATGCAGAGCATCAATACAGACCTTCACGCAACGATTTTGATGGTGACGCACGACGCATTTTCGGCAAGCTATGCAAACCGTATCCTCTTTTTGCGGGACGGAGAGATCTTTACGGAGATTCTGAAGGGCACGGATTTGCGAAGAGACTTCTTTGAGAAAATACTGGACGTCCTCACCATGATGGGAGGAGGTGGGCAGGATGTACGTTAAACTGGCACTGCGCAGCGTCAGGCGTACGGCAAAGGATTACTTGATCTATATGGTGACACTGGTGCTGTCTGTCGGAATGTTTTATGGATTCTTTTCCCTGGCGAGTCCTTATTACAGCGATACGTTGCCGGTACAGCTTCATCTGGATATTCTGGGAAGAGTGATGAGAATCGCAGTTCCTCTTGTGGGGGTTCTGGTTGCATTTCTGATGTCCTATGTAAATGCTTTCATGTTTCGGCAAAAGCAGAAAGAGTTTGCGGTTGAGGCTGTTATCGGGATGGAACAGTGGATGGTTGCGTTTCTGTTTTTTCTGGAGACTTTGGTTATAGGAGCGGTTGCAATTTTTCTGGGGATTCTATTGGGTGTTCTTCTGTCTCAGGTGATCAGTGTGATTGTGGTGCAGTCTTTCGGGGAGGCTTACCGCCTGAATTTTCTGATCTTTCCTGATACGCTGCTGGGAACGGTTTTGTTTTTCGGTATGCTCTCTCTGCTGATGGGACTGAAAAATATATATGGTATACGCAAGACAAAGATAATTGAGATGCTGCAGAACAGTCAAAATGGTGTCGAGGCAGTTCCCCTGAAAAAGCAGCTTGGCAAATGGGTGGCAGGCGGTGCGGTTATTTCTGCTATAGTATTGGCGATGATGATTTTTTTATTTCGGAGAGTCTTGGCGTATCCACAGGTTTTTCTACGAATTTTGGTGATTTCTTTTGTTTCGGCAGGTTTTGTCACAGCATCCCTTATTTTTACAGGTAAGAAGGACACAGAAGGTTCAGAAGACAGCAGGGGTGTGGATCACGGCGGTCCATTTCTTATGGCCGTGGTAGTCTGCGGTCTGGCAGAGAGTATATTGCTTTTAT
>CAYXKS010000469.1:0-2454 GCA_964465725.1 uncultured Bacteroides sp. | reverse complement strand
GGTTGCCACGGGATATGGAAGAAAGCTGCCGAAGGAGCAGGACGGAGAGGTCAATCTTTAAGCTTTCCTTAATATTGCTGAGTATGATTGAGCTTCGGATAAAAATATGGTAGTTTTAAGACGCGGGCTGAAGAATGATTATGGCCGTGAAACGTAATGGAATAATTTTATCAACAGGGAAAGGGATGGAGGTACGGATGAAGAGTAGGCTGTATTATGCGTTATATTTTTTGTATGCCATTGTTGTGGCGTTTGTTCTTTATTTGAACGGTGTATTTACAGGTGAGGAGATTTCATTTGTAAATCTGGCGATCAATATCGGGTTTTTGGTTATCATAGGAATCCTTTTTTTCATATCCTCCATCAGTTTCGGAAGGCTTAACAGAATCACTTATGATCTGGAAGATGTTACGCTGCGTCTGCAGAAGGAATACAAGGAGGCAAATGGAAAGAATCTCTGGAGTAATTACCGGGATAATAATGAAGTCTTTGAGGAAGAAGAACTACGGGATGCGTTTAATAAGTATAGACTTCGCGTAAAAGGCGTAAAGTCAAAACGGGGAGCAATGACGGACTGTGATCTGGAGGAATATATCAATGAGGATCTTCTGGACAGAGTAGGTATGAATTTCTTTAATTCAGGAATTTCCGGGACGCTTACGGGTCTGGGGATTTTGGGAACGTTTCTGGGGTTGTCTATGGGGCTGGGGGCATTCAGCGGGGACGATATTTTTACGATATCCGATAATGTGGGTGCGCTGCTTTCGGGAATGAAAGTAGCTTTTCACACTTCCGTATATGGCATCTTCTTCTCTCTGGTATTTAATTTTGTTTACAGAAGTATTATGTCGGATGCTTACGAGACGCTGGATGATTTCCTGTGCGTGTTCCGCCAGACTGCGCAGCCTAATGCTGGTAAAGAGGATGGGAGTTTGGCGACGATGCTTGTTTATCAGGCAGGTATGGCGAATTCCCTGAAACAGATGCTTGAAATGATGAAGGGAAATGCCGCGGAACAGACGGCGGGCCTGGAGCGTATTGTAGAGAAATTTACCGAACAGATGCAGGCAGCTCTGGACACGGATTTTAAGAAGTTGGGGAATACTTTGAAGGCTGCGGGTGAGTCGCAGACTGTCAGTGCGGCAAATGCTGCGGACATGGTGGAGGCGGTGACCGCATTAGTGGAGGTAAATCGCAACGTGCAGGAGGCACTTTCCCAGGTCATGGAAAGACAAGAGCTGTTTGCGAAACAGATTGCGGAGCAAAAGAAAATGCTGGCGGATACGTGCAGTGATATGAGCGATGAGATCAGCAGCCAGTTATACACACTTGGACAGATGAGGAATTTATATGAAGAATAGACGAAGGAACAGAGAAGCTTTTGCGGAGCACAGCTACTGGCAGTCTTATTCGGATATGATGGCGGCGCTTCTGCTGATTTTCATATTGATCATAGCGATCACACTTGCCATATACAGACAGAAGACGAACGATCTGGAAAAGACAAGGCTGGAGCTTAGCACAGCCCAGAGCCAGCTGGATGAGACGATAGAGGATCTGGAGCAGTCTAATGAGGAGCTTGCTTCCTCGTTGGCGCAGCTGCAGCAGGCTTACGAGCAGGCAGCTCTGACACAGGAGGAATTGAACAAAGCTTATCTGGAAATAGAAAACGCCAGACAGGAGCTTACGACCACAAAGCAGGAGCTGCAGGATATTGTGGGAATTCGTACGGATATTATCGGGGCGCTGCAGTCTGCCTTCAGCAATTCCACCATGAAAGTGGATGCACAGACAGGTTCCATTACCTTTTCTTCCGATGTGCTTTTCCGGTATAACAGCGCCTTACTTACAACGGACAGCAAGGAGACATTAAAGAATATTATCCCGATGTATCTGGATGTGCTGCTGCAGGATCAGTTCCGCGATTACATTGCAGAGATCATTATTGAGGGGCATACGGATACGGATGGCGGCTATCGGAGCAATATGGAACTGTCCTATGAGCGGGCTAATGCTGTGGCAGACTTCTGCCTGAATCAGAGAAACGGACTTAGTGAAACAAAGATCGAGCAGCTCCAGAAGCTTCTTACGGTCAATGGAAAATCATGGAGTAATCCAGTTTATCAGAAAGACGCTGCCGGCAATCCTACACAGGAGGTGGACATGCCCGCTTCCAGGAGGGTGGAGATCAAGTTTCGCCTGAAAGAGGATGAAATGATAGAGAAAATTGCTGGGATTTTGGAGCAGGAATAGAAGCTTATGAAAGAGAAAAGTGTTGAAAAGAGGCAGTGTATTGTACGCTGCCCTTTTTTGACGAGTTGATAAATATGGCATTGTGAAAGTATTGATATCTGAATGATTTCCATTTTATCAGCTTTTCACAAATTGTTCACACAATTTTAGCACTCACCTCTTGACAGTGCTAACAATTAGTTGTATTGTGATAGTGTCAAT
>CAYXKS010000468.1:0-2464 GCA_964465725.1 uncultured Bacteroides sp. | reverse complement strand
ACACCATTATTTTCAGCGGTGGGAAAATCGGCTATCAGGTCGAGACATCTTTGGAGGACCTCAAAAAGGTAGTAAGCTTTGAACTCGCAGACATCAGCGAACCTTAGAAGTCTGTGAGATTTCCTTATCCTGCTTATTTCCCTGGCTAAGGTTCTTCTGGTATTCCCTGGGGGATACGCCGCTGTAATCATGAAAAACTTTCGAAAAATAACTTGCACTCTGAAAACCGCACATCTCCCCTACTTCTCTCATGGAAAGTGTTGTCGAGGCCAATATTCTCCTGGCGTTGCACACTCTTATTTCCGTGACATATTGTTTGGGCGGTTTTTTTATAAAATCATGAAAACACCGCAGGCATTCTCTCTCCCCTATGGACGCGGATGCCGCGATATCCTTCAAACTGATATCCTCTGCATAATGCTTTCTGATATAGTCCACCATGCACCGAATCCGCATGATGCTTTTCTTATCTCCCAAATCCTGCACAGGACCGTCATAACAGTTATCCAATACAAGCAGAGTAATCTCTGTCAGTATTTCTCTGATTTTAAACTCATATCCCCACCTCTTGTCCTGTTCAGCACAGATGCAATTTTCCACCAATTCCAACACCCGCCTCTGCCATACAACATCTCTGTCCAGCAACAGGCATGAAATATCCCAGCCTGTCAGTATCCGGTTCATATATTTCTCATGAAAAACGCTCCCCGTACTGCCATAAACCAAAGAAGCATGAAACAAAATGTTGGGAAATATCACCTCTGTGCTGCCTTTTCCCGCCAATGAATGCAGAATCCCATTATTGATAAAAATCCCGTTTCCCTCTTCAATAATATAGGAATCCTTATTTACATTGATAAACACCCTGCCCTTTCTGGCATAGCCAATCTCCAGTTCATCATGCCAGTGCCATGGGTAATAACTATTATAATATCTGTCCTCATACACTGCAAACGGGAAATCGTCCGTTCCGTGCTTCATGTTCTCTCGCTGATTGTTGTCAACAAGTCCGTTGTCTATGTTAAGCAAAGCTTTTCTCCCTGAATCTTATTGTCCGTTTTTTTATATTTTATGTCTTTTTTATTAAAGAAACAATTCCCAATAATTGATATATTTAAAAAAACTTTGATGAAAGGAATGACAAATATGGCCACAATACTATTAGTTATCATTTATATCGCATACATAGGGCTGGGAATACCCGATTCGCTCTTCGGAGCCGCCTGGCCCGCCATCTACAGGGAATTTCAGCTTCCTATATCCTATGCAGGCTTTGTTACTTCCCTTGTATCCGGAGGAACCATTCTTTCGAGCCTCGTCAGTGCAAGAATCATCAAGCGGTTCGGCACGGACAAAGTCACCGCAGTCAGCACTGTCATGACCGCCCTCGCGCTATTGGGCTTCTCTTTCTCCGGCAGTATCATATGGCTTTGCATTTTTGCCCTCCCGCTTGGCTTGGGCGCAGGCGCTATCGATACCGGACTGAATAACTATGTGGCGCTGCACTACAATGCCTCTCATATGAGTTTTTTACATTGCTTCTATGGCATTGGAATTTCCTTAAGCCCGTATCTGATGTCTGCGGCCCTGAAGGGAAACAATGACTGGAACAGAGGTTACCGCATTATGTTCTGTTTTCAGGCTGTAATCGCGGCAATTATGATCTTTTCTCTTCCTCTCTGGAAAAAGGTAAAGAAGCAAGAACAGGAAAGTACTTCAGGAAACCCTGAGGAACAAGTCGTGAAAATAAAAGATATGCTTAAAAATCGCGTGTTGAGACAGAGTATTATGGTTTTTATCGGCTCCTGCGCGATTGAATCTGTCTGCCTTGGATGGGGCAGCACTTTTCTGGTCAACTCAAAAGGCGCAACACCGGAGTTAGCCGCAAAAATAATCACATTATATTTTGTCGGTGTAACGCTTGGAAGATTTCTGTCCGGAATCATCTCCGGACGTCTCTCCTCTTTGAAAATCATCCTGCTCGGAGAAGGTATAACTTTTGCGGCAATCATTATTGTCCTCTTCTCCACGTCTCCTTTGAGCGCGGGAATCGGCCTGCTCATGATCGGCCTTGGCAATGGCCCTCTCTACCCGAATATGACGTATTTAGCGCCTGTTTTCTTTGGCGCGGACGTATCGCAGTCCTATATTGGTCTGCAGATGTCCGCATCCTACGTCAGTATCCTGTCCGCCCCGGTTTTATTCGGTTTGATTGCCCAGCAATGGAGTACGGATTACTTTGCATATTTTCTCGCCGTTTCTTTTGCCATAACAATAGTTTCTACTATGCTTATGAAAAAATCCACGGAAAAGTAGGGCCGCAAACGCTTTCATAATTTACTGTATTGGGTCGTAAATGCGCAGTTAATGCGCATTTCGACTGTGAATAGTAACAACCTGTTACCTTAGCCAAAAAATGGATTCAAAAAAATATGGATTTTTAGAGATAATAGAGTTAAAATAA
>CAYXKS010000467.1:0-2470 GCA_964465725.1 uncultured Bacteroides sp. | reverse complement strand
TGTAGAAATTCCCATTCTGCAGGATCTCCCCGGTCTGAATGTGGATCTTCGTTCCGGCCGGTTCCTGTACTCTTAGGGTAAAGATTCCGGTGAACTCCTGCCCCATATCAAAAACCAGTTCCCCGGCGGGTGTATGGATCAGTTCCACCGGGTCAAAAGTCTCGTGGACCGTCACAGGAAGGCTCATCCGCTCCGTGAGAACACCCTTGGGCGGTTCACAGAGTCTGGCCTGACAGACTTCCGGATCCGGCAGCGTATCATCCCGCGTCTCCCCGTCATATAGGTTGGAGAATGTGATCGTGCTGCGTCTCACCGACCATCTCTCATCCGTCCCGATTACCTCTTCGGTTCCGTCCTCATAATCAATACGCAGTTCCGCAATCAGCTTCCATTCATCCCCATAGAATCCCTTGTCTTCGAATGCCGCGAATCCGAATCTCGCCTTATACCAGCCATTCCCCAGAAGGATCGACAATTTGCCCGATGTCTGCAGAAGATCTGTCACATCATAGGTCTGGTACTGTACCCACTCGTTATAATCATTGCTGTAAGGCGTCAGATATTCCTCACCGATGCGCTCTTCCCTGCCAGGAGCCCCTGCTCTGGTCTGATAGAATGCTTCATAAAGTCCAAGGCCGCTGATATAAAGTCTGGCCCGCTTCACCGGCTTCACTATCTCTATCTCCTTTTCAAAATAAGGATGACGCTTCTTGCTACTGTCACAGGTGATCCATTTCGCTTCCCACGCTTCCTGCCTCTTGGCCGTCTCAAACCACTGGATTTCTCCTGATGCCTCTTCTCCCAATTCGCTGCGTACTGTCACTGTCCAGTAATAGCGCGTACGGGGATCCATCTGAAGATTCACCGAATATCCCAGACTGTCTGCGTGTGCATCAAATCCGGAATCAAACAGGATCTCCTGCATCCTTTCATCCGCCGCGATCTGCAGCCTTGCCGCCTCCTGTCTCCTGCCCTCTGCCTCCTTCACCTTCCATGTAAAAACGGTACGCGTCATCCGAAATCCCAATGGATTCGTCAAATGGTTTATTTTCATATCGTATATCTGCATTATAATCCTCATTTCTGCGCACATTTTATTGCGCTAATTTTTACACTATTTCCTCCTAGCATCCGCATAAAATCTTCTCGTCTTTCCGTCTATGTACCTGTCCTCCGTTATCGTCAGTTCCGCCACATACCGGATATCTGCAGAGGAGGCGCCGATCATCGCCTGAATCGTTCCGGCTTCGATCTTCCACTTCATCTCCCTGTCCAGAAACGCCAGCTGGCTGGGTTCTGCCGTAAACGTGACGTCCGCGCTCTCTCCCGGCTCCAGTTCCACCCTGATAAATCCCGCCAGTTCCATAACCGGACGGGTCATACTCGCATATACGTCTTTCAGGTAGAGCTGCACGATCTCCGTCCCTGCCACTTCTCCTGTGTTTTCAACCGTAACCGATATCCGGAATGGCTCATCCGGACGGACTTCCTTCCTGTCACAACAAAATCCGCTGTATACAAAGGTCGTATAAGACAATCCATAGCCGAAGAAATAACGGGGCGTATGCGGCATATCCACATAATTGGCAAACCCTATACTCTCACCCTGATGCCACACCGAGCCGTTCGGATGATTATAGTAAACAGGGATCTGCCCTGCATTATAGGCCGTCGAAACAGGCATTTTCCCGCTTGGGTTATATGCTCCCGTCAGCACATCCACAAGGGCCTGTGCCCCTTTCTCCGAGGGATTCCATGCCTCGACCAGCGCGTTCAGATGCGCATCCGCCGCATCGCTGGACACCGGCCTGCCATTGAAGTGTATCCCTATCATTGGCTTCTTAAGCGCTGCCGCCTTTCTCAGGAATGCTTCCTGGCATTCCGGCAGGTTGATATCCGTACCGTCTACCCCTTCTCCCATAGTGGCAACCGAACAGGAACCATGCTTTCCGCCCAGCGTCATAATACACAGGTCCGCATCCCTGATCAGCCCAAGCGCCTCCTCATGATGGCTCATGTCATTTCCTGCTGCCGGATATCCATAAGCGTAACAGATTTCAACATCCGTCAGCCGTTCTCTCAGTTCCTTAAGCAGGCTTCTGCATCCGGGTTTGATCTGACGCAGGATCTGGTCGAATTCCTCCGTCTCATCCGACTGGATCTGCGTTCCCGGAATAAAAGGCACTTCCTTTTCCTGATTCGACGCCGCCTCACCGATACCCGCAATGGAATTGGCCACTGCATGGACCGCTTCCACCATACTCAGATGTGTATACCCTCCGAAAAAGCTTCTGGCATTTGCCGCATGGCATCCTATGACGGCGATCTTCCTGACATTTCCCCTGACCGGAAGTATCCCGTCATTTTTCAGCAGCACCAGTGACTCCCTTGCAGCCTGCAGGGTAATCTCTTCGTCTTCTTTCCTGTAAAACACCTTCTCGAATTCCTCTTCCTCCAGCGCAAAGGGCTG
>CAYXKS010000466.1:0-2474 GCA_964465725.1 uncultured Bacteroides sp. | reverse complement strand
ATATGGGCCGTTCCATACGGGATTATGAAGATATGTTCAAGGGGATCCTCAGCAGGGAACAGATGGAGCAGATCGGGACTGTTCTGGCGTAATGTTAGTAAAAGGAGAGACAGGAAGGGGAAGGACAAGGTAAAAAACTATATACCCCGGTACTTTATTGATAGTTTGTCGAAGCCTAAGTTATAATAGACTATGCGACCGGATTATGGTATATTGGATTCAGAAAGATAACAGTTTCCTATAACTGGGAGGTGAGAACATGCCTAATGGTATTGAGGTTGCTAAAGATGCAATTGATCAATTTCAAAAAATTCAACGACATATGTTGCTGGCAAGAAAAGAAAATGCAGCTGAAACATATGAAAGTTTGAAAGAAGACTATTTATCATTGAAAGCATTATTGAATGTATCTGGTGTTAATTTGACGGATATTGATCGGATCAAAGAGTAGAATGAAACAGCAGGCAGAACAGGGTGTAAGTATATTATATATATAGCTTACGCCCTGTATTGTGTTATAAACGGAATGAAAACGACCCAACAGTTTCTTCAATATGAGAGAGCAGGTTTATTAAAAAGCTAGAAAACCTGCCCGTCAAGGTGTATGATTATAGATACGAGCTGAAATGAACGTGTAAAATTTTAACGTGCGGCAGCGTATGCTGGCGCACAGAAGGAGGAAGGATGAGCAAGCAAGTTTATAACCCGTACATGCCGACATTCGAGTATGTTCCCGATGGGGAGCCGCATTTGTTTGGTGACAGAATCTATCTTTATGGGAGTCATGACCGTTTTGACGGCGCGGAGTTCTGCCTGAATGATTATGTCTGCTATTCGGCGGACACGAAGGATTTGACGGACTGGAGATATGAGGGAGTCATTTACCGGAAGGAGCAGGATCCAAGGAATCAGAACATTCCGGCGGATACTCCGCCTAACAAGCCTAAATTCAATGTGGAAGTCAAGGATGAGAATTCACTGAATCCTCCCGGGATACATGCCATGTGGGCCCCGGACGTAGTGCAGGGAGCAGATGGAAGGTATTATCTGTACTATTGTCTGGATTATCTGCCGGAGATCGCTGTTGCGGTGTGCGACAGCCCGGCTGGGAAGTATGAATTTCTGGGCTTTGTGCATCACCCGGACGGAGTGCCTCTCGGAAGAAGAGAGGGAGATCTGATTCAGTTTGACCCGGGAATCTTTATCGATGACGACGGAACGGTTTATCTATATTCAGGCAATGCGCCGATGCGCAAGGAGCTGTTCGTCCCAGAGAAAGGTTCTCAGGTGATGACTCTATGCGAGGATATGCTGACTCTTGCCACGGAACCGAGACATTTAATGTTCGATATCCATGAGGCGGAGGGAACAGAGTATGATGGACATGCATTCTTTGAGGCAAGCTCAATCAGGAAGATCAACGAAAAATATTATTTCGTATATTCCTCAGTCAGAAGCCATGAATTGTGTTATGCGGTCAGCGACAGACCGGATGAAGGGTATCATTTTGGAGGAACACTGGTGGACATCGGAGATGTATTCCTGAATGGCCGTACCGAGGAGGAGGCTTTGAATTGCCTTGGAAATACGCATGGAGGAATCGAGTGCGCCGATGGCCAGTGGTATGTCTTTTATCACAGACAGACTAACCGCACCAACTTCAGCAGGCAGGGCTGTGCGGAGAAGATTTATTTTGATGAGGAAGGAAATATCGCACAGGCGGAGGTAACTTCGTGCGGATTGAATGATGGTCCGCTTCAGGGAAGTGGTGTATACCCGGCGGCGATTGCCTGCCAGCTGAATCGTAACGGTAAGCAGGTTCATTCCAATCCTCTTGTGATGATGGAGGATTATCCTTATATGACACAGGATATCGCAGACTGCGAGCCGACGCCGGAACTTGTGGAGGAGGATAGAAGGCAGCCGATTCAGTACATCAAAAATATCAAGGACGGAACGGTTATTGGCTATAAATATTTTGCCTTCGATGGATTGCATCAGGTTTCCATGCAGGTAAGGGGAAAAGCAGAGGGAAGTATTGCCGTGTCCATTGATACACCGGAGAATTCGACAGGCAGTATTCCGGTATGTATAGATTCTGGGGACTGGATATCTGTTTCGGGGAAAACAGAGTCCGTAGAGGGAACGCATGCTCTGTATTTCCGGTTTAAAGGAGAGGGAGAATTTGATTTTGTGACTTTTACAATGGAGTGATAGAGTACTGCTTTAATCCAAAACGATGAAAGAAGAATGGCATAGTAGATTGTGCCATTTTTCTTTTATCAGATTTTATCTGACAGTAACGAAGATGAAACTTTTATAATGTATCTAATGTATCTGCTCCGTAGTATTGTATATGGTATTATTTTAGAAAATATAAGGAATGGGCTGTTAACCAATAAACAAAAATGGTTGACAACATATTCCTTTTTTGTTAGTTTAGATTGTGGACAGATTCGCAGTACTTTCTATTT
>CAYXKS010000465.1:0-2489 GCA_964465725.1 uncultured Bacteroides sp. | reverse complement strand
CTTGTGAGCATAATAATTCTTTACTTTCCATGGATCAGGAACGGCAATAGTGAAAGGCTGAATAGTTCCACAGGCAGCAAAATAGTTTTAGGATTAATAGCCAAAGAGGTACTGTTAAATTTGTGTATATTCCCGAAAATAATTTATGGGGTTGATTTTCTTACTGACAAAGATTATCATGTAAATAACAAACGCGTGCACGTGCACGCCGCACGTAACAATTAATGGAAACGATAGAAACGGAGGGTTATTATGCTGTATATTGGGGTAGACTTGGGAACCAGCGCCGTGAAACTTCTTTTGATGGAGGGAAATGGCAAAATTGTAAACGTTGTATCGAAGGAATATCCGTTATTCTTTCCACATCCGGGCTGGTCGGAGCAGAAGCCAGAGGACTGGTATGAACAGAGCATGGCAGGTATTAAGGAACTGATCGCCGATGTGGATAAGAGCCAGATCGCAGGAATCAGTTTCGGAGGTCAGATGCATGGACTTGTTATTCTGGATGAGAATGACGAAGTGATTAGGCCGGCTATTCTGTGGAACGACGGTAGAACTTCAGAAGAATGTGATTATCTGAATAATGTGATTGGCAAGGACAAGTTGTCGGCCTATACGGCGAATATTTCATTCACCGGATTTACCGCACCGAAGGTACTCTGGGTGAAGAATAAGGAGCCGGAGAACTTTGCGAGAATCAAGAAGATCATGCTTCCTAAGGACTATCTTGCATATAAGCTTACAGGTGTTCACTGCACTGATGTGTCGGATGCGTCCGGTATGCTGCTTTTCGATGTTAAGAACCGTTGCTGGTCCAAGGAGATGTGTGAGATTTGCGATGTGAAAGAGGAGCAGCTTGCGAAGATTTATGAGAGCTACGAGACAGTCGGAACGGTTCTGCCTGAAATTGCAGAAGAACTGGGTATTCCGGCGACTGTCAAGGTTGCAGCAGGCGCGGGCGACAATGCTGCGGCGGCAGTCGGAACCGGCACGGTTGGAGACGGTATGTGTAATATCTCTCTGGGCACTAGCGGCACGATCTTTATTTCCTCTGATAAGTTCGGAGTAGACAAATATAACGCACTTCACGCTTTTGCCCATGCGGACGGGCATTATCATCTGATGGGATGTATGTTGAGCGCCGCTTCCTGCAATAAATGGTGGATGGACGATATCATCGGAACCTCGGATTATGGCACAGAGCAGAAAGCGATTACCGACGATAAGCTGGGTGAGAATCATGTATATTTCCTGCCTTATCTGATGGGAGAACGGTCACCTCACAACAATCCGAATGCCAGAGGTACTTTTATTGGTATGACGATGGACACTACCAGAGCGGATATGACACAGGCAGTGTTGGAAGGAGTGGCTTTCGCGTTGCGTGACTCCCTGGAAGTTGCCAAGTCTCTGGGAATCAGGATCGAGAGAACGAAGATCTGTGGCGGCGGAGCTAAGAGTCCGTTGTGGAAGAAGATGATCGCCAATATCATGAATCTGAAGGTGGATGTGATCGAGAGCGAGGAAGGTCCTGGTATGGGCGGCGCTATGCTGGCGGCGGTTGCCTGCGGCGAGTATGCGAATGTAGAGGAAGCGGCAGCTAAGATCGTGAAGGTAGTGGATACTGTGGAACCAGATCCGGCGCTGGTGGAGAAGTACGAGGCACGGTACCAGCAGTTTAAGCAGATCTATCCGGCTTGCAAGGCACTGTTCGATGTTATCCAGTAATACCGGTGACCGGTGCGGTTTTGCAGATTCCGGGACAAAGGAGATGAATGGAAGTACCAGACATCCGGTTTTGCCGGGGAAGAGCAGGCCAGGGGTTCAAGTCTGATATTCAGATGAAAATAGAAATAATAAAGCTATAGAAGGGAGAGAGGGTACCAATGGAGATTAAGAAGATTACTGATGAAGCATTCCGCAAATACGGAAAAGTCGTACAGGGTTATGATTTTGGCCCGCTTGTGGAGGCACTGAAGAAGACACCGGATTTTGAGGGTGTGGCATATGAGCCGTCGATTCCGGAACTGGAGGCGACTGCCACGGCAGTGGAACTTCAGAAGAAGACATTTGGAGAACTGCCGATTCAGGTTGGTTACTGTAATGGCGTGAACTATAAGCTGAACGCCGTTGAGTATCACAGAAATTCCGAGATCAATGTAGCGGCTACGGATGCTGTTCTGATCCTGGGAATGCAGCAGGATATCACGGATGATTTTACCTACGATACGGCTAAGATGGAAGCGTTCCTTGTACCGGCAGGAACGGCGGTGGAAATCTACGCTACGACACTGCACTATGCACCCTGCAGCGTGGGAGATGCACAGTTCAAGGTGGGAATCGTTCTGCCGGCAGGAACAAACTGCCCGTTGGAAGAGGACCATGCGGGTTGGGAAGACGCTCTGATCACGGCTAAGAACAAATGGCTGATCGGCCATGCAGAGGGCGGCCTGGATGCAGGCGCGCACATCGGATTGATTGGGAAGAAT
>CAYXKS010000464.1:0-2492 GCA_964465725.1 uncultured Bacteroides sp. | reverse complement strand
TGGGATATGGAGTGGAGGTAGAGATGGCGAAATCAGGAAAAGGCGGAGTACAGAAGGGAACGCTGCGGAAGGTACTGCATTATATCAGAAAATACTGGCTGTATTTGGCGCTGTCGATCGTTATGGCGGCGATTACCGTGACCCTGACATTGTATCTTCCTATTTTGACCGGCAGGGTGATCGACTTGATCATCGATAAAGGAAGAGTGGATTTTGACGGTGTATTTGCTGTTTTGAAACAGATGGCGGCAGTGATCGCGGTCACGGCTGCGGCACAGTGGATCATGAATATCTGTAATAATAAGATGACTTATCGCATTGTACAGGATATCCGGGACGAAGCGTTTAAACGTATTGAGATTCTGCCGTTGAAATATATTGATGAGCATTCCTATGGAGAAGTAGTCAGCCGTGTGATTGCGGATGTGGATCAGTTTGCAGACGGATTGCTGATGGGATTTACACAGTTTTTCACAGGGGTCATCACGATACTGGGTACGCTTGGTTTTATGCTCAGTGTGAATGTGGGAATCACGGGAGTTGTAGTGCTGATTACGCCATTGTCCTTCCTGGTGGCGGCATTTATCGCCAGGAAGACTTTCGTAATGTTCAGGGCGCAGTCGGAGACCAGAGGAGAGCAGACGGCGCTGATCGAGGAAATGATCGGCAATCAGAAAGTGGTGCAGGCTTTTTCACATGAGGATGAGGCGCTTGATGAGTTTGACGAGATTAACGGAAGGCTGGAGCGCTGCTCTCTGAAAGCTATCTTCTATTCCTCTATCACCAATCCCTCGACCAGATTTGTCAATAACCTGGTATATGCGGGAGTGGCAGTGTCAGGAGCAGTGTTTGCGATTCGCGGCGGCATCAGTGTGGGGCAGCTATCCTGTTTCCTGAGCTATGCGAATCAGTATACGAAACCCTTTAATGAGATATCGGGTGTGGTGACGGAGCTGCAGAATGCGTTGGCCTGTGCGGCCAGAATCTTTGCCCTGATCGAGGAAGAGCCTCAGGTTCCGGACAAAGACAATGCGCTTTCTCTCGGAAAGGTGGAGGGAAAGGTGGATCTGGAACACGTCGATTTCTCCTATGTGCCGGATAAGAAGCTGATCACGGACTTTAATCTGTCTGTGAAACCGGGACAGCGTGTGGCGATTGTGGGTCCTACAGGATGCGGGAAGACTACGGTCATCAATCTGTTGATGCGTTTCTATGACGTACAGTCAGGAAGTATCCGGGTGGAGGGTCAGGATATCCGCGATGTGACCAGAAGCAGCCTGCGTGCCAATTACGGTATGGTGCTGCAGGAGACATGGCTGAAAGGCGGGACCGTCAGAGAGAATATTACGATGGGAAGACCGGAAGCGACCGAAGAGGAGATTATCGCCGCTGCCAGGGCATCCCATGCCCACAGTTTTATCAAGAGGCTGCCGGATGGATATGATACGGTGATTGCCGAGGACGGCGGAAATCTTTCTCAGGGGCAGAAGCAGCTTCTGTGTATCACAAGAGTTATGTTATGTCTGCCGCCTATGTTGATTCTGGATGAAGCGACATCTTCTATTGATACGAGAACGGAGATCAGAATTCAGAAAGCCTTCGCGGCTATGATGGAGGGAAGAACCAGCTTCATCGTGGCGCACAGACTGTCCACGATCCGGGAAGCGGACGTGATTCTGGTTATGAAAGACGGAAATATCATCGAGCAGGGAAATCACGAGACCCTGCTTGCACAGAATGGTTTCTATGCGACATTGTACAACAGTCAGTTTGTAGGGTACAGCGCATGACCAAATAAATTGCTATAATTAATTTGCTATAGTTAATGGCATTAGAAATTTCGTCTATGAATTCATTTCTTTGTAATATACGGCGTCCTCATTGTAATCCATGTACTCGGAACGGATATCGGTGATGGCGCCGTTTTCCCATGTAAAGAGAAGATAATGGTATACGACCGTGTGAGACTGCAGGAAATCATCGGAACTCAGCGTCGCGGTAAGATCGGACTTCTCGATCCCGTTCTCTTCACAGAACTGGTCAAGATCGGTTGGCGTCCCATCGATGAAAAAGGTGGGGAGCAGCAGTGTGATGGCAGACTCAAAGGGGATCTCTTCTGATGATATCACCTGATAGTCGCCGCCCTCCACAGAGGTGAAGATCTTGTATCCGCCATAGGCGGCAAGGAAAGCTTCGGCATTGTCTCCCACGGCCACATTGCGGCTTGTCACTTTGGATGCCGTGTCCAGTTCGTAGTCGGCCGCGGTGAGGAGCGGGTCGCTTTCTCCGCAGGCTGTCAGCAGGGTAAGTGCCAGGCACAGGGTTGTCAGGAGAATAGTAAATTTTTTCATGGTATGTAGGATTCCCTTCTTATTATCGGTTATGATTAATTCCGGTTTATTATGGTTAACGACATTGGAAATTTCGTTTTCGGTCTTGCAGAAGCTTCCATATATGGTTTCTGCAGGAGCCGGAAACAGAAATTTGTTATG
>CAYXKS010000463.1:0-2500 GCA_964465725.1 uncultured Bacteroides sp. | reverse complement strand
TGGACAGCAGATTTTCCACCAGATTGATCAGCCACATGGAATCATCATAAATATCTGTAAAAGTCTGTTCCCTCATGGCATCATCCATCTTCTGGTAATTTGCCATCAGGTTCCCGGCGCTGCCTGAAATGGAGGTCAGCGGCGTGCGCAGGTCATGGGAAATAGCGCGCAGCAGGTTGGCTCTAAGCTGCTCATTCTTTGCCAGTACCGTTGCATCCTCCTTGTCCCTGGCATTTTTCATATTCTCAAGCGCCAGCGCGCATTCGCCCAGAATGGAAAGCATGACGCTGTTTTCAAAGGCATCCAGTGGGATCTCGCCCATATGGATCCCAACTACGCCATAGACCCTGTTACCCTGGCGGATGGCAAGATACTGGCATTTTGCATTTGCCAATGTATCCGTGGCAGCCCCTGCGCGCTTGTTATTCCGAAGCACCCATTCGGCAACCGCTTTTTCATTCGCTGTTACCAGTTCGCATTCTTCACTGTCATCCGCCCGGTAAACATCCGGAGTTTTCAGGCTATTTCCATCCGAGGGATAAATGACGATATCCCGTTTTAGCAGCCTGGTAATCTGGCCTGCAGTCACACGCAGGATAGCGGTTCCGTCATTTTCTTTCTGCAGAAGCTGGTTTGTCTCCAGCAAAATCTTTGTCCGGAATGCAGCCTGGGCGGACTGTCTCGCATTTTGTTTCAGTTTACCCGCAAGGGAACCGGTCAGGAATGCCACCATAAACATAATGGTAAAAGTGACCGGATAATCCGGGTCATTAAAGTGAAAGGTAAAGCGCGGGACTGTGAAAAAGAAGTTAAATACCAATACGCTTACGACGGAGGCAATCAGCCCGCAAAGCCGGTTTGTCGTAATCATAGTAGTCACCAGGACGCCAAAAATATAAACCGCTATGATATTTGCTTCCGTAAATCCAAGCAGATAAAAAACATAGCCAATCAGTGTAGCCGCCAGCAGGGCAAGAATGCTCTTTCCTACATCCCGTATGGAAATTGTTTCCATAATCTTCCCTTTTCCCGGGCGGTATTCATATGCCGATGCATCCGGAATTACATGGATATCCAGATTGGGGGCTGCGGCAATCAGCCGTTCCGTCAAGACCGGCTTGCCAAATATGCCCTTTCTGGCTGTTGTACTGCGGCCGATCACGATTTTAGATACACCGGAAAGTCTGGCAAACTCTGCGATCTGATAAGGAACATCCTCTCCATAGGTCGTTTCAACAGATGCCCCAAGCTGTTCTGCAAGATGCATATTTTCCCTCAGGCGTTTTTTATCTTCCTCCCCCATCTGGGCCGTTGCTTTCGTTTCCACAAAAAGCGCTGTAAAATTCCCCCTGAATGCCCGCGCCATCCTTGCGGCGGTACGGATAATCTTGGCATTAGAGGGAGAAGAAGAAAGGCAGACCAGAATATGCTCATCCGTATGGTAATCGCCCCTGCTCCGGATTCTGGCGCTTTCCGTCAGCAGGTTTACCCTGTCCGCACAGCGGCGCAGGGCGATTTCACGCAGAGCGGTCAGATTTTCCACTGTAAAGAAATGAACCGCCGCCCGTTTTGCCTGATCCTCCCTGTAAATATTTCCGCCCGACATTCTCTCCAACAGCTCCGCCGGTTCAATATCCACTAATTCTAACTGATCTGCCTGATCAAAAACAGAATCCGGAATGCGCTCCCTGACCACGATTCCGGTAATAGATGCAACCGTGTCATTCAGGCTTTCGATATGCTGGACATTGACGGTCGTATACACATTAATCCCTGCGTTCAGCAGTTCCTGGACATCCTGATAACGTTTTGTATGGCGGTTTCCTCCCACATTGGTATGGGCAAACTCGTCTATCAGTATCAGCTGCGGTTTCCTGCCAAGGGCCCCGTCAAGATCAAATTCCCGCACCGTGATTTCTCCATGCGAAACCTCTTTTACAGGAATCTGTTCCAGTCCCTCTGTCAGCCGGGCTGTCTGTGGACGGGCGTGCGGTTCAATATATCCGATCACAACATCAATGCCCTGTTCCTTCGCCTTGTGGGCGGCCTTAAGCATAGCATAGGTCTTCCCAACGCCAGCGGCATAGCCAAAAAATATTTTCAATTTTCCTTTTGACGTATCCGATGTATTGTTATTGATTGCTCTCAAAAGCTGATCCGGGTTTTGTCTTGACAATTCCACCTGGTTTCCTCCTCGCGGCGTTTTCTCCCTCCCGCTTCATTGTAGCATACTGCCCCTTTATTCCATCATACATATTGCTCATGATGATTTTTTGCTCTTCTGTTTCATGCTGTCCGTTCATCTCCTTTTGCCATTCTTCCAAAAAAATATCCACTTTTTTCATAAGAAACCAGCCGAAAATAAAAGCTGCAAGCATAACTAATATTAACAGGAAATCCTGCATAATCCCACCCCCCTGTTCCGCCTTTTCCCATACCCTCCAGAATATGAGCGGACAAAACCTCTGTCTTTCCGAAAGTACATTTTATATTTTAAAAC
>CAYXKS010000462.1:0-2509 GCA_964465725.1 uncultured Bacteroides sp. | reverse complement strand
TAGAAATCCCATTTGTCAAATAAATCCTCACGCCATGGAATATCATACTGAGTCACCATAATAAAACCATCTATAGCATCCACCTCCAGATATTCCAGATCCGGGTCAATTGCATTGGCCAGCAGCTTCGTCTCATAGATATGCTGCTCATACAGCATGCCATAGCGGTCTGCATCCCACATAACCCCCGTTTCAGGCATGTTCTTACATCCCACATTGCCAATCATGCCAATCTGAGGGTGCTTATTGAAAATACTCAGGCAGTCCCTGATAAAGTCGTGGTTGATGATAAAAGTATCATGGTGCAGATAGACTTTATATTTTGCCTTGGAACATTGCATTGCTTCATTATAGGCTGCCGTCAAAGATGCCGCATCCTCCACCGTCAGTATATCGACCTGTATCCCGTCAGGTACATTCAGATGATTAACGTAATAAATGCATTCCTGTGCGTACACAGGATTATTTGTGCAGATAATAAAACAGATTTCCATGTCATCCTGCATATCCCGGTTGAAGTCTTTCTCACCACCATGGACAATCCCGCCGGATTTACCGTCACTGTGCGAAAAATCCAGAACATATTCCCCAGCATTTATAGCCTGCAGCACTTTGTCCTTGTTTACCACACAGAAATCCATCACTCCCAGCAATTCATAGGACGATACCTGATTTTGCAGGAGAAACTGATAAAATGTCTCCAATTCATCCGCCACATCGAATTCAATTCTCCGCAAATAAAATTTCAGAGCTGTATAACGGTTCAGAAGTTCATCTATATCAGAAATCTTCGAAAAAAGCGTCTGCTGCCCCGCCTCCTTCTCATGTTCGTAGATCGTACACAGATAACAGACCATGGCAAGGCCGTTGTGATGCTCTGTAGTATCCTTATGCGCAAGCAGCAAAGTTTTGATATCGTCATATTCATGCTTCCTGAATAAATCATTTACCTGTTGCATCAATTGTCCCGCATTCATACGTTGCCCTGCCCTTCATGACCGTCAGAATAATCTTCCAGTATCCGCTTACACCGAATTCTTTACTTCTTCTGCGCCTTGACCGTATACTGGAATGTCTCATACATCCAGGCTTCCGTATTCTCTGACAGCTTAAGTAAAATATTTATGATTTCCTTCTCCCGCTCGGATATGCCGAAAACAGTTCTGTTTATATCCCTGACACTATAACCTGCATCCTGAAACAAGCTCATGATCTCATAATACGTAAAGAAATGAATGTGCGTCCTGTCCAGCAATCCTACATCGCTGTACCGAAACCTTCCTTCAATCAATTCCTCTATCACCGAAATATGCATAACATTCGGTATACTTGCTATAATATATCCTTCCTCATTCAACATATCGCGGCACATTCTGACCACTTCTTCCGGATGCCGCAAATGCTCCAGCACATCGCCAAATATGATATAATCAAACTTTTCTTCGAATGGGATTTTCAATTCATCAATGTTCCCATACTTAGCCTTCGTGATGTGTCCGGCTATCTTTACCGCTGCCTCGTTAATCTCCAGGCCATAAGTCTCACAATTCGGAAAACGGTTCTGAATTTCAAGCAGCGTCGCTCCCAAATCGCATCCGACTTCAAGAACTTTAAATATCTTCTCCGCAGGCTCCTGAATATATTTGACCAACGCATGATTGGGCCTCAGATTAAAATAATTCATGCCCCAGACTTCTTTCATAAAAGTTCTGTCATTGGCCTGCCATTGCACTGCCTCAGTATAGATTTCCTCGACCTTGCTGAAACCTTCCCATGCACATGCACGAAAACAGACTACCTGTCTGATATTGTTCTGTATCATGCGCAGAGAGTAATCCGTCAGCACATTCTCCGGGGATTTCAATTCCTCCCGGAAAAACCCGACTCTTGCGAAAATATCCTTTTTCGTTGCCCATATTCTCCAATTTGATGACAAAGTTTTGCATAATATATTTTGGTTTTGCTCCCTTATGCCTCTCTGCGCAACCGATGTAAGCGATTTCCTATCTCTGATCAGATTATCGCCATCGCCATAGAAATTGGTGATCAGGTTCACGATTTCAACATCATCAGACTGCATCGCTGCTGCTAATTTGATCAGGCTTTCTTTCTCTGGATATACTCCTGCCTCCATGAAGACAATATAATCTTCCGTTTCAAAATTCTCTAAAACCGTATTCCACAACTTCCCGTATCCCTGTACTCCTTCATCAAACCATAGATATTCATATGACTGCGAAGAAAGCCACTCCTCCGTACCATCTGAAGAACCATTATCTGCAATAATAATATTGGAAATACCCTGCACATCAGCAAGCCATTGCAAAGTATCCTGCAGCTGCTCCTTCCGGTTATAAGTAGTCAGAATTACAGTGCACTTAAACCTGCCCAGTTCTCTAAAAGCCGGTATTTCTGCATAATACTCTTTTAAAAATTTCACTCTCTCTTCGTCATAAATCAACTACCCCGGTGCAAGCACTCAAGCACTGTGAGCGGCTCCTACGTCGCC
>CAYXKS010000461.1:0-2521 GCA_964465725.1 uncultured Bacteroides sp. | reverse complement strand
GAGGCCGACAAAGCCCCCAAGATCAGGAGGGTGGAATATGGGGATGCCAGCTTCCTGATTACAACTTATGAAGATCCTCTGCTAAGGGAGATACAGCTCTCATCTATTGAGAGCGAAATGGAGCAGTGTATCGGAAGGACAAGGCTTCTGAGGAGGGAATGTTCCGTGTATGTATTTTCCTGTTTCCCGTGCGGGCAGGCACAGCTCCATATCGAAGATTACCTGCAGGGATATGGGACGGGAGAGCAGGAGGACTATGAAAAATAAAATACAATAAAAATGTAATGTGGCTTGTAATGCAGCCCTTTGAGGAGAGTGTTTTGTAGCGAGCGCTTACGGGAAAGGAACATGAAAAGATCCTGACCGCCGGAAAAGGGCTGTAAAAAATGTTTTTATGGATAAAGAAGCCGGGGATTGCCGGAGACGGCAAAAGGGAGCAGGTGGCGTTTCACGATAGAAAACTTGGATATTTACCTGTCGGGGAACCCATCTGCAGGGATATAGCAAAGCAGAGGAGAGCAGAAAAGGCGGATACTGTTTCCGTCACAACACAGCCCGGATGTAATTTGTCCGGACTGCGTTGTGATGGGGATGGAGCCGCTGCCGCCATATGGTGGTTCTGCGCAAGACTGTGGCGGTATATTCGGGGAGCCTTGTCAGGAACGGGAAGCCACAGGGGGTCCGGGACTGGCAGGGAGGGCGGTGATATTTGTTTTTGTGCCGTAGATGCAGTGCATATTTCCCGTATCTATATGCGCCGGATTTACGTATCGTCAGCTCATAGGCTGATCTTTTTAAGATGCCAGTCATGCGTGGAATAATTATAAAAAAGAATAAAGGCTTTCTTCATTCCATAGATCTCCGCCTCACATGTGAAGCTGGCATAAAATTTGTTTATTTTTTGCTCACTGTTCAGAACATGGCTGATCTGCACTGTGACAAGCTCTCCACTATTATCCCGGAAGCGGAAACGCAGCGGTGTTATCTTTCCGTCTGTGTCGGTGCAGGATATCATCTGGACGGGAATGTTAATACAAAGAATACTTTCCATAGAATTATCATCTCCTACTACAATGTATTTATGGTTAATACCCCTTACAGCCAGTAAGGAATTACCTATCTGCCTGTAGAAATATAATAGAACGAATGTTCGAAAAAATCAAGGGAAATATGAAATTATCTGGTGGAAAGATATGGAAGGGCAGAAATAGATATCGTAGGTACCCTTGAAGAAGAACTGCATAAACCAGTGAAGAAATTTTTAGTATGTCAGAATATGTCATGCAGTGAACTTATAATAGGATTGAATCTTGTGATCAGAGAGTCGGAGAGGGGGAATCAAACGTAAGAGTCGGACGTGCATATTTTTCCCCCGTTTGTCTGCAATATGAAACAGACAAGATACAGAGGAACGTCAACAAAGAATGAAGACAGATTCATTCACAGAAATGCTGAGATGGTTAATCGGCTGGATCTTGTGTGACAGGAAGATTGGGGGAAGCTATTTTGGCCTGTGCTGCAGGCCCTTGACTACCGCCATAACGGTATCCAGCTGGACATCATCCAGCTTTTGGGATTCTTCCATGATCTGTTTTATTTTTAACGGTGCCGGGTTATCCATATCAAAAAAATCTCTCGGGGAGATCTGCAGATACTCACAGATATAGAAAAACGCCTGCATGGAGGGGAAGGCCTGTTTGTTTTCAATACGATTAATGTAGCTGCCGTTTTGTCCGAGGGCGAGGCTCATTTCTCTGGCGGATACGTTCTTCTGGTTCCGCAGAGAAGTGAGGCGCTCTACAAAAAAATCTTCAAACATGAGATCACCTTCCTGCTACTACTATTTTTAAAATTATATAGTATGAGATAGATAATAACGAAACAATCAATAACTTAATATAATTGACATAAGATATATAATGACTTAAAATTAATTGTAGAAATTTGTCATGTCAGTAAATATTGATATTGAGAGTCTTGATACTGAGTATTAACCATAAATAGGTAAGATATTCAGGGTGACAGAATATGTCGGTGTAGAGTGATATTATTATAAATGATGAGAACAGCTGTGGGGTGAAACAGGATAATTAAAAAACGGTAAACAATATACCGATTCGAGGAACGTGATCTTTTAAGTTTCGGATATTTTGGATGGAGGAAAGAAAATGCAAGAGGTAAATGAGTTTCAAGGAGAAGTGAGAGAAATTTGCAGACAGTATGCTACACTTGTTTGCAATAATACATTATTTACACAAGAGCATATTCAGAAAGTACAGGAGGGAGTAAAGGAAAGCGTGCTGCCACTTTTGCAGGCGCAGAAAGCTAAGGTTATGGTTTATGGGATTTACAATAGCGGCAAGAGTACCTTGGTGAACGCAATCTGTGGAAGAGAAGTTGCAGAAGTTGCAGATCGTCCAATGACTGACAGGATTACTGAGTATGATGAGGGGAAATACATTTTAATTGATTCGCCTGGAGTTAATGCACCTATACATCATGAAGAAATTGCAGACAGTCA
>CAYXKS010000460.1:0-2522 GCA_964465725.1 uncultured Bacteroides sp. | reverse complement strand
GAAATCATCTTTTAAAGAAAATTCCTTACGAAATCATCTTTTAAAGAAAATCTCTCTCGAAATCATCTTTCAAAGAACCCCGTCTAAAATGCTGACTATTCGGGATTAACCTTGCACCTGTTTGTGCTTCGGATTCTCACAGATCACCCTGATCTTTCCTTTTCTTTTAATGATCTTGCATTTTTCGCAAATCGGTTTTACTGATGATCTAACCTTCATCTCAAACCCTCCTTTCAAAAAAGACCGTTTTACATTATATCATCAAATCCTTTATTTGGCAAGGCCATTTATAAAGAATTTGAATCTCTTTACTTATCACGCCAGATAATTCTGCCCTTGGAAAGGTCATAGGGTGATAATTCCAAAGTCACACGGTCACCCGGCAGTATACGTATAAAATTCTGACGGAGTTTACCACTTATATGCGCAAGTACGACGTGGCCATTCTCCAGTTCGACCTGAAACATAGTATTAGGCAACTTCTCAATTACTGTTCCTTCGATTTCAATTACATCAGCCTTTGACATTTGCTCCCTCCTGATACATTTTAATTATTCTCTTGATTTCCAGATCTTCGTAACCGTCCTGCGGTTTTTCCATCCGCATCTTCTTTATAATCTGAATATGCTTTTTATTCTTTTTCTTCGGCCTGCTTACGGTTCTGTTTTTCCCGTCGGCTAAATATACATATTCATCGTCTTCTTCAATTATGACATACACATTTCTTCTGTCGTGTCCCGCCTTTGATATGGCAAGCATTCCTGTCATTTCCTATCCTCCATGCATAGCAGTTCTGCCCTCAGGCTCACTGTTACGGAATGTGCCGTATATGCCAACACACATCTCTTCACTGCCCTCCCCGGATCATCCTTTCCAGTGCTGGCCGTCAGCCAAGCGTCAGGATCTCCGGCTCACCGTCTGTAATCAGAATCGTGTTCTCATAATGTGCCGACAGGGAATGATCCCTGGAAATTACCGTCCAGTCATCATCCAGCCACTCCACTTCCGCCGTACCCATATTGATCATCGGCTCAACCGCCAGCGTCATACCGGGCCGCAGTTTCATGCCTCTTCTTCTCTGTGCGAAGTTCGGTATCTGAGGATCCTCGTGCATCCTGGTTCCGATACCATGCCCAACCAGGGCCCTCACGATCCCATATCCAAAGGGCGTGACATAGGCATCTATCGCATTGGAAATATCAAACAAACGATTCCCTGCCCTTGCCATTCTGATTCCTTCAAAGAAACTCTGCTTCGTCACATCCATCAGCTTCTGTGCCTCAGGACTGATCTTACCCACCGCATGTGTTCTGGCTGCATCAGAGTGATAACCCTTATAGATCAGACCGGTATCTAAGCTGACGATATCTCCCTCCTGTATGATATGGGTAGATCTCGGAATTCCATGCACGACTTCCTCATTTACGGAGACACACACGGAAGCCGGATATCCCTGGTAGTGTAAAAAATTCGGAACACATCCTCTCTCTCTGATCAGTCTCTCACACTCTCTGTCTATCTCCTTCGTGGAAATTCCTGGCCTGATCATCCTTCCCAGTTCTTCATGTACTTCCGCCAATAATCTGCCGGCTTCACGCATACATGCAATTTCTCTCGGAGATTTAATTGTTACAGCCATTTGCGTCTCTCCATGTCATTTTCCCTCTATTTTACTCATACAACTGCCCGTTGTTTCTTCTTTGATACGAAACATTAAAAGAGATACCACACACCCACATCGTAGCTTATTATTCATTAACCGGACAATTAACCGAAACTATGCAACAGTAATATTCCGAAGCTGACAAGATCTGATGAACAAACAGACGTATGAGTTCATTTGACTAGCAATGAGACAAGACGGATACTATCCAAGTATCTCCACAATCGCGTCAAACACCTCATCCATCTCCCTGGTGCCATCTACTGTCTTCAGAATACCTTTCTTATTGTAGAAATCAATCAACGGCTGTGTCTGTTCATGATATACATCCAGACGTTTTCCTACCGTCTCCGGCCTGTCGTCGTCTCTGAGTACCAGTTCTTGGCCACAATCATCACAGATCCCTTCTGTCTTAGGCTTGATGAATTCGATGTGATACGTTGCCCCACAGCCAACGCAGGCGCGTCTTCCGCTCATTCTCTTAATAATGTTCTCATCCGGCACATCCACGTCGATTGCATGGTCGATCTTGTCATTCAGCTCCCCAAGCGCTTTGTCCAGCACTTCTGCCTGCGGAATTGTTCTCGGAAAACCATCCAGGACATATCCTCCCGCGCAATCCTCCTGTGCCACTCTATCCAGAAGAATCTTTACTGTAAGTTCATCCGGAACCAACAATCCCTGGTCCATGTAACTTTTTGCTTCCATGCCAAGCGCGGTTCCATTCTTAATATTAGCCCTGAAAATATCACCGGTAGAGATATGTGGAATACCGTACTTCTCTCCGATCAATTTAGCCTGTGTTCCCTTACCGGCCCCAGGAGCTCCCAACATTATAATCTTCATACTTGCACCTCCA
>CAYXKS010000459.1:0-2543 GCA_964465725.1 uncultured Bacteroides sp. | reverse complement strand
AGGATGGAACATCCGGCGGTTCTGCAGACGATGGCTTACCTGGAGCATCAGGGTTTCGAGGTGACCTATCTTCCGGTGGATCATGAGGGAAGGATATTGCTGAACGACCTGGAACGTGCCATAAGAAAAGATACGATTCTGGTATCGATTATGCATGTTAACAACGAGATCGGAAGCGTACAGCCGATAGCGGAGGCCGGAGAACTGATCAAGCGCTGCAATCCACAGACGCTGTTCCATGTAGATGCCGTGCAGGGTTTTGGCAAGTTTCGGATTTATCCGGCTAAAATGCAGATCGACATGCTCTCTGTCAGTGCACATAAGATTCACGGGCCGAAAGGTGTCGGATTCTTATATCTCAGAAGCGGGGCCAGAGTGAACCCGATTATCTACGGTGGCGGCCAGCAGAAGGGAATGCGGTCAGGGACGGAGAATGTTCCTGGGATTGCGGGACTTGCTAGAGCGGCCGAGATGGTTTATGCAGGCTTGGATGAAGACGTGGACAGAATGTATGCTCTGCGAAAGATGCTGATCGAAGGAGTCAGCCGCATAGAGGATGTGAAGGTCAACGGGTGCCCGGGACGGGAAGGCGCGCCTCATATCGTCAGTCTTTCGGTTCGTGGTGTGCGCAGCGAAGTTCTGCTCCATGCACTGGAAGAAAAGGAGATCTATGTGTCTGCAGGAAGTGCTTGTTCGTCCAACAAGCCGCAGATATCGGATACCCTGAAAGCGATAGGAGTTGAGAGAGATCTGCTGAGTTCTACAATACGTTTCAGTTTATCCGTTTTTACAACGGAGGAAGAAATTCAATATACGATACAGGCACTGGAAGAAATGGTTCCCATGTTGAGGAAGTATACGAGGTCATAATATGACAGTGATTGCGAATGGTAATTGAATGTTGTATTTAATGATAAGAAAGGTACAGAGAAAAATGTTTACGGCTTTTTTGATAAAATACGCTGAAATCGGAGTAAAAGGAAAAAACAGGTACTTGTTCGAGAATGCGCTGGTGCAGCAGATTAAGTATGCGCTTAAAAAGTGCGAAGGAGACTTTGCCGTGCGCAAGACGGATGGCCGCATCTATGTAGATGCGGTGTCTGCCTTCGACTATGATGAGACAGTGTCGCATCTGCAGAAGGTATTCGGCATTTCGGGAATCTGTCCGATGATGTATGTGGAAGACGAAGGCTTCGACAGGCTGAAGGAGACAGTCATTAATTATATTGGCAAAGTTTATCCGGACAGGAATAAGAGCTTTAAAGTTGCTGCCAGACGCGCCAGGAAGAATTATCCACTCGATTCTATGGAGATTAATATGGAACTGGGAGGGACACTTCTGGACGCTTACCCGGAGATGCATGTGGACGTGCACAAGCCGGATATTCTTTTGAATGTGGAAATTCGGGACAAGATATATCTCTATTCCGAGACTATTCCGGGACCGGGCGGAATGCCGGTGGGCACGGGCGGTAAGGCTATGCTGCTTTTGTCAGGCGGCATCGATTCTCCGGTAGCCGGATGGATGATCGCGAAGAGGGGGGTCAAGATCGATGCGGTATATTTCCATGCACCGCCGTACACCAGTGAACGGGCGAAGCAGAAAGTCGTGGATTTGGCGTCGAAAGTGGCGGCTTATACAGGGCCGATTTATCTTCATATTATAAATTTTACGGATATACAGTTATATATTTATGATAAATGTCCGCATGATGAATTGACGATCATTATGCGTCGCTATATGATGCGCATTGCAGAACGTATTGCCAAAGACACGGAATGTCTGGGGCTCATTACCGGGGAAAGTATCGGACAGGTTGCTTCCCAGACGATGCATAGCCTGATGGCTACCAATGAGGTGTGTGAGTTGCCAGTTTACAGACCGCTAATTGGGTTTGACAAGATGGAGATCGTGGATGTTTCCGAAAAGATCGATACTTATGAGACTTCGATACAGCCTTATGAAGACTGCTGTACTATTTTTGTGGCCAAGCATCCGGTGACCAAGCCAAATCTGAATGTTATCAGGAGACATGAGCATAATCTAGATGAGAAGATCGGTGAATTGGTGCAGACGGCCCTAGAGACGAAAGAGTTGATTATAGTGAAATAAGAAGAACCACCTCTGCAGGTGGTCCCGGATTTCTTACGGTAAATCTGATTAGATGATGTACGGTTTCAAAGCTGCCAGTACTTCTTCGATTGCTTCTTCAGCATGGATATTCAGGTCGATGGGCTTAGATAAGTCAAGACTGAAGATTCCCATGATGGACTTGGCATCAATCACGTATCTGCCGGACACTAAATCGAAATCGTAATCAAATTTTGTAATGTCATTTACAAAAGATTTAACCTTATCAATAGAATTTAAAGAAATCTGTACTGTTTTCATAATGCGATTACCTCCTTTAATTTTGCCTCCAAACATCATACTTGCACCTCATGTCTTTCCAGACACAAAAGTTCTATGAAAAGAGGGCACAAGTATTAGCGCATACCTGCGCATATGCACACATGCAGACAAGCTGCATGGCGCGTGTACG
>CAYXKS010000458.1:0-2587 GCA_964465725.1 uncultured Bacteroides sp. | reverse complement strand
ACTTCTCTCTCCAGAAATCTGTCAGGAACTGAATCCCGCAGGTAAGCTGTTCCGCTGGCAGAAGACCATATGATTGCGAGATATTCAGAACCTCATTGTACTCTGGCATAGTTGCCTCCAATCTTATACAAACCGGTCCAAACTATTCCCAGACCATTAACTATTACATTAACTGTTATATGTAGCTTCCCTGTTTGCCATAATCCTCGCAGATTTATATAATCCACACACCGCATCCATGCATAATGCTGACGGCTGTTCGTCACGTTATTCGCGGGAATCCAAGCCTCCTGCAAGCACAGCACTTAACTCAGTACCCACAGGAATATACTCATAACAGGCCAGGGAAAACTCTACAGATTAAAAAAACGTATCGTAGCCAAATACTGCTCGTTCCCATCCTTGTCCAGGATACGTATGGCCTTGCTCTGATCCCTGCTCGGTCCGAATTGAAATCTCCTGCCGCTCTTTGTCTCTTCTGTACCGGACATATATAGCCTTGCCAGATCGAATGCAAAGCTCTGCTGGTCGTAATCTTTCCGGAAACGGCTCATAGGCGCAAGGTACTTATACAGATTCTTCAGATACATATCGTATCCATCTTTCTTACCCATCTTTAGCAATGCCAGATCATAGGCATCTGAAAGCTCGTTGACAAACGTAGCTGCATTGAAAAAGGCCTTGTTAAGCTTCTCCTGTCCGGACTTTACGACATCCACAAAACTCTGCGGCCTCATACATTGTACTTTCTTACGATCGAGATAAAGATCCTGATTCTCCACATCCAGCCTCACCTTGTAAGGGAACATTTCATAGACCGGAAATTCTCCACGGACATCAACGCCCTTTTCCTCACAGGCTGATAACATCTGCTTCGCAAAATCACCGTCCTCGAAATAAGCCTTCGCATCGAAGCCAGCAGCTGTACTCTCCAGATTCTCAAGAGAGGCTGCCAATTGACTTGCCGAATCCTTCATGGAATTCAGATCACGGATCAGGCTCTTCAAGTCTCCGCTCTCCGTCTCCTTGCAGACTGCCTTGTAAAGCTTCTGAAGAGAAGCCAGAGAATCCTTCAGCGCTTTCTGATCGGGTTGCAGATTCTGATATAATTCTTCGTAATTCATCGTTTTCCTCATTTCTGTAAATATTTATGCGTAATATTTATGCGTATAACAACATAATACAGTCATAAATCCTGTTCATTTCCAGCTTTCATGTTATACCGTCGCTTTACGCTATGAAAAGTATAGCTGATATGTCCTGTATTTTCAACAATTTATTACATAGATTTCCATTATTTAGAAATAATTCGTTGCTTATTCACAGTCAAAATGGAAATAAGCTGCGCGTTTACACCACCATACAACAGACTATGAGAATATTTGCACCCCGCCGCAGATAACTCTAAATGCACAAACGTCATTCTAAAAGCAGCTGATTATATTATTTTCATATAAATATTCTTATGATAGAATAAGACCTGAAGGAGAAATATCTTATGACCACCAAACTCTACAAATGGCAGGAAGAATGTGTTAAGCGCTGGCTGGCAAACAATGGCCGTGGAATCGTCCAGGCAGTGACAGGGTCCGGTAAAACACTGCTGGCTTTAACCGCAATGGAGCATCTGGACCGCAAATTAGATGGAAAGCTGCATGTCAAGATCGTCGTGCCTACAAGTACGCTGATGCGTCAATGGAGGCAGGCTCTTCTGAAATACCTTTCTGCTGCCCACAGCGATTCTACTGCAGCAGAACCTGACAATACTATTCTCCAGGATGCCGATAAAATCCGAAACATGATCGGTCTGCGGGGAGGCGGATCAAAATCCTCTCCGGAACATAAATACATGATCTACGTAATTAATTCGGCCCGCTATGAACTGGCAAGACAGATTTTGACAGAATTAAAAAATGGGAAATATGTCCTTCTGATCGCCGATGAATGCCATCATTACGAAAGCGGACAGAACCGGTTGATTTTTGAATTTCTCCCTTATATAAAAGAATACGAAGATCATTTCTTCTCCCTGGGACTCTCCGCCACGCTTCCGGCCGGGCAGGCGCTGCGTTATCTCACCTCCGTCCTCGGCAGGAAGATCTATCACTATGGAATAAAGGAAGCTCTGACGGGAGATACCATATGTCCCTATGATGTATACCACATCGGTCTTTCCCTCCATGACGACGAGCGGGATGAATACGAAGCTCTCACTGAGCAGATGACCTTTCTTTATGGCAAATTGCTGAAGGTATATCCTTCCCTAAATTCGCTTACCCAGAAAGAACGCTTCGAAGCGTTGCGCAGCCTCGCGAACGAAAAGAACCGGAAAATTGCAAACATGGCGTCTTCCTACATGAATCTCACCTTTATGCGGCGGAAATTGGTCTGTATGGCGTCTTCCCGTGTCTCCTGTGCACGTAATCTGATTAAATGGCTGGAACCCAAAGATAAAATCATTATTTTCAGCGAACGAATCAGCCAGGCTGATGAACTGTACCGGCTCCTGCAGACGGATTATCCTGAGAAAACAGGCCGTTATCACTCCCAGATGGGAAATCAGGCAAACCGAAATGCATTGGAACTT
>CAYXKS010000457.1:0-2589 GCA_964465725.1 uncultured Bacteroides sp. | reverse complement strand
ACTAGTATGACTCAACTTAAATAACACTCAGGCTGAATAATTGCTCACATTCTCAGCACAAAAAACCAAGAACAGACCGACTGCAGTATGTCCTTGGTTTTTGTGCTCTGCTATTCTATTTCATCCCTCTTACACATTTTCCTTATCGCTTAAGCCCTTTTATTTACCGCTGCTGATTATAGAATATATCAGACACCCACCCAACGCGACAAATACCAGCCCCATGATTAAAATCTCTACTATTCCCATTTTCCTATCCTCCCATTCTATTACATCTGACCTTTTCAGTTCCGCAGCCTGATGTCCCTCTCAATACGAATACTCCATAAATAACAACATACAGGCAACATCCCCAACGCAATCAAGACCTATGCTCATACCAGATTCCACCAAAAAAACCGATAAAAACAAGTATAATCGAGATCACGGACCATATATCCATCTGCATTTTGATTTCCTCCTTCTGTAGCCTACCGACCGATTTTTAACCTTACATTCATCCTACCACATCCATCGGAATTTTGCATTTTATCAACTTGTTTTTAACGTATTTTTAACCTTTTCTTGGCATTCTCTTATCGTTTTCTTAACGTCATTTTAGCACTATTTCCTATTTTTCTTTCCAAGGAAATAAGGTATACTGTAACTATAGTAAACGACATAACAAATTTCTGTTTCCGGCTCTTGTAGAAACCATATACGGAAGTTTCTGCAAGGCCGAAAACAAAATTTCTAATGCCGTTAACTATAATATATTTTGTATACAGTACGACCTCTGAAATTTATAGCTTTAACAGGAGCCTCAGCATATATGTCCACTACTATCAAGAATTGCATCATCACCTTTTCCGGATTGGCAATCGCAACGTTAATCGCCTTTCCATTCTCGTACTTTGTCCCTGAGAATTCAGGAAATCTTTCGCTGATTTACATTTTTGCTCTGATCACTATTGTCCGCTTTACAGACGGTTATCTACCAGGAATGATTGCCTCCGTAATCGCTGTCATCTGTGTTAATTACCTGTTTACTTACCCTTATTTCGAATTGAATTTCACGCTGTCCGGTTATCCTGTCACCTTCTTGGGAATGTTTGGCGTGACGCTTCTCACAAGCACTATGACCGCCAACATGAAAGAGCAGGCACGTACGATTGCAGAGAAGGACAAGCTTCTCTCCGAAACCGAAAAGGAGAAAATGCGTGCCAATCTGCTGCGCGCTGTATCGCACGACCTGCGCACGCCTCTGACCAGCATCATCGGCGCCAGTTCTTCCTATCTTGAAAACAGCGCACTGCTCCCAGAAGAAGAAAAAACTGCTATTATCACCCATATTCATGAGGATGCCAACTGGTTGTTAAATATGGTAGAGAATCTTCTCGCAGTGACCCGCATCCACGATCAGTCCTCCACCGTCAAAAAAACAGACGAATCCGTCGAAGAGATTGTTTCCGCCGCCATTATGCGTTTGAAAAAAAGACTTCCGGAAGCCGTCGTCAATGTATCGGTTCCCGAAGAACTGCTCATCATACCTATGGATGCTATTCTCATCGAACAGGTGTTGATCAATCTTCTGGAAAACGCCATCATCCACTCGCAAAGTACGGCTCCTATCCTATGCTATGTGGATGACGACGATAAGAATGTGACCTTTCATGTTAAGGACTACGGAATCGGTATCGCTCCTGAGAGGCTGGAAAATATTTTCGACGGAAATTCTTATATTGGCAACAAAGAATCCGACTCCAACAAGGGGATGGGAATCGGCCTGTCTATCTGTAAGACAATACTTACCGCCCACGGCGGCACAATCAACGCAAAAAACCATGCACAGGGCGCGGAATTTTATTTCACACTGCCCAAGGGAGAACTTCCATATGAATCTTAAACAAGAAATCCTACTGATCGAAGACGAACGTAACATCTGCAATTTTATTATGACCACCCTGCGTACCCAGGACTACAAAGTCACTTTCGCCAACAGCGCTGCAAGTGGCCTTTCCCTGGCCGCCTCAGGATGTCCGGACCTTATCCTGCTGGATCTCGGTCTTCCCGATATGGATGGGATTGACGTAATACGAAATATCAGGGGTTGGAGCAATATCCCGATTATTGTCATTTCTGCCAGGACACAGGAGAAAGAGAAAGTGGAAGCTCTGGATGCAGGCGCAGACGACTATATTACGAAGCCCTTCGGAACATCTGAGATGATGGCCCGGATCCGGACTGCTCTGCGCCGTTCTACTCTCGGCGGAGCGATATCTGCCCCGACTGAAAATCGCTATACAGCCAAGGATCTGGTGATAGATTATGAAAAACATGTCGTTACCGTAAACGGAAACATCATTCATTTCACACAGATTGAATATAAGATCCTGACTTTCCTGGCACGCAATGCCGGCAAGGTTATCACCTACGATACTTTGATCACCCATGTATGGGGACCTTTTGCGGATAGCAATAACCGCATCCTGCGTGTCAATATGGCTAATATCAGGCGCAAGATGGAGCAAAATCCCGCAGATCCACAATATATATTTACAGAAATTGGAATTGGATATCGAATGATAGACAATGAAAATATTTGATGGC
>CAYXKS010000456.1:0-2596 GCA_964465725.1 uncultured Bacteroides sp. | reverse complement strand
GCCGTCTCCACCATATTGGTGCTGCTGTCCATACTGCATTTCTGGATATAACGGTAGGCTTCCGATTCTGTCATATTGTTTCTGGACATCAGGACCTCTTTCGCCTCCTTAATAAGCGCTTCCTCCTCAGGTTTGCGCTCCTTTGGCTTAGCCCTGGCTTTACGTCTCCTTCGCATGACAGTCTGACACATGAGATCCACGGTGTTGATCAAGTCGTGCACCTTAAGAGGCATGACGAGACACATAATATCATTGTCGAGGCAGTCGTTCAACACGGTCTGTGACGCCAGCAGCAGCATATCAAATTCTTGCGGGAGGCAGTCATACAATTCTCTGTAAATCATATCCGTCAGCTTATAGCCACATATGACAATACCGTCATTTAAATCCCGGAGATGGTTCAGGGCCTGTGCGCCCGTGGAACATACAGCCAGAACCGGAATACCGTTTTTCATCAGAATATTACGGATTCCCCTGGCGTCCTCTATCTTTGGCAAAACCACAATAATATTGACCACTGGCCCACCTCCTTTGTGCCGAATTTGTATAAATCGTGATATTTCATCCCTCAATGTCATTAAGCTAAGCCAGTACACAGCGTCTGGTTTAACTTAATGACATTGGTTCGTCCCTGGCTCCACTGCCACGCTGATGCACACAAAATGCTCCGGAAACGTATTTTCATTTTGGCACGTTCACAACCGCAGAATGGCACTTTACAAAATTTTGCCATTTTCGCAAAAAATCGTTGTTAAGTTCCTAAACATTATTCAGATATTCATTGATCTCCCAGTCGGTCACCTGCATACGGTAACGGTGCCACTCTTCTTTCTTGGCTGAAATGTACTTGCGGTAAACATGATCCCCCAGCACGTCCCTGATAAAACCGTCTGCTTCCATATTGTAGACCGCCTCAATCAGGGTACCGGGAATCTCCTCGATCCCACTGGCCTTCTTCTCTTCTTCTGTCATACGGAAAATGTTGCAGTCCACACTGTCAGGAGGCATAATCTGGTTCTCAATGCCGTCCAGCCCAGCCCGCAGGCAGACTGCCAGCGCCAGATACGGATTAGCCGACGGATCAGGACACCGAAGTTCAATCCTTGTACTGTTGCCGCGTGAAGCAGGAATGCGGATCAGAGGGCTTCTGTTCGTAACGCTCCATGCGATATACACCGGCGCCTCATAGCCCGGAACCAGCCGCTTATAAGAGTTGACCAGCGGATTCGTGATCGCCGTCATGCCCTTCATGTGCTTCATAATACCGCCGATAAAATAATATGCCTCTTTGCTCAGCCCCAATGCATCCTTCTCATCTGCAAAAATATTTCTGCCTTCCCTGGACAGCGACATATTGATGTGCATACCTGAACCGTTCACGCCAAACTTCGGTTTCGGCATAAAAGTGGCATGAAGCCCATGCCGGCGCGCAATGGTCTTAACCGCCAACTTAAAAGTCATGATATTGTCGGCGGTGGCAAGCGCCTCGTCGTAGCGGAAATCAATCTCATGCTGTGCCGGCGCAACCTCATGATGGGAAGCCTCGATCTCAAATCCCATATCCTCCAATGTCAGTACCATGTCCCGCCTTGCATTTTCGCCGAAATCCATGGGCCCCAGATCGAAATATCCCGCCTTTTCATGCGTGATTGTCGTAGGCATTGCATTTTCATCCGTATTAAAAAGAAAAAACTCACACTCCGGCCCAACCTCAAACGTATATCCCAGCTCATCCGCCTTTTTCAGGGCATTCTTCAAAATATAGCGTGGATCTCCCTCAAAAGGCTGCCCGTTGGGACGGTATACGTCACAGATCAGCCTGGCCACCTTGCCCTGCTGAGGTCTCCACGGAAAAATCTCCCAGGTACTGAGATCAGGATAAAGATACATGTCAGACTCTTCGATTCTGGCAAACCCCTCAATCGATGATCCGTCGAACATGCACTCATTGTCCAGCGCTTTCTCAAGCTGGCTGGCCGTGATAGCCATATTTTTCAGATTGCCGAAGATATCCGTAAACTGAAGGCGGATGAACTCCACATCCTCTTCCTCGACCAGCCGCATGATATCTTCTCTGGTATATTTTTTTCTCATATTCGCTTCTTTCCCTCCTGTTATGGTATATTTGATTGAAATTCTCACTCAATGTCGTTTACTATAACTCAATGACATTGCTTCACACCCCAATGCCAGGATGCTGTATCCATAAGGATTATTTTCTTACTCTCGCGACAGCCGCCAAATATCTGCAAGCCGCCACCTGACTCCCTACCCGGCGAAGATAAACAAAAAAAGACATTCTCCTCCTTCGGTAGAACGCCCTTGTTCTGTATCATAATACCAATTAATCTGTCTGTTTGTCAACTCTTAGAAACCATTAAGAATTAACTTTATAACAGTTCAGCCCAGGACTTTGCACATGACGCAGGATGTAAAGATTGATTCTTTAACAGTCCCTTAGTCCCAACATCATGCATAAACCCTGTATGCCTGTCATAAACTGATAAAAAAGAATTTCTATGGGGATATTGTATGAGTTCCAAAACCAAAATTGTCGTGCTTCACGTAAAAGAATTAATATATACCGGCATCTTCG
>CAYXKS010000455.1:1419-2604 GCA_964465725.1 uncultured Bacteroides sp. | reverse complement strand
TTAAGAAGTCTTTAAGAACCAAAACCGCCTATTTTTTCGAAAGCCACAGAACAACCTCCAACCCGTCGGTATGGCTTAAAAGCGTCATACCTCCACCCATCCGCTCCATAATATAATCGACAATATAAAGCCCCAATCCTGATCCGGGCTGGCTGCCGACATTTTTACCCCTGTAAAACTTCCGGGTGACAAAGGGCATATCCTCCGGACAAATGCCGGGGCCATAATCGCGCACATGGATCTCATAGCGTTCCGGCCCGGATATTGCCCGGATTTCTATCCTGCTCTCCGGCGCATACTTTTTTGCATTTTCCAAAACGTTCCCAATAACCTGTGCCATTCTCTTTTCATCTACATAAAGCTGTGTATCCGGAAGCGGTTCACACACCGTCACATACGGATATTCCAGATCCCGCACCGCTTCCTCTATGACTCTGCGTATACTGACTCTTTGTGTCCTGATTTCCAATCGCTCAAGCTCCGAAAGCGAGTGCAGTACCAGATCGTTTACAAGTCTTGTCACCTCATCACATTTCCGCATAATCACCTGCAGATATCGTTCCCGCTGTTCATAATCCGTATCCAGGTTCGCCTCCAGCCCTTCCGCATAGGCGCGGACAGACGCGATCGGCGTCTTGATATCGTGGGATAGTGAAGCGATGATCGTCTTATTTTCGCTGATCGCCCGCGCCTCGTTTTCTCTCGCCGTAACAATCTCCTTTCGCATATGGTCGAACGCCCACGTAAACGCTCCGAAGAAGTTGGTTCTCTCGTATTCCAGGGAAACATCCAGATCTCCTCCCGCAATCTTCTCCGCATAAATTTCCAGCTTGCAGAAGGGCCTCACGATTTTATAATAAAGATATAAGAGGGCAAAAATCAGCCAGGCAGCCGCAATACAGATAAACAAAACTATATTTCTCCACTGGGTCTGCGTATGCGCTTCCGCGGTCTCCTGCTTCAACAGCTCCCACAGTCTCTGTATCTGATCTTGCGCCGGATTATTTCCGTTCTCATCCATCGTAAGCTGCTCTATTTCATTTAAAAGCACAAGCCCGTTCTCCGTGCCTGTGCTCTCCTTTACCGTATGATCCCCGATATAAAACATACACCCGGCCGCCGTCACACCAAAAAGACATACAACAATAACCGCTACCTTTAAAAATTGATTTTTCATAGTCTTCA
>CAYXKS010000455.1:0-1319 GCA_964465725.1 uncultured Bacteroides sp. | reverse complement strand
TCTCAAACTGATAGCCGATACCCCACACAGTCTTAATAAATTCCGGATTCGAAGGATCTGCCTCAAGCTTCTCCCGAAGCCACCTGACATGCACCGCCACTGTCGCCATCTCCACTTCCGAAAATGCACCCCACACCTCGTGCAGAAGCTCCTCCTTAGAGATTACCTGGCCCGCATGCGCGCACAGATATGCGAGAAGATCAAATTCCCTGAGCGCCAGTCTGACAGGATTTCCGTCCCGCTCCACCGTCCGCATTCCGGTATCCACCGTTATTCCACCAAATTGATAGATCGGCGCACTGTTTTCCTCCCCGTAAGCTCTTCGCATCAAGGCGTTAACTCTGGCCAGCAGCTCCCGCAGTGAGTACGGTTTGGCAATATAATCGTCGCCGCCCATATCCAGTCCCCTGATCTTGTCATCTTCACTCGTCCTGGCGCTGGCAAAAATAACCGGCACCCGGGACATATGTCTCAATTCCCTGCATACCTCAAACCCGCTGCCATCCGGCAGATTGATATCCATAAGCAACAGATGAAACTGCTCTTTTACCAGAATATCAAACGCCTGTCCACAGCTTATTACAATCTTTACCTCATAGCCGTAGCTTTCCAGCATATCTTTTGTAATGCCGGCAAGATCCTTGTCGTCTTCTATGATTAAAATACGTTTTTTCATATAAAAAAACTCCTTTGAAAAATTTATACGCTTGTGATATAGTAAACGACATAGCAAGTTTCTGTTTCCGGCTCCTACAGGAGCCATATATGGAAGCTCCCATAAAACCGAAAACGACATTTCCAATGTCGTTAACTATAGAATAGTGTCAGCATCAAAGATTTTAATTACTACCTTGCCGCAGCAAATGCGGCGGAATGGAGATTCCCATGAAGAAAAAGAACACCGAGAAAACAAATGTCATGAGAGTACTGGAACAGCATAAAATCAATTATACAAGCTATTGCTATATAGATTCCGGCGTTATTAGCGGCATTGACGTTGCAGCCGTCCTGAACCAGAATCCGGACCAGGTATTCAAAACCTTAGTGACAGTTGGAAATTCAAACAGCAACTATGTGTTTCTGGTTCCTGTCAACAGAGAACTGGATTTAAAGAAAGCCGCCAAAGCAGTCGGAGAGAAAAGTATCAGTATGATTAAATCGAAAGATTTACTGCCGTTGACCGGATATATTCACGGCGGATGTTCTCCGGTCGGAATGAAGAAACCCTTTAAGACAACAATCGATGAATCCGCAATGAATTTTGACACCATTATTTTCAGCGGTGGGAAAATCGGCTATCAGGTCGAGACATCTTTGGA
>CAYXKS010000454.1:0-2607 GCA_964465725.1 uncultured Bacteroides sp. | reverse complement strand
CCGGAATCCAGAAAGAAGAATCAACATATTCCTGAATACCCGCCGCATTGGCCATCAGCGAAAGCGGAGATAAATATTCTTTCAAAGCTTCCAACAGATCGGATCTGTAGAAGGAAGAGTTCAACGCCCTGAACATTTTTTCCACCAGCTGAACACCGATACCCGGACCCAGCAGGAACAAAACCAGCAGCCCGATCCGATATCCCATATTCTGCGCCAGAAGAAAAGCCAGCATGGACAAGCCCATCACAAACAAAAATCCCAGTATGCCCACAAGGCACCCCATCACTACAGAAAAAACGCTTTCCTCGTACTCACAATACCCCATGGCTATAGAAGTCCGAAAAAACAGGAATCTGCACACAATAAACGGTACCGCAAAAATAAACAGATTACTCAGCCATCCTGCCGCAAACAGCTGCAGTCTTGTAAACGGCAGTCCGAAATACAGATCCATTCTCGCCTCCGAATGCAGAAACCGGAATGCCAGGGCTCCCATCAATATTCCGAATATTACCGCCGAAACAAAAAAAGAGGTATTTCCAGGCCCGACATACAGACTTCTCACCTCTCCCGCCGGGATCGTATTCTTCATGGAAAATACAAGACAAAACATCCCCAAAATGTACCATATCACCACGATCATTCCCAGCTTGCTCTTCAAATCTTCCCGCAAAAGACTTATAAACCTTTTCACTACGTTTATCCTTCTTTCCGTATCTGTCTCTTTTTCATTATCCCCGGAGCCAAAAAAGCTGCTTCGATCAGCGAAACTCCAAACAAATGCAAACTACTCTGCAATCATCTTCTCCCACTCTGTAACAGTTCAGCCTTCGGCCTCACTGTTACAGAATCCGCCCATTTAAAGTTCGCCTTGCGGCGAAGGGGCGGATTCATTCCACAATTCATGTATTCTCACGGACTTTGCAGTAAATGCAAAGTCCTGGGCTGAACTGTTACCCCACTCTTCCTGCGTCAGAATTCTTCCCCGATACAAATATCCCTTCTCCTTACATATCTTATCCAGTTCTTCCAGATAATGGGACACCACCAGGATCGTCAGCTTCCTTCCTTCGGCCGCGCTGACCAGTATGTCATTGACCGCTTTTCTTACCTGAGGGTCCAGTCCGTCAAACACCTCGTCGCAGAGCAAGTATCTGGTATTTGCGCAGATTGCCGCAGCGATGAACATCTGCTTTTTCATTCCCTTGGAAAAGGAGTCTACCAATGCATCTTCCTCCAGGCCGAACTGTTCCAGAAGATATCGATAATCCTCCATCGAAAAATCCGAATAAAAATTTCTGTAAAATTTACCGACAGCGAGCGGCGTCGCGTTTCTCTCATAGTGCTGCCTGTCCGGCATATAGAAGACATCCTTCTTCGCCGAAACCGAAGAAGCTTTCTTCCCGTCTATCCTGATCTCTCCCGCATCCGCCCGGTAAACGCCGGCAATCAGGCGAAGAAGCGTGCTCTTTCCCGCGCCGTTCTCTCCGACCAGACCATAGATCGTGCCGTCCTGAACCGTAAGCGACACCTCATCCAGGCAGACAAAATTCCCGAATCGCTTGGTAATATTGTTGATCTCTATCACAACCACACCTCCATGACATTCTGGATGCAAACACCTGCCTAAAACTTCCCCTGGAACATTAAATCGGATTCCAGGCCAACGGTATCTGTGACACTATTGCACCGAATGTTACCATATTTCATCTCTCTTTGTGAGAACAGGCTGTCTGTCACATCACAGCGCATCGATCACGCCCCAGATTCCCTTTTCCTCATAAATCTGTTTATAGAGGGCGACTTCATCCCGGATCAGCTCATCGATCACCTGCATTCCCAGAAGCTCCACCGGCGCCTTGTCATCGGTCATGATATAGCTGCCCGCTTCATAGGCCGCAAGCTGTCCCTCTACCGTCTCCATCATCGCAGCCAGATCACTCTCCGTGATATCCGCCCGATGGGCAGACAGATTCTTAAGCATCTGCGGATTGTCCGACGCGAAAAGCTCCCTGTTGGTAGAGCCCTTCACATCCACCGTATACACTTCCCCAAACACACTGCCAATCGTATCCGAAAGATGTTCATTAATGCTGCCCTCTTTGCTGCCTCTCATATTCATATTGACCACCATCACGCCGTTTTCCGTCAGATGCTCCTTAACCAGCGTAAAGAATTCCACAGAAGACATCTGAAAAGGAATCGTGATATCCTGATAGGCGTCCACCATGATCACATCATACTTTCCATCGATGGCATTCAGATAGGCCCTGCCGTCATAGGTAGTCACCGGCACATCCTCCGGCAGTTCAAAATACTGCCTGGCCAGATCCGTGATCTTCTCGTCGATCTCTACACCCTCAATCTCCATATCGCCGAAATACTTCCGGCACTGTGTCGCATAGGTTCCGGTTCCCATTCCCAGAATCAGCACATTACAGTCCCCCGGCCGCTCCTGTTCCGTCATCAGAGGCGCCGCCATGGCATAGTCATAGTACATTCCCGTCAGTCCGTCTCCCTTCATCAGCAGAGACTGCACGCCGAACAATACGTTTGTAGATAATATGACAGCTCTGTCGTTTTCTTTCACCTGCAAATAATTAT
>CAYXKS010000453.1:0-2645 GCA_964465725.1 uncultured Bacteroides sp. | reverse complement strand
CGGCAAAGTATGTCGGGGAGTATGTGAAGTCGATGAAAGATGCGCTTGAGTAAAGAATGTTTTAAGGAATAAAAATTATATAAATTGAAAAATGCATGGAAAGTAAGTGTAATGTACTATCCATGCATTTTTTATTAAGTTCAGCCAATTACACAATGACATACGCGTCCGGCTAATTAAATGACACTGGTCTTTTATTAAACATAAAGATGTCCAGGATGTTTGGCAAAGTCTGGCATTCGTTGTTTGTTAACAGTTGCTTAGTGTTGTATGTCCTGAGATTCCATAGCTGTCATCAGACTGAAAGGCGGAAGGATGCTGTCGATTAATTCATACAGTGCATCATCGAAATTCATTCTCACTTCACATTTTCTGTCAAAAATCATAGTAGGTTCTTGTTCTGTGGTTACTTCAGGCCACTTGGGAAGTTTATCACAGTTCGGATTTCCGGTCTTTGCAAATGACATGAAAGCGCCAAAGATCTGATCCTGAAGTTCTTCGCTCACGCCGGGTATAGAGCATACTTCCACTTTATCAATATTATGGAAGAAGAAAGGGATATCCGAGCAGTGCCATGCGATCTTATTATGCATGATTGGGAATTCCAAAGTAAAATCATATAGATAAGCGTCGGCGCCACCTTCAGCATGAAGTTTTGCAAGGCGCTTGGATGGCTGGCGCATTGCCCGGTCAACATACAGCAGATCGGTGAGATTTTTGTCCGGATATGCTTTTGTATAAGCCTGTATCATCTCCTCTGTGTGGTCGCCATATACTTTCCTGATAATTTCTTTCATGGCGTCTTCTGTCAGTTCCAGCTTGTTGAATGTAGACGGAGCGAAAGAAAATTCTCCGAATACGCTACCAATCATCACAGGAATATGATGCGCTTCCTCACGCAGTCCGTATCCCAGAGGATTTCCCCTGTAATAATCGTTTACCAGAGGTCCGCCACCGATATATCCGCCTTTCTTGGCGATGGCCGAACTTACTTTCGCATAGGCTTTCGTCAGTTCGTAATAAGGTATCGTCTCTAATTTCTCAACTTCGCTTTCTTTTAATCCAAGTTCATTAAGGAGAGCAGTGACAATTTCACGGCCGTCTCCTGTACAGGAGGGCAGCATATTGACATCTCCTACACCGCTCATAATCAGTCCTTTGTGGAACAGACCGTCCGCTTCCGCGATCTGCATCAGATCCGAAACCTTCATACCGCCGCCTGATTGTCCAAAAATCGTTACATTGTCAGGATCTCCGCCAAATTCGGCAATATTGTCATGAATCCATTTCAGCGCCGCCACCATATCGGCGTGGCCGGCATTGCCGGAATTGTAATATTTCTCTCCGAAAGGTGAAAGATCCAGATATCCGAGAATGTTTAGTCTGTGATTGACAGATACGACAACAACATCTCCGTGCATACACATATTGAATCCATCATACGCAGCCTGTTCAATGGATGAACCGGCAAAGTAACCGCCGCCGTGCAGCCAGACCACCACCGGATTTTTCGCATCTTTATCCAGTGTCTTCGTCCAGATATTCAGATTCTGGCAATGTTCATCCTGAGGCCAGTATCGATGAGGAACGAGTAATTCTCCGTTTGGGGTGTCCTGCTGCGCTAACGGACATACGCAGCCGTAGGATGTTGCCTCTTTCACGCCTTCCCATTTGGATTCTACCGGCATTTGAAACCGGTCTGCGTACGCGTAGGGGATACCTTTGAATATGTATTCTCCATTGTAAAAGTAACCCTTCAGTTTTCCGGATGTTGTCTCCAGTACCGGAACATCGTCATAGTTGAATGTTTTGATCATTAATATAACCCTCCCTGTTGTTAATTTGTAGTTTTGACTTGGTAGATGAATCATCGGCCTTCTAAAGAAAGTATAACATAAAATATATTGATGGAAATATATTTTGGATGATTCTATAAATCCTCGTAACTATTTAGTATATATGCTGTTTGGTTATGCCGGTACACAGCGTTTGGAATTGAGCGAGAGTGTGTTCTTAGAATTGCTGCATAATGTCAGGTTGTCTTGCTGAACTGTTGTTATAAATCCTTCATTGGTATTATTGCGTTGATACAATTATTTGTCAAAGGGTTACGTTTTTCATAGTAAAATATCAAGGCAGCAGGCGTATCAAAAATCCATTCGAATATTTCTACATGAAGAGTTTTCGTTAATTCGCGATAATTGTAATCAGATAATTCCGGAAATAATTCGTGTGTCTCAGATTCTCTGTGCAGGATGTCATGTATTGTATTCTTCCATTTTTCCATGGAAAGGACAAATTCGGGGCGGTTTTTCATGTGCTCCCTGAGATACAGGTCATAAGTAATATATTCTTTAAGAATAGAAATCAGAGGACGCTTATATTGAAAAGAACACTGCGCACCTGCATAATTTTGTAACTGGTTCAATCGGCTCATCTGTTGGAGATGTGCTGCTCCGAAATCCAGTAAAATCTCATATTTTCTTATTCGGGACGATTGTATCCCAAACAGATCGTGCTGTTCATACCAAGTGGCAAGACTATCATACATAGAATAAGGTGTGTCGAAATAATTGCACAGAAAATCCATCGTATGTACAAATTGTCCGCTGTTATAATAAAGTTCCAGAACCTCTTCAATTTGT
>CAYXKS010000452.1:0-2680 GCA_964465725.1 uncultured Bacteroides sp. | reverse complement strand
AGCGATACGGCATTGAGAATGTGACAGAGCTGATCGGGGCGGTTGAAGAGTAAGAAGCGGCCAACAGAACTGCGGTTTCAGGCATCCAGGTCTACACTGTGTTTCGGTCATTGCAGTATAATATAAATTTGAGAATATGAGGCTGGGAATAGAAGGCTTTTAAAAGAAGGGAGCAATGGTATGGCGTTACAGCAGGAGAACATTTATACAATTGATGATATTTATGCCCTCCCGGATGGGCAGAGGGCTGAACTGATCGACGGACGGATCTATAATATGGCTCCGCCTGCCAGGGTACACCAGAAGCTGATAACAGAGCTTGTCTCTGTCCTGCACCAACATATAAGAAACAACAACGGAAATTGTGAAGTCTACCCTGCCCCTTTTGCCGTCTTTTTAAATGCTGATGATAAAAATTATGTTGAGCCGGATATTTCTGTGATCTGTGACAAAAGCAAGTTGACAGAGAAGGGATGCAATGGTGCGCCGGACCTGATAATAGAGGTTGTATCTCCCTCAACACAACAAATGGATTACGGCATAAAACTTTTCAAATACCGTACCGCGGGGGTTCGTGAATATTGGATCATAAACCCTGTGACACGTATAGTAAATGTATATGATTTTGAAAAGGATGCAGGAACCTGCCAATATCGTTTTGATGATGAAGTTTCTGTATGCATTTTCAATGGCTTGTCCATACGGCTTTCGGAACTTTTATAAAACCGCGCGGGTGTTATTTGGCCAATATTTCCCTATGTGTCTGCCATTTCCTGAATCTCGTGGCATTATAAGACAACCATGCAGGAAGTCGGGCGGATATTGCCACGGGAAGATATGCGTCTGCCGTATATGCAGTTATGACAGTATACCGGACTGCATAAATTTCATATAGAGTAGTATAGGTAAAAATGCTGGATCAGCCTGAAAGGGCGTAAAGACGGCATTTTTATTTTTGTCAATTCATTGTAACGAATTTCCTGAAAATGGGATATATCAAGTAGTGCGATACAGTGATGGGAGGTGATAGTTTGCGGAAATCTGACAAAAACGGCATGGATATGGAATCCGTCTATCAGGAATATGCCAGTCTGGTATATCGATTTCTCTATTCTTATACGCATGATCCGGATTGGTCCAGGGAACTGATGCAGGAGACTTTTCTGAGGGCAGTCACTTCTATTGAACGCTATGACGGTTCCTGTAAATTATCTGTATGGCTCTGCCAGGTTGCCAGACACATCTTATATCAGGAACTGCGCAAAAAGAAGCGGGTCGAGAAGGTAGAACTGCCGGAGCAGATACAGGATTACGTTACACAGGACGGAGAAGCTGATGTACTGCGGCAGGAGAGCAGAAGGGAACTGTACCGCGCGATCCACCATTTATCTGAACAGGAGCGGGAAGTCGTTTTGTACCGCATGACCGGCGAACTTTCTTTTCGCGAGATCGGTGAGATCATGGGAAGGAGCGAGAACTGGTGCAGAACTGTTTTTTACCGGGCGAAGCAGCGGTTGAAAACGGAGCTTTCCGATTATTATCAATGAAGCGCTGAGATAGGGTGGTGATGTGCCTCTTAAGCAGACTTTTCAATAGGATCGATAAGAACCAGATCAAATGGCAGGTTAAATAAAAAGAGAAAGGAGTTGAACGTGTATGGATAAAGAGTACCCTTGTGATATCATCAAAGACTTACTTCCCGGATATATCGACGGGATATTGAGCGAGACGGGAAACGACGCGGTGAAACAGCATTTGGAAGAATGTGAGGAATGCCGTCTGAGCCATGTGGCAATGACGGAGGAAATACAGAAAGAACTGGGCAGCGGGAGCACACCGGAGGAGCAGGTTGCCCTGGACGGGTTCAGGAAAGTAAAGAAGCTTACGAAAAAACTAAAACTGGTGACGGGGATCGCTGTAGGACTGCTGGTATTGTGCTGCGTGTCTGTTTTTGTGAAGGTTTATGTGATTGGAAGCATCTTATCCGGTGGACAGGTAGAGATAACCGATTTTTCTTATCAGGAAGAGAATGGCAGCCTGGTACTAAACGGCAGGCTGAATCTGTCAGGTTACCGTGTCAGCCGTATTATTTGGAAAGAGAGTGATGACGAGCCGTTTGTTGTGAATGTGCAGGTGTATGCGGCGGAAACGTTACCTTTTTTCTCATCCGGACATGAACAGGAAGAGTTTTCCGTTACCATTCCGGATACAAAGGGATACGTGGTCTATCTGGCGGGTCCGGGGTATGACCGATTGGAGGTATATAACTGGAAACAGGATCATTATGAACAGATGGCTAAGCTGGAAGAGGAAATATACAGGCGTGTGCCGGAGCTTGATCAGGATAAGGATGCGCTGAACTATTACAGAGGAATCGAAGTGGTAGATGGGATGGAGGGAATCCTGTACACTGTGACCGCAATGGAGGGAGAGGACGCATACTATTGGTGGTTTAATGACCAACTATGCATGCATGGAGATTTTAAGTTACTGGATCTGGATCTCTGGATTTCTCTGGAGGAGCCTTATCAGATTCGTGTCTTTGATTACAAAACAGGGCAGTATACGGAAGATACTTCGATCATTGCAGAAAGAAAGAAGAATAATGCAGTGGTGGATCTGGAAAATCCGTCGGAGAAATAAAAATCATATACAACCTCCCTGCGTCATATACTTATAC
>CAYXKS010000451.1:0-2688 GCA_964465725.1 uncultured Bacteroides sp. | reverse complement strand
TTACCTCCTGCTTTGCCGAAACCGTCTCGCCTGTTTTGGTATAAGTCACAGGCTCTTTCACAGCATTCGTCTTTATTTCATCAGAGTCCTTGCTGTCCGTATCCATATTATCCGTTAACAATGCCTTTCCTTCCTCACTGATCTCCACAAGGCACCCATTCGTCTCCCTGGCGCCTGTATTGGCGTCGGCATTTCTGTCTTCCTGGAGCTTCTCTTCCAGTTTTTCACGCTCTTCCTTGCGCTTCTGGATGGCCTCCTTACGCTGCTCTTCCGCGATCCTGCGGGTCTCCTCCGCATCTTTCTTCATGCCCTCGTCAGCTTCCTCTTTGTACTCACAGGCATCTTCGTGGAAATCATTCATGTAACCCATTGCCCGCTCCATCTTTGCGGTGTCGCCCTCGAGCCTTGCTTCCTTATAAACCCGAAACGGAGTGTTGAGCAAATTCATGTTAGTCCTTGCCCCAATCAATCCTTCCATTGTCTTTACGTGCATAATATCGTCCTCCTATCGCTGTTTTTCCCTTTTAGCCAGATTTACATGCTCTTACGTCTTACGGACTTGCAGTAAATGCGGCATCCTGGGCCGAACCATTACGTTTTTATTTTCGTCGATAGAAATACGTGATATTAGGTTTACGTTTCAAACAGTCGTTTTGATGTCATGTGCGGCGCCATTCAGTGGAATCAGAATGGATATTGTGAAAATTTCATCCTCAGTCCCGATATGCACTGCCCCATTATACTTGTCCACCACATCGCCTACATTCAGCAGTCCGATTCCATGCCCCTGTGCATTATCTTTCTTTGTAAATCCATCCGCGTACTTGTGCTCCATGGCATCCCTGACACAGGCATTCCGCAAAGACCGGCTGCATATTTTTCCCGAACTGTCCATGCTGTTTTTTACTTCAAGTAAGAAACACTTCTTTACTCTCCTGGCCTGGATATTGATAAAGCGACATTCGCCGCACTGCATCCTTTCGCACGCCTCCAATGCATTATCCAATATATTTCCAAACAATACGCACAGATCAAATTCGTTGATGCAGTATTCCTTTGGTATCTGCACATCACATTCCCATTCGATATTTTCTTCTTCCGCCTGCTTCCGCTTCTGGTAAAGAAGTGCATCCACCGCTTTATTCCCTGTCATATCCCCGCCAGTCTCAAGGACAATGCTCTCCATATCTTTCAGATAGCTGTCTATCTTCTCCCATTCTTTATTCTGAGACAGTGCCGACAGTGCAATGATATGATTTTTCATATCATGCCGTAACCGTTCCGATTGACTGTACTGCTCTGTCAACATTTTGTAAACCGCAATCTGAGAATGGTAACGGTCACTTTTTTCCTGCTCCAGATAAATCCTGTTCATTCCAAACACATAAACCCCTGCCGCCGACATGGACAGGAGTGACAAAACCATAAATTCGGCGTGGCTGGCAATCTCGTCATAATACAAGCCCATGTTACCCCCGCTTCTGACCATAATACCATTGCTCGCGCCCCAGGCTGCCACATCAATCACGACAGTAATCACAAGCAGCGGAACTGCCAATATGGCATACCACTTTTTCGGCTTGCCGCAGAAAACAGACTCAAGGTGCCTGGACATCCAGCACACAGCAAACATCACAAGACAATGGCCGATGCAGCTGATTACCCAGTCTTCCCACTCATCCACCAATGGAGCCGGACTTTTTTCTACTGTGTACCGGAAAAAAAGCGCCAGACATGACAAAAAAGATTCACAAAAGTTTCTCACCAGCCTGATTCCCATCATCAACATGGAAGCCGCCAGAATCCTTTTCTCCCTGTCCGACTGAAATAACAACAGCACCAGTCCCATAAATAATATGGACTTCAGCGCCTGGGAATAAATATACGGAACAGCGTACCGCCTGCCTGCAGTATTTATAAGCAGCCAGCCACAAAAAGAAAAAAGTATGAACAGCAGCTCCTTCTTTTTAGTAGTCCCTGAAAATTTCTTTAAGAATTTATCTGCTGTCCATACATACCCCAAAAAGAAGGGAGCCGTGATCAAAATATCCATGTAGCCTGAAATATGTTTCATACAATGCCCCCGTTTTTCCGCATGACCTTAAGCACCGCCTGGACAAACCCGTCATATCTTCTTTTTGCGATCACGATATTTTCTCCGTTTTCCAAAGTCACTTCCTGCCTGTTATACACATCAACATATTTCAGATTGATCAGATAACTCTTATGGCACCTGAAAAAGCCTTTATCCCGCAGTTTGTTCTCCAGCTCTCCTATCTGCTCATAATAAGTAAAGACCCCTTCCGGCCCATGAACATCAACCACTCTCCCTTTTATCTCGAAATAATATATATCGTCAAGAAATAACTTATTTTTCTGCCTTTCCCTGCTGACAATGATAAATTCCCTGGAACGCCTTTCCGTTTTCAGGACGGCCTTTTGCAGTACCCTCCTCAGTCTCCTGTCATCCACAGGCTTCAGCAGATACCAGAAAGCCTCCACGTCATACGCATCGAACACATACTCCCTGCTGGAAGATACAAAAACAAGTATCTTGTCAAACATTCTTTTGCGGATAATCTGTGCCGTCTTCATCCCATCCAGATCCTGCATAATGATATCGAGGAAAACAATGTCAAAGCTTTCCGGCGCCTGCAGCAACTCCCCTCCACTTCTAAACTGCCGGAT
>CAYXKS010000450.1:0-2691 GCA_964465725.1 uncultured Bacteroides sp. | reverse complement strand
GTGGTCGATGACATAGGGTCGGGCAATACAACGCTGTTAAAATCAGCCCGGAAATTCGGGATTTTGCGGTAGCGCATACCTGCGCAGAGCTGATCTATAGGTAGTGTTCTTTTCATACTTGCACCTCATGTCTTTCCAGACACAAACGTTCTGTGAAAAGTACGGTGCAAGTAACAGATGCACACACGCAGGCGAGCTGCGTGGCGCGTGTACGCTCAGCGCAGTAAATGCGCAGAGCTGTTGCCTCAGGTGTTCTTTTCATACTTGTGCCCCATGTCATTCCGCTTTTATTATACTACGATCAACCAGAAGACGTAAACAGTTTAGTGAAATAATCCGCTTGGAAGGCATTAGGCCGATAAAGGATTGTGGTGGTGTTGTGCTTGCTGCAATCGACGACGTTAGCCAGGCAGACAGAAATGCGCACGTTAGGGTTTGCGCTTGTTTCTGCCACTGATTCATGATAATATATGGTCGGGATGCGCAGATGATGAACGGTATGAGGCAACGGCAATCCTGGCATAGGAGTACAGCCAGGGGACAGTGTGTTAATGAATGAAGAAAGAGGACAGGAAAATATATCTGTGGAGGTATCGGTATGAAACAGAGGAAAAAAGTCTCTTTTAAGATCACGGCATGCATTTTGACGTTACAGTTTATTGTGCTTGCTGTTTTATATTTATTTGTAAACAGGACGATCAGCGGGAATATTCATAACAATACGATTGACAGTATGCAGACCATTGTGGATGGCCGTTCGCAGATCATACAGAACTATGTGCATGAAATGGAAGCGGATCTCACTGCCTACAGCAGAGCGGGAGAAATCAGAGATTTGCTTTTCAATCCTACGGATCCTGGCTGTGTTGCTGCGGCACAGGAATATACGGAACGTTTCAGCGCGGATATAGAGAATCTGGAAGGAATCTATGTCAGCGAATGGAACACGCATGTGCTGGCGCATACGAACGAGGCGGTTGTGGGAATCACTACAAGAGAGGGAGAATCACTTAGAGCATTGCAGGACTCTATGATGGCGGCAGATGGTGTATATAATGCTGGCTTTATTTTTTCACCTGCCAGCGGGAAGCAGATTGTTTCCATATACCGGGCCTGTCTGGACGGACAGGGGAATCCTGTCGGGCTGGTAGGCGCCGGAATCTATATCTCCGGACTGAAGGAGGCGTTGGACAGCCTGCCTACAGCCGGCTTGAACAACGCGCAGTATTATCTGATCAATACCAACACAGGAGAATACATATTTCACCACGACGAAGATAAACTCGGCACTATTGCGCAGGAACCCTATATTGTAAATATTATCAGGCAGCTGCAGGAAGGCGGCAGTGCGTGGGAAACAGCCAATTATGTGGAATATTCTGACAATGAAACGGATAATATTGCAGCGTACCGTTATATTCCGGACAGAGGCTGGCTTTTTCTGCTGACGGATACAACGGATGAAATTTTTGCATCCGCCAATGATGCCGGCAGGCTGTTGCTGCTCCTATGCGGAATTGCGCTTATACTGCTGCTGGGTGTAACCTATTTTATCATCTCTGAATTTATGAGACCGCTGTCGCCTATTACGAAAGCGCTTCGAAGGATTGCGGACTGTGATATCAGTGAGGAAACCGATATTCATCAGCATATGAACCGCAACGACGATCTGGGTGAGATGGCGGTGGCTTCGGACAGTGTGATTCAGTCATTAAATAAAATTATAAGCACACTGAAAGTATGCTGCATCAAATTGGAAGAAAAATCAGCCGCCCTTAAGAAGTCTTCCGTAAATCTGGTGGAATGTATGACAGAAAATATATCTACTTCCCAGGAACTTTCGGGCAGTCTGGAAGGAATCAACAATGCCATAGAAAGGGTCAATGACGAAATTGGGGGTATACATAATTCGATCGGAGATGTGGTGGACAGCCTGCGGAGCAGTTCTGAAGCCAGCGAGGCTATGATGCAGGGTGCCGTGGCGATGCGCCAAAGTGCGAATGCGTCTTTGAAGAATACAAGAGCACGCCTGGAAAGGACAAAGTCTTCCGTAAATAATGCATTGGAGAGCCTGAATAATCTGTCCCAGATCAACGGAATGGCAGCTGGTATTCTGGATATCTCCAATCAGACAAATATTTTATCCATTAATGCCTCCATTGAGGCGTCAAGATCCGGCGAGGCCGGAAAAGGATTCTCGGTGGTGGCGGGTGAAATCGGCAAGCTGGCAGTTACGGCTAAGGACACTGCCGCACATATCAGGGAATTGTGCGAATCTTCCAACGAGAGTATTGAGGACGTTAACCAGTGTGTGGCATCGATTATGCAGTATATAGAAGGAGAGGTCCTGGAATGTTTTGATGATTTTGCGGATAAGTCCAATCATTACAGCGCTTCGGTGGAGGAAATACGAAAAGATATTGAGAAACTGCAAATATTCATTGGTGATCTGCATACATCCATCGATCAGATTTTTGCCAGCATCATAGAGGTAAAGAATATCGCGTCGCAAAACAGGGATGCGATTAATGTGATCGTGAGAAAGAGCGAGGGCACGGCGGATGTCGCTGCGGAAATCTTAAGTCAGTCGGAAGAAAACACAGTGATGGCGGACAGTCTGGATGGTATTGTCAGTCAGTTCACGCTGGCACGGTAATTGTAATATAAGGAAATTTAAATGGTGACTCTTTG
>CAYXKS010000449.1:0-2704 GCA_964465725.1 uncultured Bacteroides sp. | reverse complement strand
CTCGCCAGCAATGCAAACGCCGTGGCAAAATGTGTACAGTATCCCTCCCGGCTCTCCATCAGAAAATAATCCAGGAATTCCCCGGCACTTCCAATTCCTTCCGGCATTTTCTCCGGGTGCCTCGTATAGAGCCAGGAAGACAGCTCATGCTCGATGATTCTCAGCCTGTCAACCGGATCGTCAACTCCCTCTGTAAGTGCTTCCAGATAACGCTCCGTCTCCGCGGAAAGCACGATATCTTCCAGATAGCTGCCATAAATTCTCCGTGTCCGCTCCTCATCCTCTTCCGGCATGTCCGACCGCTTCAGAAACTGGTCAAAATCGTATGCCCCGGCATTGATCTGGTAATAATTCACCTCGTATTCCGTGCCATATCCCCGCCTCCTACGGAAAAGCAGGTTATCACCGTCCCGAAGATACGGCTCCCGCTCCCCCGGCACCTGAATCTGGTTCGTTTTCAGAGGTGCAAACAGGTACTCCGTGCGAAAATACCGATATCTGACCGTCAGTCTCACTGAAACCAGATAGTCACGCAAAGAACCTTCTTCAAAACGTTCTGCCGCTTTCAGTGTCTGCATTGTATCCTCAAATTCATGCGCATCCGAAACATGATTCTCCTGAATCCATTCCCTGCCATTGAAAGTATCATAAATCTTTCCCGTCAGATAGACATTGGTCATAAGCCGTCCGGACGCCCGGACCGTCATGACCTCCCGGCCGTTTTCTTCCAGCTCATCGTGCATGTCCCCCTCCCCGGAAAAACCGCTGAGCGTCGTGTCGAAGTCATCGCCACCGCCGCTCATCAGATTCTGTGTCAGGCTGATCAGAGACTCACTGAGCTGTGAATAAGTCCTTCTGACAAACCTCCATTCATAAGGATGTTCCGGCGCCGGCATGATCCACAAAAGTAAGAAGTAAAGCACTACAAAAGGCATGATCCATAGCATATGCCTTTTCCTGTCCACACTGCCTGTCTTCTTCCACTCCTGCTGCACCCATTCTGCATAGACCATAAAAAAGTAACAGAACAAAAAGGCAACCCCTATATGGGAAACCTCCCACTCCGTCAACAGACAAAAAAGCAGCAAGGAGATCAGGATATCCGCCGTGAGCACCTTGACAATAAGATATCTCTCCAGAACGAACTGTACCGCATAACATAAAAACGTAAGAAGCACCGTCTGAATCAATTCATAGCCAATGCTCCATTCTTCCTCCCAGCCGGGTGCCCCCACAGCCCAGCGCAGCCACATCTGCAGGAACAAAGCGCACTGCCGGACACCTACAGCCATGATAACCACCATGAAAAAAACAGCCGTCAGAATCACGAATACCATCCGGCTTCTCCCCTTCAGAAGCTGAATCACGACACACAGAGCAATCACGACAGCCGCTGTCAGGATATGAACCACCGAAGGGTCAGTGATTCCCAGGAAACGCCCCGCCCCAGTCAGTACCATGCAGAACAGTATAGCCGTGTACAATAGACGGTACCCGTCTTTTCCCTGTAAGCGCAGTCCGGTCTCCATCACAATCTCCCTTCCAATTCAGCTTCCACGGGAATCACCACGATTCTCTCCCGCATACTCCCGTACTTCCTGTAAATCTCCACGTTATCATCCGTGACAAGACAGAGCACCACGATTACGCCTCCCGCCGCCATCTGTTCCGCCATTTTCCACACTTCATCCTCCCATACGTGCAGTATCAGGAAGACCACCCTGCTGCTTTGCCAAATTCCCTCCGTCATAGTCTGTCTGCAAACTTCCCCGACCGCTTCCTCTTCCCGAAAATCAATTTCCGATACCTGGTGATAAAAAGCGTCGAAATCCTGTATTCCACGCACATGGCTTCTCACTATTCCGCGCTGCCCATAACAGACATCATACGCCATATTGCGCTCCGCAAAGAAAATTCCGATTGCCAGAAGAACCTCCAGTATCTTATTCTCCAGCGGAAGATATACTCTGTTGTCACGGGCGTATCGTTTCGTATCGCACAGAATCGTAATTCCCGCTTTCTCCTCCCCTGTCCTGTTTCTCACTTTCAGTTTCTGTTCCCTGGCCACGGCTTTCCAATGGATCTGTTTCAGTGCATCGCCAGGCACATAATCCCGCACCACCACATCCGGTTCCGTCTGTTCCCTGAAATTTTCCCGCTGCAAAAGCACCGAAATATCCGCGATACACCGCAGCTCGCTCAGCCGCACGATTCTCGGCAAAACAAGCGTTTTGATCGTTTCTGGCACCTTGTAACTGATCTGGAACAGACGCAGGAAATCAGTGATTACGATCTTTTTGACTCCAACCTCATACTCTCCCCTGTATTTGCACACCAGTTTCGTCTCATAGGTAAACCTGTCTCCCGGAAGCAGCTCATACTCAATTCCGTCCGGAAGCTCTTCCACATAAGAAAAAGAAGAAAAAAGCCTGACACCCACGCTGGTAAAAGCAAAATAATCATCGTTCTGCAGGACAAACAAGTAGGATACCGGCTGCCCGCACACCACATTTCTGCGTCCCACTTTCTGATAGATTTTAAACCGGAAATAGACGAGCGCCAGATAAATCACTGCCACAACCGGAATCAAAGTCACGCCAAAAAAGAAGCCATAGCTGACCGCTCCCCCATAGAAACTGATCGACACCAATGACAGAAGCCACAATCCAAACAAGGCCAACCTTCGCGTTTTCATTCCGGGATT
>CAYXKS010000448.1:0-2708 GCA_964465725.1 uncultured Bacteroides sp. | reverse complement strand
CAACCGGTATAGAAGGCTGAGGATGTCTTAAAATGCGCCTGCTAAAATACTGTTAACTGATTGCATGTAGCGGTTGACAACAGGAAGCCGAAATGTTACTATGTTTTTAATATCAAAGCTGGATTATTTCAGTGGATATGAATTGTGTAAAAGGGTTGAACGATGGGAGCGCTTTTCAGGAGGTGGAAAGCGCTCCCATTGCCGTGATTTACATCAAAAAAGGGTCGTTTCACAACATTTTCGAAAGATTGGAAAGAGAGAAGAGTGGGTATCATGTTATACTATGTGAGAAGAAGGAAAGTTTTATGGTTAAGTCAGGCGCTGTGTATTGGCTTAATTAAATGACATTGTAAAAACATTGACTCAGGCAGGAACAGGCAGAATGCGGATTGCAATATGTGACGACGATAATAAAATACAGGAAATTTTAAGGAAAAAGCTGGACAGGATCTGTCAGGAAAACGGAAATGTGTGTCAGATTCTGTGCTATTCTTCGGGTGAGGAGCTGCTTGACGCCGGATGCAGCGGGCAGGAGCCGGATATTCTTTTCCTGGATATACAGATGCCGGGAAGAGACGGTATGGAGATTGCGGAGGAACTGCGCAGGCGTCAGTGGGATACTGTCCTGATATTTGTGACAGCATTGTCAGAATATGTTTACGATGCTTTTGATGTGGGGGCGTTTCATTATCTGGTAAAGCCTATCCGGGAGGATAAGCTGCGCAAGGTGTTTCTCAAAGCGCTGGCCCAGTGTGAAAAGAGTGAGAAGAGACAGAAGGATGAGTATTCCGCCATGCTTTTTGTCAAGCGCGGAGGGGTATCCACGGCGATTCCGATAGACAGTATTATTTATGCTGAAGTCTTTAACAGGAAGATTACGCTTCATACTACGGGTGGGAACGTGGAGTATTATGGAAAGATGACAGAGCTGTCGCAAAAGACCGGCGATTATTTTTACAGGACACACCGGTCATACCTGGTGAATATGAAGTATGTGGAGAAATATGACGCTACGACGGTATGGCTGGAGCAGGGAACGGCTCTGATGTCGAAGAAGCAGTTTGCCGGCTTCGTGAGACAGTATATGCATTATATCAGCAGGAGAGGGACGACAGAATGAATCCGTTTGAACCCTATTATGAAATAATCAGTAATATTCACATGGTATGCATTACGTTGTTCAACGCATACTGCTATGTGCTCTGGGTCAGGCCATCCATGCCGGAACCGGAATGTCATAAGTCTCTGTTTCGGGGATCAGGGCAGGAACCGGGAGACCGTAAGCTGTTTTTTCGAAGAGCAGGACACCATAAGTTGTTGTACCGGGATGCAGGACGGGAGCAGGAATACTGCGGTGGTGGTATCAGGGATCGAATCGGCCGTTGTGGTACACTGTGGAAAATCGGGGCAGCTTATACTGTAGTCATGATGATTTTGCATTTTATGCCTTTTTACATCTCCAATGTACTGGCCTATGGCCTGGGAACGCTGGCGGCGTTTCTCGTCATGTGTCTGATGGACAGGCAGAATTTCGGCCAGAAGGTTTTTCTCGCCGTTACTTTCTTCTGCATACGGTGGCAGTCACAATCGGTTGTGACAAATATCAGGAATCTGCTGTCGACGTGGGAATTATCTTTTATACTATCGACCAGGGACCATGAGTCTTTGTCATTTCTCTATACATTGGCAATGGAGAGTTATGAGTTCTGGTTTTATCATTTCATTGTGGAGACTATAGTTGAATTTATTGTGAGAATGGCGGTGATGTATGGAGCGGTCCGGCTCATGCTGCGGGTATATTGCGGCGGCCAGGAATATATGAAAGGGAAAGAACTGCTGCTCCTGGTGACGCCTTCTGTGTCGGGGGCTCTGGCTTATGGAGTGATTCAGTTCTTCATACTGGCCTACGAAAGCGAGACGCCGAAGAGTGTATATGACCTGCCGGGATATTGTCTTTTGATGGCATTGTACAGCCTGATCTCTTACACTGCGATTCTGGTCAGTGTCTATGTATTCCGGAAATGGAAGCAGGAGCAGGAGGCGGATGGCCAGCGCCGGGTGTTTATGATGCAGATGAAAGATATGCAGAGCCATATCATGGAGGTGGAGCGGCTTTATTCCGATATGCGCAGGTTTCGTCACGATATGGGAAACCATCTCATGACGTTGGAAGAACTATACGGGAGAAGAGAGTACGAAGCGGCGGGCAGATATGCAGAAGCCCTGAAAACGGGAATACAGGATACTTCGCCGGATGTAAAAAGCGGCAATCCTGTCACGGATGCGGTTCTTTCCGGATGGAAAAAGAAGATGGAGGAGCAGGGAATCGCTTTTACATGTGGTTTTCATTATCCGCAGAGAGGAAAGGCGGATGCATTCGATATCAGCATTATTTTGAACAATGCGCTGAGCAATGCCGTGGAAGCGGTCAGGCAGGAAGAATGCCGTGAAGTGTTTCTGTCTGTGCATCGGATGAAAAATATGTATGTGATAGAAGTCAGAAATACATTTTCGGGCGAGCTTAAAATGGACAGGCAGAGCGGGCTGCCGGTCACGACGAAAGCGGAAGACGGTCATGGGTTCGGTCTTGCGGTCATCCGCCATGCAGCGCGGAAATATTATGGGGATATAGAGATTGGAACAGAAGAGAATGAGGGCAGAAGGTACTGTGTTCTCAGGGTGATGCTGCAGATCATGACAGATAATTC
>CAYXKS010000447.1:0-2724 GCA_964465725.1 uncultured Bacteroides sp. | reverse complement strand
TGTCAAAGAACAGATTTCCAAGATAATAAGCCGCCATTCCGGCATCGTATTGATCAACTGCATAGCGCAGTACCGGCACATCCTCCATCTTATTCGGGAAGCAGTAATCCGGGCTCATCGCCTCCGCTTCCGCAACTTTCGTTTCCGCCGCTTCTGCATTCCCCAGTTTTTCCAGATAATACGCCTGATAATATCTTACCAGCGGATTCGCGCTCTTACAGTCGTCCAGCATCCTTTCTGCTTCCGCATATGCCCCTGCCTCTGCATAATCTCTCGCCGTCATCAGATAATTCTGTACAAAATCACGCATCAGTACATTTAATTCTTCCCGCTTCTTCGTGCTGTTTTCCATGATCGCCACTTCATTGCCCGTCATGAAATCAAAGGGATCCAGTGCAAGGTTCTTTGCCGCAAGCATCTTTGCCTCGTCTGTCCTTCCCAGCTTTCTCAAAAGATACACCTTTAAGGCGCGCGCTTTAATATTATGCGCATTTTTTACAAGCCCTTTATCAACCATTTCCAACGCATGACCGAAAGCTCCCTTCCCGGCATCGATGGCAGCCAGATAATAGAAAGACATCTCCTGCTGCTCATTGCTCCATGTTGCCTTGAAGAAATCATCATAAGCGCCGTCCTTATCCCCAAGGAACAGCTTGACAAGGCCAAGGTTGTAGTAAGCCTCGCTGCTGTATGGATTCGGGTTGCGTTTGGTCATCCGCTCCAACGCCTTTTCCAGGTATTTTTTAGCTTCCGTAAAATTACAGCGGCGCATCAGAAGCGTTCCATATGCGTTGTTGACACGGATATCACCCGGATCGCGTTTTAGGGCTTCCAGATAATAGGGATCGGGCAGATAGGTTGCATGACGGTACTGCTCGATATGCTGTCCTGCCAGATACAGTTCCTCTACTGTGGCAATCTTCTCCGGTTCTGCCACCGCTTCTGCCGGATCCGGGAGTTTCTCGATCTCCTGCTTTTCCGGTGTATAAGAGACTAATATCTCCCCACCCTCAGCCACGCTCACCGTAAGTTTTGTTTCATCTTCTACGGCATATGTGATCTCCTTTTCAAAAATATCCGTCGGGGAGAGCAGCGCCTCTTCTTCCATCAGGACATTCCCGTCATACTCCAGACGCACTTTCGCCATATGCCTGCCAGTAGCATATACGACAACATTTACTTTCCCGTCTTCCGCCGTCATATTGACCGCCGCATCGATTGTCGCGTTTTTCACCTGCCCGACCGCCTTATAAGGCATAAAATACTGCTTAAAGGTTTTCTCTTCAAAGGGTTTGAGCCATGTAAAGTCCGGCTGGTTATCCGTATATACGCCTGTCATCAATTCTACATATGGCCCGTCTTCATCCGTAAGGTTGCGATCCCATGCTTTGCCGAAATCCCCGCATCCCCATGTCCACTGCTTTTTGCCCGGTGATATGTGATGGTCCGCCACATGAAGGATCCCTGCTTTCTTCTGATAATCATACCCGCCCACGAAATCATATTTGGACTTTTCCGCCATATAAGAGGTAGGGATCGGAATATTTTTGTACCGCGAAATATCCACACCGTCGCTGTAGTCCTTTTTATAATATACTCCTGTTGCAATCGGGAATCTTGAAACGTCCCTCTTGCCATGGTCCATAACCGCATGGACATCTGGAGGGAAAATGGACTGCGTATAGTCGTTTACCGGAACCGCCGGGTTTGCCCACCACAGGAAAGTCTGCGGAAGAGACGTTCTGTTATACAACTGTCCCATGATCTCAATATACGCCCTGCCCGGATATAAGGTAATCTTAGCGATTCCTTTCGTCCCATACATCTGGTCTACATCATGGCACAATACCGATTTGCTTCCATCTTCATTTTTCGTAAGCATATGGTCCACCGGAAGATAAGTGGTCGGCCTGTGATGCTGAGGCCAGTTGAATTCAATGCCCCCGGAGATCCAGGGCCCGCAGAGCCCTACCAGAGCCGGTTTGATCACATGATTATAATATACGAAATCATAATCATTCGTCTTATCATAAGCCCGCTGAATCCGGCCCCCAAGCTCCGGCAAAACCATTACCTTCAGATATTCATTTTCAAGATATACCGCACTGTATTCCTTATCCACTTTTACATCACTGATTTTCTCAACAGTGGGATAAGGATAGACTTTCCCCGAACTTCCCTGATAAACCCGCTTATCCAGAAAAATAGGGTTCTTCTCCGCCGCTCCTGTCTCATAGGTAGGAATGACCACTTTTTCTTCCCATACTTTCACTTCACTCATGATCTGTAACATCCTTTCTTTCACTTTAGCCTTCATGATTCCGTTCTGTGGAATCTCATATCCATACGGAGAATGCCCTGTTTTTGGGCATTCTCTGAAACATTTAGTAACTCTTAGGCAGCGTTCTCTGACGCCTTAGAGTTTCTTAATGTTTTTTCACTGCCAGACCTTCCGGCTGATCTTACTATACTTCATCCCTTCTTAAGTTACATTACAAATAACTGCAATTTTATTTATAAAATTTGCGCTTGTCATTTTTTGCTATTCGCTATAATATACAACTATACTTATACTGATAGGAGGAATTATTTTGAAATCCTGCGAACAATTTGTTGCCTCTCAATCCGAATATTTTATCTATTCCCCCAGCGTGGCTGCAAAGCATACTTTCTTTTATCCGATCGTCACCGGTCTTTTCTTCTATGAAAGCGGCTACCGGCTGC
>CAYXKS010000446.1:0-2732 GCA_964465725.1 uncultured Bacteroides sp. | reverse complement strand
ACGTGCACATTTAAGAATCAAGATTTGTTTTTGATAAGTGGAGTATAGCATATGGTTGCTTTCAATGCAATATGCTTTTCAAATATATACAAACGTTTTTCCGTTTAATCGAAATTGAATTCCATAGTAATTCCTAACTTCCTGTGTTTTTTAACCCTCAACAGCATTTACGGGCGTCTCTCGTCCTCATCTGCTTCATCATAATACCCGAGTTCTATACGAGCATCCTCTATCATATATCCCAAGTCGTCTGATACGCCATAGCCCAGAGGATCGGCAGTAGCTATGAGGTTTATAAAATCGCTCCAAAAGTCTCCAATATTTCAATATTTTCTTCATCTCTGGCCACTTTCTCCTGGCGAGCCGCTTCCATAATCTTTGTGCGTTGCTGGAGCAGTTCATAATCCCCTGCATACTTTACCAATTCATGATGAACTGTCTTATAAAATTCTTCAGTTAAATAACTTAAATTCTGCATTTGTATTCTCCTGTATCAGTATCAAATAGACTGATAATAATTATCTAATTCACTATATTTCCTTTCGTCTTTTAATGCCAAAAGTCTCGTTATCTTCTCCCCAACATACGTCATGAGCATCTGCCTGCATTGCCGGAATTTACCGCCATTACCAGCACTATCTTAACAATCCGCAGCATCTCCATGACTGTTTCCACATTGGTGCCAGGATTGATTGCAATTCCGGAGATCAATCCGGCGTTGATAATCTTCTCATTTTCCACTTTAACAGTCGTTAAACAACCGCCTCAACAATTGTTTTCTCTCCTATGCTGATTTCCTGTATGCCGGTTTTCTTGTTAAAGTTAAAGCTGATCATGTATCCTCTGTCTTTATGGTAATAGTCCAGGTAATCCGCCAGCTGCTTCTCACCTCGCTCATTATATTCGTTTCCGTACCATATTTTAAGTTCGATGATAAACTGCTCTCCCATATAGTCCACAATCACGTCTGTACGCCGTGCATCCCTCGTCTGCGCCTCGATATAGTAATTCCCTGTACCATTAATAATAGGCTTCAAATATAGAAGGAACAATTTTCTGCCCTGCTCTTCCAGAAATTTCTCATCGCTGTTCCCGTAAATATCATGGAAATATAGTACAAACTTCTCAATTACCAGATCCATATTCAGCCTGTCGCCATTGATAAATTGGAACTTATTACCCTGCGCCTTATCATACAACGCATTCGTAAGTTCTTCCTCTGCCAAAAACAGATTATACAGGCGCATCCCAAAAATGCGGTTAGCTACCTGTATGCTCCCCTTCGCATTAATAATATAACCAAACATCGATGCAAGGCTGACCGGCTGCAGATCCGGATTGTACGACACTCTTTTCCCTTGAAATAAAACCGCCTTAAGCAATTTCTTCATCTCCGGATATTCTTCTAACTGGCGAACCATACTTTCAAAAAAGGGGGCCTGTTCAACCAGTATAAGCTTTACTGCTTCCACGACTCCCTCCGTTGACCATACATTCTCCGGACTCTCCAACCATGAATTTCCCGGCAATTCCTCATCCATTAGCTTGCAGATAGCTGATACCAGATATGGATAACCGGAAGTATACCGATAGATTTCTTCTGCAATAGTCTGAATATTCATTCCGACATGATGATCGGCCTCGTATTCTTTCAGCATAGAGGCAATCTGCTCGACAGAAAAACTCATATCAATGCTAAACTTCGCTGCAATATTCCATGGACTATTGTACTTATGCGCTTTATCGGGACGTAGTTTCAATTTCAGGTTCTTAATATCATAAACGCCCGCAAGAATCACGGAATAAAAAATCGGCTTCTTTTCTCTTGCCAGATAATATCCTCTTAGCTGTGCAAGAAAGTCAATAAACACCTGATTGTTGGAGGCGCTATCCACTTCATCAATCATGAGCACAATAGGTTTCGGCGCTCTTGCGCATATCTCACTCAAACTTGTAAACAGGCCTTTTAAACTTCCCTCTTCAGAATTCACTGCCAAATCAAGCAAGGACTCTAACATCTTGTCACTGCTGTCGGGTTCCGCAATTTTAAAAGCTTCCATCACCATTTCAGAGAAGACCTTCGTAAATGTTGAAGCATCTGCAAAATCCTCCGTGCCAATCTCCTGGAAGTCAAGCGATAATACAATATAATCATTCTTTAAATATTTCTCCAAAGCCACCAGTGTCGTGGTTTTTCCGTACTGTCTGCCCTTGTTGATAACAAAATATTTCTTCCTGTCAACCAGAAATCTTTTGATGTATTTAAGCCTGTCATCCAAGTTCACCATATAATGCTCTTCCGGATTGCAGAAACCTTCTGTATTAAAATATTTCATCCGCCTAATCTCCATTTCCGCGCTGTTTTACTACGCAAATCCATGTCATGGCACCAGACCGCCGGCCGTCCCTATTCGCAGATTACCCTGCTCATAGTAACGGCATTTGCGCATTTAGAGTCGCCTTCGGCGAGGCACAAATGCTTCAAAAATTTACTGTATCGGGTCGTAAATGCGCAGTTAATGCGCATTTCGACTGTGAATGATAACCGCTGTCCTACATTCTTGCCTCAAATTCAGCGATACTGGATGCAGAAGCAGCACACCTGATCCACCTGCCCAAAACAGAAAGATCCGTTTCCTGTCTGATACGATCCCCGATTCTGGCCGGAACCTTCCCTAAATCTTCCAGTAATTCCATGACATCTTCTATCTTTCCTTCTATTTTTCCTTCCA
>CAYXKS010000445.1:0-2743 GCA_964465725.1 uncultured Bacteroides sp. | reverse complement strand
ATGAATGGGGATTATGATGAAACAGGAAGAACTGGAAAATTACATTTACACATACGGCAAGGATCTGTATTCGTTTTGCTGCTGTGTGACACGCAGCCGGCAGGAGGCGGATGATCTGTATCAGGACACATTTTTGAAACTGTTTGAGATGAATGGGAAGCTGGTGATCAGATCGAATCCGAAGAGTTATCTGATGAGTGTTGCATTGAACCTGTACCGAAATCATAAGCGGAAACTGTTGGGAAGACAGAAGATTATGGGGATACCTGTCTCTGTGGATGAGACCGTAAATGACATTCCTTCTGCGGAGCGGGCGGTAGAAGACAGGATGATATCAGGGGAGGAATGCCGCATTGTCAGGCAGGCGGTAAAGATGCTGCCGGATAAATACCGGATACCGATTCTGCTCAGCTATATGGAAGACTTACCGATAGCGGACATCGCGGCATTACTGCAGATACCGGAAGGTACAGTGAAGACCAGGATACACAGGGCAAAGCGAATGCTTAAGGAGAGGTTGGAGGGCCAATTATAACCATGAAAAAAAATATAGAAGAACTGTTACAAGCTGCTCTGACTCCTGTGGATGAGCCGGATGAGGAATTAAATGACCGGATTCTTCTGGAGGCAAAGGAGAGAAGAAAAATGAGCAGGAATAAGAAAAGAAGCTATCAAAGAAGAGTGCCGGCGGCAGCGATTGCGGCAGCATGTATACTGGTACTGTGCTCCGGCACGGCATTGGCAGTGTATAAATATCTGAGTCCGGCGGAAGTGGCGACGGAGGCGGAGGATGATGGACTGAAACAGGCATTCTTAAGTGAAGATGCCATCCTGGTAGATGAGACGCAGGAAAGCGGCGGCTATCGGATCACATTACTGGGAAGTGTGTCCGGCAGAAACCTCAGTCAATATATGGTGGAAAATGACCAGGGCGAGGTGGAGGAGAACAAAACGTATACGGTGATAGCGATCGAACGTGAAGACGGTACGCCAATGCCGGATGTAAGCTCTGATGAATATGGAAAAGTGCCTTTCTATGCATCTCATTATATCCACGGCCTTGATCCGAATCGGTACAGTCTGATGAGTATGGGAGGCGGCTATACGGAGCTGATAAAGAACGGCATTCAATACCGGATATTGAGTATGGATAATATAGAGATGTTTGCAGACCAGGGGATCTATGTGGGGGTAAGCTCGGGAACATTCTATGACCCGGCTGCTTACAGATATGATGCGAATACCGGTGAAATGAGCCGTAATCAAAGCTATGAAGGCGTGAATGCGCTGTTTACACTGCCTGTGGATCCGGCAAAGGCTGATCCGGCGGCAGCTGAGGCTTATCTGAAAGAGCTGGAGGAGTCGTGGAATGATCCGGGAGAGCCTATGGAAAAAGATGCGGCAGATCTGGAAGTAGAAGACTTTATGGCGATGCTGACACCGGAAAATATTGATGAGTACGCTGAGCCGATCGAGTATACAAGGCAGATCTGCACAGTGGATGAGTATGGAAACGCAATCTACTCTTATGAACTGAATGATGAGGAAGGGGCGGCCGCAGGCAGCGGCGGCATACCGGTGGAAACCCTTTTCCCGGATGGCAAGCCGGGCATGTGTCCTGATTTCAGTTATAGTTATTCAGGAGATGGTTTAGAAGATCTGCTTATAGACGTGTTTATTTTAAATGAAGACGGAACGATCACGTATGTCGCTTACAGGCCGAAATAAAGCTTTCGTATATGTTTCCGTATTTTCTGACATTCCCGTTGAGGGGGTTCTGCGGGAGAGGAAGACGCGAAAAAGGTAAAACCCTGACTGCGCTTCTAATCCAGCAGATACCCTGCTCTATAGGAGCATTCCAGATAACTGGGGTTTTGGTAATATACGTCTGTTTGGAAGTCGGATATTTCGTCGCTGATGAAGGAAGAAAAAATATTTATCAATTCCTCCACTTCTTCGCCGCTTCCGGCACAATCCTCGATCATGATACTGTACAGCTTTCCAATATCCATAAAACTTGGAACAGCATATTTGCAATCTGTGATTGTATCGAAATCGCCGTTGGTGATCTTGTATTGTGAGATCAGTTCATCACTTACCTGCTCAAAAGAAAGGCAGTGATTTATTTCCGCGTCATAGAGTTGTTTTTCAATCCCGTCTCTTCCTAATGCTTCAACTATGACACGGCGTTTGTTTTTGGTTTGTCGCGCGATATATTCGATTAGGGAACATACATAAAAAAAATCATTTTTTTCCTTTTCGGTCATAGATAATCTCACTCCTGTCAAATGTCAGGCAATTTAATGCCGATAACGTATGAAAACTTATCTGATGTGTTGGATATCTGAATTCCGCCAACACCCAAAACTGCCTGCGGTTGATCCTTCCGGCAAGAAAATCATTCACATAATTCCATATGGTATCGTTGGCCATAGGGCCTTCGACAATGTCATAGCGATGGGTTTCGCCATTTCTGCATCTCGCAATAAAATCCAGCCATTCATCTGTCATCTGGTCAAATTTTAGGACGGATAATCGATTGTCGGGTTCATAGGTATAGTAATTGATCACAGGCGTTCCTGTTCCGCGATTCGCCCATCGCAATGCCTGCTCAAAATTGCTGGTGCAATAGAAACCCCATGAAAAATCTTTTGTGTAATTTGTTTTTCGTATTTCCGGAAATTTGACAATTTCTTTACTTGCATGATAAAGAAGCATAAAGGCAGCACCTCTTTTCAAGTAC
>CAYXKS010000444.1:0-2747 GCA_964465725.1 uncultured Bacteroides sp. | reverse complement strand
AGTATAAGAGAAAGCGGGAGGAAAAGAAAATGTCCAGAGTATACAATTTTTCAGCTGGTCCTGCAGTGCTGCCGGAGGAGGTTCTCAGGGAAGCTGCAGAGGAGATGTTAGATTATAAAGGGACCGGAATGTCCGTTATGGAGATGAGCCATCGATCCAAGGCTTATGACACGATTATTAAGGAGGCCGAGGCCGACCTTCGTACGCTGCTTAAGGTTCCTGACAATTACAAGGTACTGTTTCTGCAGGGTGGAGCCAGTTTGATTTTCGCGTCTGTACCGATGAACCTGATGAAAAATCGTAAGGCGGGTTACATACTGACGGGACAGTGGGCGAAGAAAGCCTTTGCGGAGGCTAAGATATATGGTGAGGCTGTTGAACTGGCTTCTTCGGCGGATAAGACTTTTTCTTATATTCCGGATTGTTCTGATCTGCCGGTTACCGAAGATATGGACTATGTTTATATCTGTGAGAACAATACGATCTATGGGACGAAATTCCACAAATTGCCTGATACGAAGGGCAAGATTCTGGTTTCGGATGTTTCTTCCTGCTTTTTATCTGAGCCGATGGATATCTCCGCGTATGGCATGGTCTATGCGGGTGTGCAGAAGAATGTAGGTCCTGCGGGGACACAGATCGTGATTATCAGAGAAGATCTGCTCACAGACGAGGTATTGCCGGGAACGCCGACCATGATGAAATATAAAGTGCATGCGGATAACGATTCTCTGTACAATACGCCGCCCTGCTACGGCATCTATATCTGCGGCAAGGTATTTAAATGGCTGCGCAAGAATGGCGGTCTTGAGGCCATGAAAGAAATCAATGAAAAGAAAGCGGGAATCCTGTATGATTTCTTGGATGAGAGCGAGCTTTTCAAGGGCACGGTCAGGAAAGAAGATCGTTCGCTTATGAATGTGCCTTTTGTGACAGGCAGCGATGAATTGGATGCGAAATTTATCAAGGAAGCGACCGCGGCGGGATTTGTGAATCTGAAAGGACATCGCACTGTCGGCGGTATGCGCGCCAGCATCTATAACGCTATGCCGATAGAAGGTGTGGAGAAGCTGGTTACATTCATGAAGGAATTTGAGAATAACAATAGATAGAAAAAGTTCAGGAAGGCGGCTCTGCCGGTCTGATATTTATAAGAAAGAAAAGAGGATATACAGATGTTTAAATATCATTGCTTGAATCCCATTGCGGGAGTCGGTCTGGAGAAATTTACAGATCAGTATGAGAAGACGGATAAGATAGAGGAGGCCGACGGTATTTTGGTCAGAAGCGCTGCTATGCATGACATGGAATTGCCGGAGAATCTTCTTGCCATTGCGAGAGCAGGGGCTGGTGTAAACAATATACCGCTGGAGCAGTGCGCCGGGAAAGGTATCGTGGTATTCAACACGCCAGGTGCGAATGCGAATGGTGTGAAGGAGCTGGTAATTGCTGGAATGCTGCTTGCTTCCCGCGATGTAGTGGGCGGTATTGAATGGGTAAAGGAGAATCAGGCCGACGAGAATGTAGGCAAGAATGCGGAAAAAGCGAAGAAAAATTTTGCCGGAACGGAGATAGAGGGCAAGAAGCTGGGAATCGTAGGTCTGGGCGCGATCGGCGTCAGAGTGGCCAATGTGGCGAAGCATCTTGGGATGGAAGTGTATGGTTATGATCCGTACGTCTCTGTGGATGCCGCATGGAATTTAAGCCGTGACGTCAAGCATGTGCTGAATGTGGAAGAAATATATGAAAAGTGCGATTATATCACGATTCATGTGCCGCTGATGGACGCGACCAGGGGCATGATCGGACAGGAAGCCATCGACAAGATGAAAGACGGTGTGATCCTTTTGAATTTCGCCAGAGATCTTCTGGTGGATGAAAAAGCTGTGCTTGCGGCTATCAAATCCGGTAAGATCCGCAGATATGTGTCAGATTTCCCCAATGCTGTTACCGCGGGACAAGAAGGCTGTATCGTAATCCCGCATCTTGGCGCTTCCACGGAGGAGTCGGAAGATAACTGCGCTGTGATGGCAGTCAAGGAACTGAAGAATTATCTGGAAAACGGCAATATCATCAACAGTGTCAATTATCCAAACTGTGATATGGGTATCTGTGCACAGGCAGGCCGGGTGGCTATTTTCCATAAGAATAAGGCCAATATGATCACGAAGTTTGCGGCATGTTTCGGTGATATCGGCATTAATATTTCTGATATGACGAACAAATCCAAAGGAGATGTCGCATACACCATGTTAGACATCGAGACGCCGGCTTCTGCGGAGATAATTGAAAAGTTGCAGGCGATTGACGGTGTATTCAGAGTGAGAGTAGTGAAATAATTGTTTCTGGCAGGAAAGCATAACCCGGCATAGATAGAAGGCTATGCCGGGTTGTTTTAGTCTTATAGCTTAACAAAATGAGATTGAGCTGTGGATATTAGCTGAGGCGGTTGGCGACTTTGGAGAAGTTTGCGTCACTATCTTCATCCAAGGTTGCCTGAAGCTGATTCTCTGCCTCCACAGAAGCCTCGCTTGCAAGATCCATATAGAGTATGAATACATCTTCGACCGACATGTCTTTTTCGTCGGCGATCTTTTGCATAATCGGTTTCAGGGCTTCGAGCTGAAATGAGATTCTTGTTTTCTGAGGATCGATATCTGCCAGGGCTTCCTCGGCGTAGGCATTGATACGATCCAGAATTTCTTTGTTTTCAGACGTCATGTCTTACACTTCCTTTCTGAATATAT
>CAYXKS010000443.1:0-2749 GCA_964465725.1 uncultured Bacteroides sp. | reverse complement strand
AAGGATTTATGTATTTTTATGAAGAGCCTGTGTATTACATCCAGTATCAGGATGCGTTTTACCGATATACATTCTTCTCTGAACAGGAGGATGGAAGTGGATCATGGATGTTGGTGAACCACATATATTAAGTTGGGAAGGGTTCCGCACACTACGCCAAAGGAGCGGAATAGACAACAATTTATAGGAGGCTGGGAGAATGATAGATATAGAAAAGCTGTTCACCGATAACGAGAAAAAACGCCGCCTTTCCATGTCATTATCTGGGAAATTAGAAGCCATCGCCGGTAATTATTTCCTAAGCGAAATTACATTTGGGGTTTTTCGTGGATTGTGGAACTCTATATATTTTGACCCTAAAATAAACAGTGAAATTGAAAGCGTAGAATGTATTTCAGAAAATCTAATTGGATATGTGGACAGAGGAGAATGATGGGTTTTTATCCTTGATAAATATTTGAAGAAATTCAGAGAGGATACTGAGGAATATAAATTAAAATACATTGGTGTTCCATCAATGCAAGAAATGATATTGCAGTGCAACTGTATAGAAAGTTTGCCAACTGAATTTTCGCAGTTGTTATGGATTGACGATGATTTTTTGTACGATGAAAAAATACCATTTGATTTTGACGCATTTGCAATAATTGATGAGGGCAAAGACTACCTAAATCCAAAACATTTTTCAGTCAATCAACTTATAAAATTTACGCAGAATTTGAAAATGCCAATGGCGGTAGTTTGAATAAATTGTTGACGGAAATACTGATAAGTGCTAACATATTTTATAGAAAAAGGTGTTACCGTAAAGCAACGGTTCGCCTCAGTTAATGGTGTAAATCAAAAAAGCAACCTAACTTTGGTCGGTGCGGTTGCTTTTTTGATGTCTTTTATTTCTTCCAGCCTGCCGGATACTGATTATCGTGACGATGATGCTGATGACCGTCACTACAATACCGACAAATTCCAAAATCATTCCGAACACCAATAGTGCTTACCTTCCGCTTTATTTTCCATATGTATCCCCTCCTTCGATACAGGAAGCTCTCAAAATGTACTCATTTTGGCAAAAGGCGAACCGCTTGCAGAAATATCTGGCGTAATACGTGGATAACGGCTTGTATGGAGCGGGGAATACCGGGGAGAATCCAATCTTGGAAAACTCATGCTTTTTGCTCTTAAACGGGTGGCTTGATGCAAAAAGGATACAGAAATGATGCAAAGATGATGCAAAGCCGCGGTAAAATATAGAATAGTAATGGAAGATGATCGACTGATATTAATGGATATATTCAGAGAGGGAAGATTATAAGCGGATGTTTACGGAAACAGAGAGTTTTTCACTGATAGGAACAATGATATATGACTCCGAAAGAGGGGAATTGAAAAGTATTTTGAATAATATGCCATGGCGAAAAAGAGGTGAATAAAATGAATACATTCAAAAAGCCTGTTCTGTTAATATTGGGAGTTCTGCTTTCTATCTCTATTCTGTGGAGTTTTGGAAAAGCAATGAAGAAAGCAGACGATACAGAAGCCGGGGCATTGTATATGTGGGATGAGAATGATTATATTGATGTCTCTGATAATGGGAAGTGGGGAGATGAACGGCAGGAAATATATGAGGACCGTGCGGTCAATGTGCTGCCGGCAAAAGAGTTTACTCTGATAGATGCCACTGACAGACAGGTTTTTGCGATAGACCGGGAGGGGAATCTTTATTCATGGGGAGAAGATGGGTATGTGTTCTTTTATTACTCAGATAAGGAATTATATTGCCTGGACAGTGAACAGACAAAAGGAACTGCAAGGATCTTTCCTGGCGCTTACATTTCCCATTACATGATCAGAGAGAATGGATCTGTGTATTCTCTTATGAGTCGGGATACATATTTTTACAGTGGTGATCTCCCTTGGATTTATCCGGGTATCAGCAGGAGAAACACCATACCATGGAAAGACATCGATTTTATACAGGTCAGTACAGGAGGAGGCAGATTATATCTATACGAGTTAGGAGAAACAGATATCGAACAGATCGCTGCTGATGAGTATACAGTATTTCTGTATGGAGAGGATGGGGTGCTGCGTTATTGGGACAGTAACAAAATTAAATATCATGACTTTGTGGAAGCGGTCTACAGGCCAGTCGGACCTAAAGGAGAAGGTCCGTGGATAGATGTCAATGGAGAGTATATAGAAGTAGACATCAATAGTATTCTTGGCAGGCCGAAAGAGGATAAAGTAAAGATCATTGATATGTGTGCCGGTGACGAGAGCGTACTCTTTCTGATGGAAACAGGTGAAGTTTTTATGAGCAGCTATCAGACTTACGACCGGGAAGAAGTGGAATATTGGATTGACAGCACCAATCCTTACCGTACTGTATACACCGCTGCGGTCGAACTTGATTTAAAAAAGGTGGCCTTTTCCCCTTTGGAGTGGAAAAACATTGTCAGACTGAACAGTGATGGAGGAAGTCATTTTACGGCTGTGGACCGGGATGGGCATTACTATGCACTGGATACGGAGCAGGAAGTTGTGCGGGAGTTATCACTCAAAAGAGTTTCTTTCTACCCGGAAACATGAAATTATGATAAAACTGCAGATAGCAGTAAATGTCACGGCAAAGAGCAGTTCACAGAGCAAGCTGCAAATTGATAGATGGAAGGACAATATATATGGCAAAAGATTTATATCAGCATACCGAAAGAAACGAGAAGACAGAAACCAACGAAAGAAGACAGAG
>CAYXKS010000442.1:0-2762 GCA_964465725.1 uncultured Bacteroides sp. | reverse complement strand
GCGTCTTTTCCTGGTTTTTCACAGGAAGACTTCTAAAGCCACTGCAGCTAAATCATGAAAACCAAATGCAGTTTATCGCCTCCGCCTCCCATGAACTGCGCACGCCCCTGTCCGTTATTCTCGCCACCAACGAGTGTTGCACGACCGCCTCTCCCGAAGAGCAGGCAGGCTTTTTCCATACTATCCGCAAGGAGGGCCGGCGCATGAACAACCTGATCGACGACCTGCTGACCCTAGCCCACTCAGATACCAACCGTTTTCTGATCGACCGGAAAGAAACCGAACTGGACACCTTGTGCACCAATGCCTATGAGGCTTTCGAGCCACTGTGTCGCCAGAAAAACCTGGCGCTCTCCCTCTCTCTGCCCGACGTTCCACTGCCGCGCTGCAGCTGCGACCCCGACCGGATCGCGCAAGTGCTTTCTATCCTCCTGCACAACGCTGTCAGCTATACACCGGAGGGAGGCCGGGTAGAACTGGCTCTCGTCTGTCGTCAGGATCGGAGGAATGTTTTTGAAATCACTGTAAGTGACACGGGCATCGGTATTTCCGACATTGACAAGAAACGTATTTTCAATCGCTTCTACCGCGCTGAAAAAGCCCGAAGCGCCAAAGGGCATTTCGGGCTGGGCCTGAGCATCGCACATGAGATCGTCTCCGCGCATCATGGAAAGATATCTGTCGGAAATAATATTCCTTGTGGGAGCGTGTTCATGGTTCGGCTGCCAGGGTAAGCTTTTATTGCAGCAGTTCAGATATCAATATCATTCAGTTAATCCGGACGTGCCTGACATTATGTAGTGCATGCGTCCGGATACTATCGATCAATATACCTTCTGATCCAATCCCATTCTCACGATGATCTCCTGAATCTTCCGGTACACTAACTGTTCGTCAACTGTGAGAAGCTTTCTGTTCTCCATCGTGATCTTTCCGTCAATAATGACCGTGTCTACCTCCGAGCCGTTTGCCGAGTAAGACAGACCCGCAATCAGATTGTTTCTGGGAGTCAGGGACGGAGTATTCAAGTCAAGAATCGCCAGATCGGCTTTCTTTCCGGCCTCTATGCTTCCGATCTCCTTCTCCATGCCGAGCGCCCTCGCTCCATTGATCGTGGCGATGCGGAAGCCTTCTTTGGCGCTGATACACTGCGGAGTCCTGCCTGTTCCCTTGTGAATTAACGTGAGCAGGCTCAGCTCGTGGAACATATTCAGGCAGTTGTTGCTGGCAGCGCCATCCGTGCCGAGACATACGTTGATTCCCTTTTCCAGCATCCCCGCTATCGGTGCGAAGCCGTTCCCCAGCTTCATATTGCTCGCAGGGTTGGTTACGACACTGACGTTCTTCGCCTTCAGTATATTCATATCCGCCTCATCGATCTGTACACAGTGTGCTGCGATAGCCGGAACATCGAACAGACCGCATCTGTCGGCCAGCGCGATCGGGCTGCATCCATATTTCTCCCTGATCTGGCCAATCTCGCTCTCACTCTCCGACAAATGTATATGGATACCCATTCCATTCTTCTTCGCCTCTTTTGCCACGATCTTAAGAAATTCCTCATCACAGGTATAGGGAGCATGAGGTCCCAACACAAAAGACAGCCTGTCGCAGTCACTCGCCGCGTCCCGCTCTTCATATGCCTGCCGCAGTCTCATCTGACCCGCCTCGTCATTGCCGCTGCCCACCAGCCCGCGGCTGATTACCGCGCGCATTCCTGACTCCTTGACCGCACGGGTCGTCTGATGAATGTTCATCTGCATATCATTAAAACAAGTCGTCCCGCTCTTCATCATCTCAATAATCGCCAGATTGGCGCCCCAATAGGTGTCCTCATCCGTCATCTGCTGTTCTATAGGATCAATCGTCCCAAACAGCCAGTCCATGAAGGACAGGTCATCCGCCACATTCCGCATAAAAGACATATAGGAGTGTGTGTGGCAGTTGACCAGACCCGGAATCACCAGTTTATCCGTCCCGTCGATCACCTTGTCCGCACAGAATCCTTCCGGTTCCTGTCCCACTGATACGATCCTGTCCTGATCGATATAGATACTCGTCTCCTTCACCACATCTTCCGCTCCCTGTGGCAGGATCGCCAGCGCGTTTTTAATTGCAATTCCCATTTCATTTTTCCTCCGTTTTCTTTTTATTTATTACTTTTATCTCTTTTATCGCACTACTGGAATACAAGTATATTGTAACAGGAGAATCTGCTTTTTCCAATCGCATATACAGAGATTTCACTTTCCAGATAAGCTATTTAATAAAAAAACATTTGCTTTATTTTTATAAATGTAGTATTGTTATGGTATGTCTAATCCATATCTTATATCTGCACAATCTTACATGCAGACATCGGATTTCTGATACCACGATATCCTTCGTGGCCTGTTTTCGGACAGGAGACTTTGGTATTTCACCATAAAGATAGATACCCGCAAAATTTTTTTAATTGTCATTTATCCCTTGACAATATATCAAAAAAGGAATATTCTGTAAGAAAGGAACGAAATGTTTGATATTGATTTTTACCGACTGCCAGACGGGACGGCGCCCGTCGAAGAATTTCTGGACACCCTGACTGTCAAAATGAGAAACAAAGCATTGGACAGCCTGCTTATTCTGGAAGAATTTGGTAACTCCCTGCGGGAACCTTATTCGAAATATATGGGAAATGGGCTCTTTGAATTAAGGATTAAGTTTTTGAAATTAGCCAGACAATACAAAGCCGATTACGAACACCAGAGCAATATCACCGT
>CAYXKS010000441.1:0-2777 GCA_964465725.1 uncultured Bacteroides sp. | reverse complement strand
CCCTCGCCAAAGGCGACTTGGAATGGACAGATTCCGTAACAGTGAAGCTAAAAGCTGAACTGTTACAAAATTTAATTTGTATAAAAAGAGTGAAACCTGACATACTAACTGTGTGATAATGACATGATATTTGATTTTGATAAGACTGTGCCCGTTGTAACCGTGTCTTCCACGGAAAATGTGTTTCGTGAAAAGAGGGCGCAGGTATTAGTGCATACATGTGCATATATACGGTAAATACCAGAAAGAGGAATGCAAGTTATGTCAACTACAAGTGCGACAATTTATATCAATGCGAAGCAAAATGTGGAATTACAATCGGAGGATGTGTATGTGAAGGACATCGGCAGCCTGACCTGCAGTGATTCGCATGTACTCGCGAAGGTGAAAGCGATCAAGCTGCATCATTTTAAGGAAGGGGAACCAAAACGGCAGGTGATCAGTATGCTGAAGGTGATCGAAGAGATTGACAGAGCCTGTCCGGGAGCCAGCGTGGAAAGCATCGGGGAGCCGGATGTGCTTTTCGAGTATATTGACGTAAATAAGCACAAAGGATTTATTCAGACGGTTAAGCTGATTTTTGTGGCGATGATCAGTTTTTTCGGTACGGCTTTTACCATTATGGCATTCCATAATGATATCGGGATCAATGATGTTTTCGTTAAAGTATATGAGATGGTGATGGGGCAGCCGGGGGATGGCTACGGGATTCTTGAATTGGCGTACTCTGTGGGATTGGCAATTGGCATTATCGTCTTCTTTAATCATATTGGAGGCAGAAGGATCACGAAAGATCCGACACCGATAGAAGTCGAGATGCGTATTTATGAAGAGGATGTCAATAAGGCGCTGATCGCTACGGCAGATAGGGAGGGAAAGTCGATAGATGTCCAATGATATTCGGATAAGAAGACAGCCGCTCTGTTACAAATAGTGACAGCTAAGTATAATTATGGATATTGTACAAGAGAGAGGAAAGGGGAAATGATGATCAGGCATATATTGTTAGGTATTATTGGTGTCAGCAGCGGCCTGATCGTGTCGGCCGGGGTATTTACAGTACTGATTTCCGTGGGTCTGATACCGCGCTTTGCGGGTAAAATGCATGTGGCACGGAAGATATTTGTCCTGGAGGAGATGGTGGTATTCGGTACGCTGTTCGGCGGGTTTTTCAGTGTGTTCAGCGACTGGGGAAAGATTGGCGAATTTGTGCGGGGACATAATCTTTTCGGCAGTGGAGCGACAGATGGGCTTTGGAACCTGATCGGGACTGCTTTTTTACTTGTTTTCGGAGTTTTTGCCGGGATTTTTGTGGGATGCCTGGCATTAGCCATTGCGGAGATGCTCAACACGATACCGGTTTTCGCGCGGCGAATCGGGTTCCGTCACGGACTTGGAGTGGCAATCCTGGCGGTAGCACTGGGAAAATTGCTGGGAAGCCTTTTGTATTTTACACAGCAGGTGTATTTGTATGGTGGGTAGCAAGGTTATTTCCGCGGGCAATGAGTTATAGTAAACGATATATTAATTTTCTGCTTCCGGCTGTTGCAAAAGCCATATATGGAAGCCTCTGCAAGGCCGAAAACGAAATTTCTGATATCGTTAACTATAAAATTGACTGCTTAAAATGAATCAAGTTGAGTCATACTAGATAAATTAACGACTGTAGCGAGGACCAAAGACAAGATATTTATATAGATGGATAATTTCTTATTGGCTTAAGGGGTATTACCCATAAATATATTGTAGTAGGAAAGGATGTAAAAATATGGCACAGAATCAGCAAAAACCAAAGACAGAGCAACAGCAGAAAGAACAGGATTACAGACAGCATGTTGAGCAGGTGACGCCGAAGTACAGTCTGGCGCTGCGAATGGTCAAGGCATTTGTGACAGGTGGGATTATATGCCTGCTTGGGCAGTTTATTTTAAATTATACAACGAACACGATGGGGTTGGATAAGGATACGGCAGGTTCCTGGTGTTCCATGCTGCTGGTGCTGCTCAGCGTACTTATGACAGGTTTTAATCTCTATCCGAAGCTGGTAGAGTGGGGTGGAGCGGGTGCACTCGTGCCGATTACGGGTTTTGCAAATTCTGTTGCTTCCGCGGCGATCGAGTACCAGAAAGAGGGACAAGTGTTTGGAATCGGATGTAAGATTTTTACGATAGCGGGCCCGGTAATTCTGTATGGAATATTTACCAGCTGGGTGCTGGGGGTAGTGTATTGGATTGGGAAGATGATGGGGATAGTTTAAGGAAAGATCAGGAAAAGGTATAGAAGTTATGAGCAGGATGACGAGTTTCAGGAATTTGTTAGCCTGCTTTATATTATTGTGCTTTCAGCCTTTTACAATTATAATATGGATATGTTGAAAAGCAGAGAAGATTTTTGATATAACGTGAGTGAATGTAAGGGGGAGGGGGTTATCTTGCCGGCAGTAAGTAATGATCTGGAACAGGTCAGGAAATACGGAAATAAGATTCATATAACAGATATTGCAATTAAAAAGGTTCGATATATTGAGTACAAGGGATTGACGAATACACAAAATTCAATTATGCAGCGGTTAGCAAAAGAGGTATTGTTCCAGTTAGTTTCAACACCTTGAGATTATTAGAATGTTTTATGGCAGCGGATAAATGAATAGTTGAAATAGTTGAGGATGGATCAGAAAAAGATTTTTATCAGGGCTGTGACAAAAGAAAAATGGTGGTCCTAGATAAAATGTGCGTATTACAGTAAAATGAACATAATTATATATGCGTACTATGCCT
>CAYXKS010000440.1:0-2782 GCA_964465725.1 uncultured Bacteroides sp. | reverse complement strand
TTTAACGAAAAAAGGCGGTATCCGTATTGAGACTTCAATCTGGCCGCCGGCAGAACAGGAGGAAGCGTAATGGAGAATGGAATGGTAAGACCAAGCGAAATGGGACTGAATCCTCAGAAGCTGTATGAGATGCTGGAGACATTGGAAAAAGCGGTGGAGCTTCACAGCATTACAGTGCGATATGAAGGAAAAAAGATTTTGGAAGGCGCCTGGGAACCGTTCACGCTGGATGATTCGCAGATGATGCATTCGCTGTCAAAAATTGGCACGTCATTGTGTATCGGGTTTGCAGTAGATGAGAAGAAACTGCGGCTGGAGGATAAGGTGTTAGATTATGTACGGGAGGAACTGCCGGAAGATTATGACCCTACGCTGGAAGAATTGAGCATATATCATCTGTTGACTATGCAGGCGGGTTCACCGGAATGTTGTAATAATGTCTGGTTTTCAAAACTGGAAAAGGAATGGGAGAGGGAGTGGCTAAAAGAGTCCAAGATTAAAGAAGATATTGGAAAAGTATTTCATTATGATTCGGGATGTAGCTATACCCTGTCAAGGATCGTGACCAGGGTTATGGGACAGAACTGCCTGTCCATCATGCAGGAAAGGGTATTCTCGAAGATGGGGCTCGGAGAAATTGACTGGCTGACGAGTCCTGAAGGACATAATACAGGCGGTTGGGGCATGTATCTTACATCCGGAAAAAGTGCGGCTTTAGCGCAGCTGCTATTACAGAAAGGTTCCTGGAATGGAGAACAGCTTGTCCCGGCATGGTGGGTGGAGGAAATGAGTAAACCGCGGGTGGTAATTCCAGGTGCAGAGGAGGCCGCTTTGGACAGTTACGCATACCATATCAAGGCAGGCAAAGAAATATTTGCGGCCGAAGGGGCATTTGGACAGTATCTGATTTGCTTCCGGAATTATCCGATAGGAATCGGAATTACTGCCGGCACACCGGATTACGTTGCGGCGGATATCTGCCTGAAATATTTAAAGGAGGCTGTAGAGTCAAAGTGCACTCCGGAAGAAGCCGAACAGGCAGAAAGAAAACTGGCGGATAAAATCAAAGAGTTGAGGCTTCCTATGCCAAAAGGTGATGAGAATATGGCAGGAGATAGAATCAAGGTACTGCTTGATAAGACGATTGTCTTTTCGGAAAATCCAAGAAAGATTCAGAAAGCACTCTTTTCTCAGGAAAAAGAAGATGAACTCCGAATCCTGATGACGGTAGATGGAGAAGAAAAGCAGTGTACTGCTGGATTTAAGAGGTGGGTGCGCAATGATTTGTATCCGGGTGATTTCAGGCAGGAATACCATTGCGTTGCGTATTCCTTTGAGGAAAATGCATTAAATATTTCTGTGGGACTGATCAATACATCTTACCGGGAAGAGTATCGCTTCTGCATAGAAGAGGACAAACTGGTTTGTACATGGAAACCTAACGTTACTTATCTTCCCGCAGAATTGGATATGACATGGAGATTTTCAGGAGCCATGGATGGAACTTACACGATGGGAGTTTTTGAACAGGTGGGGAAGAAGCCGGAGTAAATATATGGTATGGAATAACGAGACAAGGTCAATTTGCTTTCAGCGGGTTGGCCTTATCTGTATGAAATTCCAGAACCTGAATTCAGGATTGTAACCGCTTCCTGTATTCTCTGGGACTGATCCTGTAAAAGCTCCGGAAGGCAGAGGAAAAATGTTCGATAGAAGAATATCCCAGATCTTCTGCGATGGATGTTATGCTTCTTGATTGATCGGAAAGAAGGATGGAGGCGGCGGACATTCTGGCCTCTGTCTTTTTCTGCTGGAAGGATTTCCCGTAGTATTCCATGAGCAGCCGCTGGGTCTGCCTGGTGCTGAGGCCCAGTCTTCCGGCGAGAGTATCTAAGGACAGCGTCCGGTATTCATAGATAAAATAGTTTTCTATGATGACGGATTTGGATTCTGCCATATTATTCCGGGCAAAAGATGTCTGGGAGATCCGGCGGTGTTCATAATTGCGGACCGTATAAATAAGTAATTGGGACAAAAGCATTATGACCTGATTCTGATAGCCGGTATAACAGTGTGCCAGCTCATCGAATAACTGTTCCATCAGAGGATGTATTCCCTGTGTATCCTCACCGATCCAGAAAGGCCTGGAGACAAACGAGTCGATTACAGGAGATTTCTGCTGCTTCTGTGCTGTACTCCGGATTTTCAGATAGACACAGTATTCCTGCATGGGGTCTGAAAGGATAGGAGTCTGGGCATGTTCCACGTGCGGGCCGGTGACAAAGAGAGTGCCTGGAGAAATGTCGTAATATTGACCGTCCGCAACAAGCTTTCCGCATCCGAAAGGAATATAGTGAATCTCGTAACAGTCATTGCCATGACTGTGGGAAGGAATCGCCCGGGTAAATCGTTCAAAGGCAATGCTTAATGCATAAATCTGAATGTTATCCATAGTAAAATGGATATCCATATCTGAGTACAGAGTTTTCATAACAGAAATTTCCCCTTCAATCTGATTGTAGTTACCATATATCTTACTATATCATGAAAAAGTTATAAAAACACGACATTATTTCTGAAAACATGGCAGGTATGATACTAAAAAAATCTGTCGGGAAGTATATAATGAAAATATGTAAAACTGCATGCAAAATTTGATCAGCACAGGAATCAGGTGCGGAAAGAGGGAAAATTATGGCGGTAAAAATGTTGATGAAGGGTGCTGTTCTTCCGGGAAACAGCACGGTGGAACTGAAGGATTTTGAAGTGCCCACACCGGGAC
>CAYXKS010000439.1:0-2784 GCA_964465725.1 uncultured Bacteroides sp. | reverse complement strand
AGCACAGTCTTCCCTTCCCTGACCGATTCCTGCACAAGTATGATTCTCTGGTTCCTCGATCCCCGAAACTGCAGGCTGATATCCTTCTGCTCCATGATAAACTCTCCGTCCACAAGTACATCGATACAGGACAGAAAATCTCTCATCTCCTCCCACTGCTTACAGAACCGTTCCAGAATATCCTCCTCAAACCGGTATCCTGTGTAGCACCAGATATCCTTGGCAGGATATCTGGTCCTTACTTTCTTAAGGAAAGGCAGCAGCCCCATCCAATTCACATACTCAAGCGGCTCTCCGCCCAAAAGCGTAAGGCCCGCAATATAATCCGGTGCAAGCTCCGAAAGTATCCTCTCCTGCACCTGCCCGTCGAAAGGATTTCCGTAATCGAAATCCCATGTCATCTCATTAAAACATCCTTCACAGTGATGAGTACACCCACTCACAAAAAGGGTTACGCGCACGCCGGGTCCATTGGCAATGTCGCAGCTCTTAATTTCTGAATAATTCATAGATGCAGCACCCGTTCCTTAATCTCCTGAGTACGCCCCTGATTCCAGAACTGAGTACCGATATAGCCGCAGGTCCGTCTCGCAACATTCATCTTGTTCTGATCCGTATTACCGCAGTTCGGACACCTCCAGATCAGCTTACCGTCTGTATCCGTTACAATTTCGATTTCCCCATGATAATCGCACGCCTGACAGTAATCGCTCTTGGTATTTAATTCAGCGTACATGATATTGTCATAAATATACTGCATGACAGAAAGCACCGCGTCCAGATTATTCTCCATATTCGGCACTTCCACATAGCTGATGGCTCCACCTGGCGACAATTCCTGAAACTGTGCCTCGAATTTCAGTTTGTCGAAGGCATTGATATTCTCTGTCACATGCACATGATAACTGTTCGTTATATAATTCTTGTCCGTCACGCCCTCGATTACGCCAAAACGGTTCTGCAGACATTTCGCAAATTTATAAGTGGTAGACTCAAGCGGAGTGCCATACAGGCTGAAATCAATGTTCGTCTCCTCACGCCACTCCTTACACGCATTATTCAGGTACTGCATAACTTTGAGCGCAAAAGGCGTCGCCTCCGGATCCGTGTGGCTTTTGCCCGTCATATACCGGGTGCACTCGCATAATCCTGCATAGCCAAGAGAAATGGTGGAATAACCGTTATAGAGCAGTTTATCGATCTTCTCTCCCTTCTTAAGCCGCGCCAGTGCCCCATTCTGCCAGAGAATAGGCGCCACGTCCGAAGGTGTCCCCTTCAATCGGTTATGACGGCACATCAGCGCCCGTCTGCAAAGCTCCAGACGCTCATCCATGATCTCCCAAAATTTCTCCATGTCTTTTCCTGAAGAACATGCCACATCTACCAGATTCAGAGTAACCACGCCCTGATTAAATCTGCCGTAGAATTTAGGATTCCCGTCTTCATCATGATATACCGTAAGAAAAGAACGGCACCCCATACAGGTATAGCAGTTACCATCTTTCAGTTTCTTCATGACCTTCTCTGAGATATAATCAGGAACCATCCGCTTGGCAGTACACTTCGCCGCCAGTCTTGTCAGATACCAGTATTTACTGCCCTCCCGGACATTGTCCTCCTCAAGCACATAGATCAGCTTCGGAAATGCCGGAGTGATATAGATACCCTTTTCATTCTTCACTCCCTGAATCCGCTGTTTGAGCATCTCCTCAATAATCATGGCCAGGTCATCCCGCAGCCGTCCCTCCGGCACTTCGTCAATATACATGAATACCGTGATAAAAGGCGCCTGACCATTGGTGGTCATCAGAGTAATAACCTGATACTGGATGATCTGTACTCCTCGCTTGATCTCATCTTTTACCCTGCTTTCCGCAATTTTGTTGATCTGCTCATCCGCTGCCTCTATCCCCGCCTCGTCCATCTCTTTTCTGACTTCCCTGCGGAATTTCTCACGGCTCACCTGCACAAAAGGTGCCAGATGGGAAAGAGATATGCTCTGCCCGCCATACTGACAGCTGGCAATCTGGGCAATACTCTGAGTCGCAACATTACAGGCCGTTGAAAAGCTCTTGGGCGTATCTATCATCGTCTCGCTGACTACCGTGCCATTCTGCAGCATGTCCTCCAAATTGACCAGACAGCAGTTGTGCATATGCTGGGCAAAATAATCCGCATCATGAAAATGTATGATTCCTTTTTCATGGGCATCCACAATATCCGGCGGCAGAAGGAACCGTTTTGTGATATCCTTGCTGACTTCTCCTGCCATATAGTCACGCTGTACGCTGTTTACCGTCGGATTTTTGTTGGAATTCTCCTGCTTTACTTCCTCATTGTTGCACTCCAGCAAACTCAGAATCTGCTCATCCGTAGAGTTTGACTTTCTTACAAGTGCTCTTTTATAACGATAAGTTATATAATTTCTGGCCATCGTGTAAGCGCGGTATTTCATCAGCTGATTTTCTACCAGATCCTGGATCTCCTCCACACTGGGAGAACGCTTCATCTCTTCACAGCTTGCCGCCACTACTTCGGCAATCTCATCGATTTCCTCTTCTGTCAGCTTCTCTTCCGTCTTCACACTGTTGTTCGCTTTGCAGATTGCCGCTATAATCTTCTCCAGATCAAAAGCTACCTCTGCACCGCTTCTCTTAATAATCTTCATTCCGTAAACCCCATCCATCTCTTTCTTAACTACAAAATATACTTCTCAAATGCATTGCGCATACTATATATTGTATCATCGTTTTCTTTTGTGTCAAGACATTGTATACATTTTAC
>CAYXKS010000438.1:0-2792 GCA_964465725.1 uncultured Bacteroides sp. | reverse complement strand
TGGGCACAGCATTTTTCCGGAATTTGGCTGGAAAATGAATGATTTGAGTATGCAAGAGGGAAGTGAGAAGAATGGCGGAGATAACAATTAAGGATATCGCGAAACAATGTGGTGTAGGAATCAGCACGGTGTCGCGGGCAATCAATAATCATCCGGATATTAATCCGGAAACCCGTAAGATGATTATGGAAGTGATAGAACAGACTGGATTTATTCCGAATAACAGTGCGAGGAACCTGAAACGTACAGACGCCAAATGCATTGCCCTGCTGGTCAAGGGTATCACGAATCCCTTCTTTAGCAGTATGATTCAGATCATAGAGGAAGAGACACAGAGAAAGAGATACGCTTTGGTACTGCGGCATGTGGAGGCTCATGAGGATGAGGTAGATGTAGCGCTGGAGCTGGAAAAAGAGAAGCGTCTGCGCGGTATTGTATTTCTGGGCGGTATGTTTCGGCATTCGCAGGAGAAACTGAATAAACTGAAAGTTCCCTTTGTTTTTAGTGCGATCGGTGTTGAGAATTTCGAGGCGACAGGAGCGGCAGAGTTTTCCAATATTGCGGTAGACGATTTTCTGGAGAGCAGGAAAATGACAGACTATTTGCTTGATCTGGGGCACAGAAGGATCGCTCTAGTTACAGAGAAGTCTGAGGAGCCGCTGGGAAGAAGACGTATGGACGGGTATCGGGAAGCTTTCAGGTCGAGAGGGCTGGATGTGCCGGAAGATATTATTTTCTATGTACAGGAAGGCAGCAATCACTACACTATGGAGAATGGATATCGGGCGGCAAAGGCGCTTCTGTCATCGGGCAGGGGGATTACAGCAATCTATGCGATTGCAGATTCCCTGGCGATCGGTGTGTGCAGGGCAGTTCTGGAGGCGGGAAAGCGTATTCCTGAGGATATTTCCGTAGCAGGCTATGACGGTATGGAGATAGGGGAATATTATAATCCAAAGCTTACCACGATCAAACAGCCTGTGGAGGAGATGGCTAAAAAAGCCATCCATCTGTTGTTCGAAGTAATTGCCGGACGGGAGGAACATCAGCAGATTATCTTTTCAGCGGAACTGGTAGAGCGGGAATCTACAGCCAAATATGTTGAATAGAGGAGGAAGCGGAAAATGGATAAGAGGACAAGAGTTCTGAATGCATTTAACAAGAGAGAGGTGGATCATGTGCCAGTGGGATTCTGGTTTCACTTTTATGGGGAGGAGGAGAAAGGTGAAGCCTGCGTTAAGGCACATTTGAAGTACTACCGGGAAACCGACCTGGATTTTCTGAAGGTTATGAGCGATGGCTATAGCGCCTTTCCGATGCCAAAGATCAGGAAAGCCTCAGACTGGAAGTACTTGAAGCCACTTGCGGAAGATCATCCCTTTATTCGTGACCAGGTAGAGAGGGCGAAGGCCATTGTGAAGGAGATCGGTTCGGAGAGATGCGTGTTCTACAATGTGTTTGCACCTTTTTCTTTCTTACGAGCCGGTGCAGAGACGGTGGGACTTTCTGATCAGGATGTGATGGCGCATATCAGAGAGAACAGAAATGCAGTAATGCACGCTCTCGATGCGATTGCGCAGACGGGAGCACTGTTGTCGGAGAAACTGATCACCGAAGCCGGTTGTGACGGAGTGTATTATTGCGTCCAGGGTGGCGAATATGGCAGATTTACGCCTGAAGAATACAAGGCGATCATCAGGCCAAGCGATCTGTATGTGCTTGAACATGCTAATCGGTTCTCGGATAACAATATCTTACATATGTGCGGCTGGGCAGGAAACAGGAATCAGTTGACAGTCTGGCAGGATTATCCGTCTAAGGTAGTGAATTGGGCGGTGCACGTGGAGGGGCTTAATCTTGAGGATGGCCGTTATTTCGTGGGAGGGCGGACGACTCTGGGCGGATTCGAGACACATTGGGATGGAAAGGTTCAGCAAGGTATCCTGTATACAGGCAGCAAGGAAGAGGTGCAGGAATACGCCAGAAACATCATATTGAACCATGGAAAGATTGGTTTGATGCTGGGTGGAGACTGTACCGTTGATGCAAGGATTGACTGGGAGAGGATTCGCTGGGTTGTAGAAGCGGCGAGGAGTATTTGATTTCACTTACACAAGTCGGACATGTCATAAGTGTTCTTTTCATATTTTGCGCTGACTGAGGGATGAGTTGTGATAAGCTGGATCGTTTGTCACGTCTTGATCAAACCAGTCAAGGGGCAGGAAGGCATTGGCGGAAGCTTCATCCGGAAATTCCACTTCCGCGATGATAAGGGGCGCGAAAGGGGCTTCGAAAACGTCCAATTCCACAGACAGACTGATTTGGTCAATGCTTTTTGTATAATCTGATGTGAATGTCGGATACTTGATTGGTATGACATAGCGTTTTTTTGCGATCACGTTTCCATCTGCTTTCTTCCTTAGATGGTAGTAGGAATCCATATTCAGCGGAAGATTGTACTCTTCCCTGGCCATCAGGCCCTTGCCTTTATAGGTCAGGTAGTATTCGTCGTCCTGCCGGCGAATTCTGACAACAGGGTCAATGTTTAAATAGGCTTGTTCGATGATATGGCAGGGATATTGACCGAGATTGTCCGGTAATTTTTTGATGGTAAATTTGCGTTCGATTTCCATGCTGGCTCCTTTTCTGAATATGTGCTTTTGGTTTTGTCAACGCTTCCATATGTGGCTTTGACAAAAAGCGGAGGCAATAATTTGTTATGTCGTTTACTATTATTATAAAGAACTTTTATGATGATGTAAAATAGAAAAGTAGCATTGCTATTTAAAAAA
>CAYXKS010000437.1:0-2794 GCA_964465725.1 uncultured Bacteroides sp. | reverse complement strand
GGAGCATTTTGTGTGCATCATGTTACTATGAGCGGCTAGGCCGTGAATAGTAACTTGTGTATCCCGTTGTTAGAGCTAAATAACTGTGTAGACTATATGGAAGCGGGATCTGGACAAATGCTTCGGAATGGATGGAAATTATGGCGCTTACTAAGAAACCGGTCACCGGAATGAAGGATATTTTGCCTGAGGAGATGGAAGTCAGGGATTATGTCATCAGTGTGATCAAGGAAACCTATGGAAATTTTGGGTTTACTTCGATCGAGACACCATGTGTGGAGCATATTGCGAACTTAAATTGCAAGGCAGGCGGTGAGAACGAGAAACTGATCTTTAAAATATTGAAACGGGGCGAGAAGCTGCGTCTGGATGAAGCGAAGAGTGAGGAGGATCTGATAGATGGTGGACTTCGATATGATCTGACGGTTCCTCTTGTCAGGTATTATTCCAACCATGCGAATGAGCTTCCGGCTCCTTTTAAGGCATTGCAGATGGGGAATGTGTGGCGTGCGGACAGGCCCCAGAGAGGACGGTACCGCCAGTTTATGCAGTGCGATATCGATATTCTGGGTGAGGCCGGTAATCTGGCGGAGATCGAACTAATTCTTGCCACAACCACAACCCTGGGCAGACTGGGATTTAAGAATTTCAATATACGAATCAATGACCGCCAGATTTTGAAGGCGATGGCAGCTTACAGTGGCTTTGCGGAGGAAGACTACGATCAAGTGTTTATCATTTTGGATAAGATGGACAAGATCGGCACTGACGGTGTGGAGGCAGAGCTGACAGAGGCTGGCTATGACAAAGAGAACGTGACCAGATATATGGATCTCTACAGAGGATTGGAGACTGCCGACAATGCTATCGAATATATTACGGAGAAGCTGACACAGGTACTTCCGGATGGCGTCATGGATAGCTTCAGAGAGATCATTGACAGTGTGGAGGCGACGAAGGGAGATTTCTTTAAGCTGGTGTTTGACCCTACTCTGGTACGTGGTATGTCTTATTATACGGGAACGATTTTTGAGATTGATATGCCGGAGTTTGGCGGAAGCTGTGGCGGAGGCGGAAGGTATGATAAGATGGTGGGCAAGTTTACGGGCCATGATGTACCGGCCTGCGGATTTTCCATCGGTTTCGAGCGTATTATCCTGCTTCTTCTGGAGAACGGATTCAAAGTGCCTAAAACCGGGAAAAGGATCGCTTATCTGATGGAGAAAGGACTTCCTTCCGACAGGCTGTGTGAAGTGATGGCTCAGGCGCAGAAGGAGCGTGAGAGTGGTAATCAGGTTCTGGTGGCGCGCATGAATAAGAATAAGAAGTTTCAGAAGGAACAGCTCACCGCGCAGGGATATGAAGATTTCAGGGAGTTTTACCGCGAGGACCTTAAGAGATAGCCGAATGATGCTGGAGAATGGGAATGGGGCATAGTCCTGGAGTGATAATGACGGACAGCATTTTCAAGGCTATATGTTGTAAATGAGATGAGAGGAGAAAGCATATGAATATTCAGAATCCTGCAGCGCTTTTTCAGATTATGAATCTGTGGAGCCGTTTTCAAAAAAATCATCCCAAGTTTCCGAAATTTCTTACGGCAGTAGTGCAGAATGGGATCAGGGAGGGCAGTATCATCGAGATTAAAGTGACCACTGCCGAGGGAGAGAATTTTGATTCCAATCTGAAGATTACGGCGGATGACATGGATATGATCGAGCAGCTTAAGAATATGTCTTTAAACAAGTAAATTATGAAAAGAAGATTGATGCGACAGATCACAGGAATGGCGGCAGAAGTTACCTTTTGAGGAGAATGAAGGGGTTCATCCACTTGAGAGGTAATTTTTTGTGTATAAATAATATAGTAAACGTAATTTCTGGTGTCGCTAAGGAACTGTAAATATTACAAAGCGGAGGATGAAAAGGCGGAAATGACGAGATACACTTTACGGCAATCATTACTATTGTTTCTCACGGCAGTGATTTGGGGAGTGGCTTTTGTGGCGCAAAGCGCCGGAATGGAGTATCTGGGTCCTTTTACCTATAACGGTACGAGATCTGTTCTGGGCGGTCTGGTGCTGATTCCCTGCATCGCGCTTCTGAACAGGATACAGAGAAAGGAAAATACACAGGAAGAAAACCGGATTGGAACGGTGGAAAACGAGACGAAACCGGTGGGGGACAACAGGCAGCTTCTCATTGGCGGATTATGCTGTGGTGTTGTCTTGTTTGCGGCAAGTAATTTTCAACAGTTCGGTATTCAGTATACGACGGTAGGAAAGGCCGGATTTATCACTGCCATGTACATATTAATCGTGCCGTTGCTGGGCCTTTTGATACATAAAAAGGTAGGGCTTCAGGTCTGGATGGGCGTGTTGTATGGCATAGCCGGTCTGTACTTATTGTGTATGCAGGACAGTCTCAGACTGGAAAAGGGAGATGCGCTAGTTTTGGTTTGCGCGTTTATCTTTTCTCTGCATATCCTGGTGATTGACCATTTTTCGCAGAAAGTGGACGGGGTTAAGATGTCATGCATTCAGTTCTGGGTGTGCGGTATTCTGTCCCTGATCTGCAGTTTTATCTTTGAGACACCCAATCTGCATGATATTCTGGCAGCGTGGATGCCGGTATGTTATGGAGGAATTATGTCCTGCGGGGTGGCTTACACCTTGCAGATTATCGGACAGAAGGGAATGAATCCCACGGTTGCTTCTTTGATTCTCAGCCTGGAATCGGTGGTGGCCGCCGTGGCGGGCTTTCTGATTCTGGGACAGGCGATGAGCCGCAGAGAG
>CAYXKS010000436.1:0-2809 GCA_964465725.1 uncultured Bacteroides sp. | reverse complement strand
ACATTTGTGTAAGGTTGGATGGATTTGTGGACAGGGAACTATCCGGTCAGGGAAAAGAGTGAGATTTATCTGGAATTATTTTTATAGAACTGAAGAAATTACCAGAAAGGAAAACAGCCGGTGCTATAATCTTCATAAAACCGCGGGAATAAACATTATGGAAGCGAGGGGTTAGATTATGAAGATTGATATGAGAAAATGGATTCAGGACTGTATTAACGCACCGGTGAAAAAGGCAATGCCGATCTTGTCATTTCCGGGGATTCAGCTTACGGGGCATACGGTCGATGAGATGGTAAGAAGCGGGCATCTGCAGGAGCCGGATGGACGGGAGAATGTGGTCCGGGATGAAGACGAGCCGGAGCTGTCTGATACCGTGCTGCCGGCTCAGCGGCAAATAGAAGAAAAAGATTATCAGGCGGCCCTCATGACAAGAGGAATCCCGAAAGAACATATACGGAAGTATGGGTTTGCCTTTTGCGGCAAGAAGGTATTGATTGACGGCGAAGGGATTAAAAGCGTCGATAGCTGTGAGCGACAGGATGGCACAGAGGATCAAGGTGGAATATGTGTTTCAGGATTTTACTGATCTTCCGGAAGGCTTTGCTGTGCCGGAGGGCAGGGTGAAGCCCTGGGGGACGGTCCGGATTATAAGAGAGTACTTTATTGAACTTGATTGTACTGTCCCTGTTCGGTCAGGTGGAGGACTGGAACATTCGGAATGTGCTGCTGGTTAACCGGACAGTGGCCTGAAAGACTGGGAGGTATCCAAATGAGTAAAGAAATGTCAGATTTAATAAGGATTTCAAATAAATTTGCGGTGAATGGGGAGGCGAAGAATGTCGAGCCGTATGGCAGCGGCCATATCAATGATACGTATCTTCTGACCTGCAGTCAGCCATCCGGGGAGGATGTAAGATATATTCTGCAGAGAATGAACCATGAGGTATTCCGAGATCCCGCAAGACTGATGGAAAATATCACTGGCGTAACCGCTTTTCTGCAAAAGAAAGTTAAGGAAAACGGTGGCGATCCTGCAAGGGAGTCCTTGAATGTGATTCCGGTTCGGGACGGTGGCTCTTACTGGAAGGAAGAGGACGGCACTTTCTGGCGGACGTATCGTTTTGTGGAGGGTGCGGATAGTTTCGATGTTGTGGAGCGGCCGGAAGACTTCTATGAGAGTGCAGTGGCATTTGGCCATTTCCAGAAACTGCTGGAGGAGTATCCGGTGGAAAGCCTGCATGAGACGATTCCCAATTTCCATAATACGGTTGAACGCCTGAAGAATTTTAAGAAAGCGGTGGAAGCAGATCCCATGAAACGAGCAGGCGAGGTGGCGGAAGAGATTAAATTCGTGCTGGACCGGGAGGTGGACTGCCATGTACTCTGTGACCTGCTGGCATCGGGTGAGATTCCGCTGCGGGTTACGCATAACGACACGAAGCTTAACAATATCATGCTGGACCATAAGACGAGGAAAGGCATCTGCGTGATCGACCTGGATACCGTTATGCCTGGCTCTGCACTGTATGACTATGGTGATTCCATTCGTTTCGGAGCCAATACAGGAGTGGAGGATGAGAAGGATTTGTCAAAGGTTTCCTGTGATCTGGAACTTTTTGCCTTATATACAAAGGGCTTTATCGAAGGGTGCGGCGGGTCGCTGACGAAGAAGGAGATCCGCCTGCTGCCTATGGGGGCGAAGCTGATGACGCTGGAATGCGGTATGCGCTTTCTGACAGATTATCTGGAAGGAGATCATTATTTCAAGATCCGCCGTCCGGAACATAATCTGGACCGCTGCAGGACCCAGTTTGCTATGGTAAAGGATATGGAGGATAAGTGGGATCAGCTGCAGGAGATCGTGGAGCAGTATCTATAGAAAATTCTATACTGGCCTGAAGGCTGGAGGAGACGATGTCTCTTCCAACCCGGAGAAGCGGGAAAGTCTCTGGACAGAACACGATGATCTGGACACAGGGCAATCCATCCATGGCTTATTTCTCATTTGGAAAGAAATTCTCGATGTAGGAAGCAGTCTGCCGGATGAATTGCTCTGTGTCCAGAGATTTATTTCCGATCGTCTGATGGATGGAAAGCCCGTCAGACATAAGGAGCAGAAGCCAGGCAAAGTATTCTCCGGACACCTTGCTTGTGCGCTCGCTGATCTTCTCTGCAATAAGTTCTGCAAAGCTTTTGTAGCGCCTGATCAGGTGCGTGCGGATCTCCTCATTGCCGATCATGGCGTCATAGAAAAGCGGAAGGCGTAGTTTGACACCGGACACATCGCGTTCCAAAACATATTTGACAAGGCGGTGCAAAGAAGTATCCTTGTCGGCATTCTCCGTCCATTCACACAACTCCTGCCACTGAGCATCCAGGTATTTGTCTGTGATCGCGAATAAAATTTCATTCTTATTTTTAAAATGATAATAGATAGTCCCCTTTGAAACCCCTGCCTGGACGGCCAGTTCAGAAAGGGAAATTTCGGAGAACGGTTTTCGAGTCAGAAGGATTTCCGCGGAATCGATGATCAGACTGCGGACATCTTCTTTGCGTGGTGCAGCCATTGTGCTATCCTCCTTTGCAAGCGATGCTTTCTACATTCTATCTTGTTTTCTCCTAAATGTCCATAACACAGAAGGAAAGTCCAGGATTGTTTTTGTTGACTTTACACAAAAATATGTTACGATAGAATTATAGAGTCGTACGAGCGGCTGACTTGTGAAAGAAGGGATATTGGTGGATTGTCAGAAACTTCAGAAAAAAGTACAGAGGGTCTATGGGAGAGGCATTCACATAAAGGAAC
>CAYXKS010000435.1:0-2812 GCA_964465725.1 uncultured Bacteroides sp. | reverse complement strand
TACGCGAAGATCGGGGAGATCTGAGGGTGAAATGATTGTGTCCGGCGTCTTTAGGCATTTCTGAATTTCATGAGATTTTTACTTGGAAATTGGGGCTAAAGCCGGTATTAACCGGCAGCCCTTTTCTTGGTTTTTCCAAAAACAGAATTTTTGAAGTTTTTTGCACAGAAATTTTGAGTACGGAGTATTTGTATATTAGGCTTGACGACTAGAGTACAAAGCGTTATCCTGTTAGTGGAGTACAAGATGTAATCTGCATAAGGAGGACAGTCATGCAGCAGATATCGGATTATGAATTGAAGCTTATGAAAATAATATGGGCTAACGGAGGCACGGCTTTATATGCGGAAATTGTCAAGGCACTGGAGGATAAAGGCACTCCGTGGACAAAGAACACGATTATAACCTTGCTCTCGCGTCTGGCCAACAAAGGTTTTTTGAAAGCAAGCAAAACAGGTTTTCGCAATCAATATACTGCTGTTGTTTCGGAAACGGACTATCAGGAGGCGCAGACGAAAACTCTGCTTGATAAAGTCTATGAGGGCAACGCGAAAGGTCTTGTCTCCACGCTGATTCAAAAGGACTTGCTTTCCTCTGATGATTATGAGGATTTGCGGAGACATTGGAAAGGCGGTGCATGCGATCAATGAATGAAGCATTGAAAATCGTTTTATCGCTTTCCCTCTCCGGCACGGTTCTGATCCTCTTGCTTTTCCTGCTCCGCCCCATGTTCAAAGAGCGGGTGAGCAGACAATGGCAGTATTATATCTGGCTGGTGGTGGTCGCCCGTCTGCTTTTTCCATTTGCGCCGGGAACAAATCTGATGGCAACGCTTTTTCAAGGGATTGACAGAGCAGCGGAACAGATGGAGATTGTTTCCTCTTACGCGCAACAGGGTGGCATAGTTGAAAGTGCTCAGATAGGCGAGGGGACAGCTGGACTGAATAACTTGCACAGTGAACCAACGGGGCAAATGGAACCAGTCTATAGCCCGGTGAAAAGCATAGTGACAGCGATATGGCAGAATCTCTTGATCGGCTGGCTGGTGGTGGCGCTCATTCTATTTATTCGGAAGATCACGATTTATCAGGACTTTGTGAAATATATCCGGTCCGGCTGTGCGGAAGTGGCGGATATTGACTTGCTGGAACGGTTTGGAAAACTGGTGGAACGAAACCGGGTAAACACTACCGTGGAGCTATATACAAATAATCTGATTTCCTCGCCGTTACTGATTGGATTTTTCCATCCCTGCATTGTGCTTCCTACCGACGATCTGCCGCCTGAGGATTTTGACTATACCATCCTGCATGAACTGATGCACTTCAAACGCCGGGATATGTTTTATAAATGGCTGGTGCAATTTACCGTCTGTGTACACTGGTTTAACCCGTTGGTTTATTTAATGAGCCGGGAAACAGGCAGAGTCTGTGAACTCTCCTGTGATGAAGCCGTCATACGGGAACTTGACGAGCAGGGGCGGCGGGCCTATGGAGATACCTTATTAAATGCCATAAGATTCAGCGGGAATTACAAAGATTCTGTTGCTTCTCTCACATTAAACGAAAGCAAGGAGTTATTGATAGAAAGGTTGGATTCGATCATGAATTTTAAGAAAAAGTCTAAATGGGGGCTTGCTGTATCCCTGCTGCTTACGGCCGCCCTCATCTGCGGATTTGCCTTTACGGGAGCGTATGCAGCGAACGGGCGTAAGCAAACAAAGCCTGACAGTGGGGTGGACACTGTTTCTCTGCACACAAATTCGGAAGAAATTGTCGGCTTTCAACCGGGTGAACAGACAATGATCAAAGAGGTTTCGCTTAATATCACAGAAGATGATGTAAAGATTCAGTTAAATGCGATTGCCGATGGGGATAGCCGCAGGACACTGGAAGTAATTGATCCAAATGGTGAAGTGGTACGAATATATACATTTAATCAGAATGGGTTTATATCAGGAAATCAGGAATATCTGTATGAAGGTGAAATGATCATGGTAACAGACGATGTGTATCCTGGCACCTGGTATGTGCGGTTAAGTACAGATCAGACACCAGCTGAAAAAACATCTGTAACCGCAAAGCTGATCGATCTGTTTATGTGGGGGTTTATCTCTGATACTGATCTGTCCGGTAATGACCAAATTGTGGATGATTCACCGTTGTCTGCGCAAATGTATGATTATTATATGACTTACGCACAAACGAAGGAGGATATTCAAAACGGCTATATCGTTAATATGAGTGCTTCTTTTTCTGAACAGGCGATGCCTACAGTAACAGGTGGAGGTGGAACGCCCTTTTATGTGAACCATGATAATATTATAGATATTTCAGTTACTTTGAAAAATCTTAAGGATGGAACTGACCGCTTATGGACGCCGGATTCTTTTGTAAGCTTTGAAGTATATGATCCTTCAGGTAAAGCTGCCTATTCTTTTTACAAAGAAGGAACAGAGATAGAAAATACGGTTGACATAGATACAGAATTAGCCGTATATCCGGGAGAGTGGCGGTATAAAATCAATTTTGCATATACTACCAATGGAACCGATCCGTCGGACATGAAATTCGCATTAAAATACAAGACCATATTTGAAGATGATATACAATGGCTTGTCGATAACAAACTTAATAAAACATGAAACGGAGTGCATTTGGGATGTGCATGGAATGCTATGTTGATAATAACAGAATTACGCCATTATTAAATCCATTGGACTGTTTAGAAAATCATACACAATATATTTGTGGAACCTGCGGGCGGTGCATTTGCATTGAACATGATCCAAAACGTGGATTGCAACGATGGA
>CAYXKS010000434.1:0-2815 GCA_964465725.1 uncultured Bacteroides sp. | reverse complement strand
TCACGGTAAAAACTGTTCTGACATTCGGCTCACTGCACACCGCAATCTCTCCTCCCATCAACAGCACAAGGCTCCTGGCAATCGCAAGTCCCAGGCCGCTTCCGGCGCCTCCTCGTGAAGATGTATAATTTCTTCTGAAAATCCGCTCCTGATCCTTATCCGCAATGCCTGCGCCGTGATCCTCCACTTCAATCACGATTTTGCTTTCTGCATCTCTCAGGCGAAGCCCAAGATACCTCCCGTCCCTTCCATGCTTCACAGCATTGTCTATCAGGTTCTTCAGAATCCTCTTCAATGCATCCTCGTCTGCGTAAGCCATAACAGGCGATCCGTCAATCCGGATGTCCACCTCGTACTGCTCCTTCTCCAGAACGTCATAATAGTCCAGTATTGTCTCGTGACAGACCTGCGTAACATTTATCCTGCACAGGTCGATCTTCATATCGCCGGATTCTATCTTTGCCATAGTAAAATATTCATTGATCGTCTGCACCAGTTCATCCGCTTTCTGGTCAATCCTCGCCGTCATATCCTGAATCGTGGACAGCCCCGGTCTGTTCCGTATCTCTTTTATCAGTAATTCGCTGTACCCTCTCAGAACCGTGAGCGGTGTCCGCAGATCGTGGGAAATATTGGCCAGCACCTGTTCCATCGCCTGCTTCGACCGGCAATAATCCGCTTTCTGCAGATAAAAGTTTTCCAGCAGACAATTCAGCTGTACTGAAAGGTCTCTGATCCCCTTATTTTCAGATGGAATCAGAATATAACCGTTTTCTTTGGAAACAGAAACTTTTGCAAGGCGTTCTTTCACATACAGAACTTCCTCATTAAGCTTCCTGTTGACCGCCCGTTCACGAAGATACAGCGCAAGGAGCAACGTAGAAGACACCGCAAACAGAATAAACATTTATTCCTCCTCCATCTTGTAACCGATACCCCACAATGTCTTTATATATGGAATCTCACTTTGTGAGGCAGCTTTGAGTTTCGACCTGAGCCTGTTGATATGAGTGTTCAGAACATTTTCGTTGCCGAAATAAGGCTCCTTCCAAACCAGATCGTAGAGACGTTCCTTCGAGAAAGCCTGTCCCGGATTCGATGCCATCAGATACAGTATCTCAAATTCCGTTCGGGTCAGTTCCAGCTCCTTGCCTGCAATCCTGGCCATATGTTTTGTCACATTGATCTCAATATCCCTGATGCATACGATATCATCTCCCTGTATCCTGTCGTACCTGACAGCGCGCCTGATATTCGCCCTGATCCTTGCGGTCAGTTCGATCAGAGAAAAAGGCTTTACCACATAATCATCGGCTCCCAGATTCAGTCCCATCAGCTTATCCGCATCGCTGTCCTTCGCTGTTATGATGATGATCGGCACCGTGCTCACCTTACGGATAGCCTTGATTACTTCCAGACCGCTCATATCCGGCAGCATCAGATCGATCAGGGCAAGCTCGCAGCAACCGTCGGCAAAAGCATTTACGGCCGCACCACCCGTATCAAAAACATCTGTCTGAAACTCCTCGCCAAATAAATAGTCCCGGACCATGCTGCTGATCGACGGGTCATCTTCCACAATAAAAATCCGATGATTCATCGCATTTTCCCTTTCCTTTTTATCGATTTCAGTCACCAATCCCGTTCTGCCGCATACTCTGTAGTAAATGTGCAAACAAGACTGGGAGATTTATGAAAAAAGTATTTTGTCTCTTTCTCACAATAATTACGATTATGGGAACCCTCTGCGGATGCGGCAGCCAGGACAGTAAAAGCAGTTCCTCTGCTTCCTCCGGCAACACTCCCGTTGTATTGAATGAGGTGGCCCACTCCATTTTCTATGCGCCCATGTATGTGGCAATAGAAGAAGGTTACTTTACAGAAGAAGGCATCGATCTGACTCTGGTTACCGGATTCGGAGCCGACAAAACAATGACCGCCCTGCTGACCGACGAAGCCGATATCGGTTTCATGGGAAGCGAAAGTACTATCTATACTTATAAAGAGGGTGCCTCCGACTATGCCGTCAATTTTGCACAGCTGACCCAGCGCGCCGGCAATTTCCTGGTTTCCCGTGAACCGATCGATAATTTCAGCTGGGATATGCTGGTGGGAAAAGATGTTCTTGGCGGAAGGGCAGGCGGTATGCCTGAAATGGTTTTTGAATATATTCTCAAGAAAAATGGCATAGATCCCGCCACCGATCTTTCCATCGATCAGAGCATAGACTTCGGTTCCACCGCCGCCGCCTTTTCCGGAGGCCAGGCAGAATTTACAGTAGAATTCGAACCACACGCCACTTCCCTGGAAGCCAAAGGCGACGGCTACGTCGTGGCTTCTCTGGGCGAAGACTCCGGTTACGTACCTTACACAGCCTTCTCTGCAAAAAAGAGCTACATTGAGAAAAATCCCGACATCATCCAGTCTTTCACCAACGCCCTGCAAAAGGGTATGGATTATGTCCAGACCCATTCTCCTGCCGAGATCGCCGAGGTAATCTCACCGCAGTTCGAAGAGACGGACTTAGATACCATCACCACAATCGTAGAGCGTTATGCCAAACAAGATACATGGAAAAACAATCTGATCTTCGAGGAAGACAGCTTCACCCTCCTGCAGAATATTCTGGAGGAAGCCGGAGAATTGGATGAACGTGTTCCGTACAGCGACCTGGTGGATGTCACTTACGCCAAGAAAGCCGCTCCATAACTTCACAGTCAAAAAAGATCAGAAGTACATCCAATCATATATGGCAACGGCTCCTGTTCTTTCTCTGTCACTGCATGACCTGTGTATACTCAGTACAGTAAATTTA
>CAYXKS010000433.1:0-2817 GCA_964465725.1 uncultured Bacteroides sp. | reverse complement strand
AAGGCCATTCTGACGGGCATGGAGTTTATCTCTTACTGCAATGTCAATGGAATTGACCCGAATACGCATATGTTTGAGATTGACGGGGAGAGCATCTATAAGATGTGGATTGTGGATTTTCTGATCAGCAACCGGGACAGGCATGGACAGAACTGGGGCTTTTTCTATGATACGGAGACGATGGAGATTCTGGGGTGCCATCCGTTGTTCGACCATAATAACGCGTTTGACATCGATTTCATGCGCAATATGGACGCACCGTATCAGTTTGGAGAGATGACGATCAGGCAGGCGGCCGTGAAAGCGATGGAAAAGGTGGATTTTCATTTTACAGCGCCGATTACGAGAGAGGATTTTATCACGGACAGACAGTATCAGAGTTTCCGGAAGCGGGCAGAATGCCTGGGATTAAAATTTTGACAGAGCAAAAGGAGTAAAACAATGCAGACACAATCACCTGAAACATCAAAACTATTTTCTTATATTAAAGCAGGAACCTCGGCGTATCATGTCGTTGCGCACAGCAGACAGATTCTTCTCGATGCAGGGTTCAAGGAATTGCACTTGAAAGAAACATGGGAGTTAACCCGTGGCGGAAAGTATTTCTGTATGCCGTTCGGGACGACACTTTATGCCTTTACGATCGGCGATGAATGTGATCTTTCAAACGGTATCCGCATCGGCGGTGCCCACACGGATTTCCCTGCTATCAAGATCAAACCGAATCCGGAGATCTTTACGCAGGGTTACATGCAGTTGAACACGGAGGTGTATGGCGGCCCAATCCTGAATACCTTCTTTGACAGGCCGCTCTCACTTGCCGGTAAAGTTATGACCCGCGGAGAGCGCTTTGACAGACCGGTCAGTCATCTGATCGATTTCAAGGAACCGGTGTTGTATCTGCCAAATCTGGCAGTTCATATGAACCGTGAAGTGAATGAGAAAGGCGCTCCGATCGACAATCAGAAGCATCTTCTTCCGATGCTGGGAACCATAGGTGAGGAACTGGACAAAGATGCAACGCTGGCAGGGATGCTGGCAGAAAGGCTTGTGGTGAAAAAGGAAGATATTCTGGATTATGATCTCTGCGTCTACAATCCGGAGGAGCCGCAGCTGGTAGGGATAAACGGGGAGTTTGTCTCTGCACCGCGTCTGGATGATATCACTTCCGTCTGTGCGCTGGTATATGGCCTGACAGAGAGTGAGAATGCCGACCGGGTCAATCTGGTATGTCTCTTTGACAATGAGGAAATCGGCAGTCTCAGCAAACAGGGAGCGGACTCTTCCCTGCCGTCCATTATCATTCAGAAAATATGGCAGGCTTTCGGGAAAACGCCGGTGGATTGCATAGCGGATATTTCCGATGGCATGATGCTCTCCGTGGATGTTGCACATGCCTATCATCCGAATTATCCGGGCAGTCAGGATATCACCAATTATCCCATATTGAATAAGGGATTTGTGCTGAAAACAGCGAGCAATCAGTCTTACTCCTGGGATCCGGAGATCCTTGCGGCCATCATGGCGCTCTGTGAGGAGAAGGAGATTCCTTACCAGCGGTTTGTGAAGCATTCCAATGTGAAGGGCGGCGGAACGATCGGCTCGATTATTTCCTCCCATCTGCCCATGAGGACGGCGGATCTTGGAGTCGGCCTGCTGGCGATGCATTCCAGCCGTGAGATGATGGGAGTGAAGGATCAGGGAGCGCTTATGCGGTTTGCGAAAGCGTTTTATGAGTAAGAAAATGGGAGAAACAAGTACACCACTGAAAAGTAAAGCGTGTAAGAATCTGGGAGGGCGTGAAAATATGGGAGAATACTTAATTCCGAGGAATGAACAACCTGCAGTTTCTATGGATCCTGAATCATATATGGCTAAAATGGAATTAAACAAACCGCAGCATTTCACTTCGCTGAAAAGTGCTTTACACGCACTTTTCGGAGAAGGGACGGAAATTGAACAGAGCCGCCGGATATCCGGCGGCGATATTAATGAAGCATACGGGTTATCGTTGACAGGCGGCAAATGTATTTTCATGAAATCCAATACAAAGGAAAATCTGCCTTTGTTTACCGCGGAAGCTCTCGGGCTGTCTGCCATCGCCCGGACAAAGGCCATCGGCACACCGCAGATTCTTGGCGTGGGAACTGACGAGGGAAGAGGCGGATATTCCTTTTTACTGTTGGAGTTTATCTCCGGCAAGAGCCGAAGCGGAAAATATTGGGAGGATTTGGCAAGGCAGCTGGCCGGTATGCATCAGGCGTCAACGGACGGATTGGTTTCAAACGGAACATATGGGTTTGACACGGATAATTATATTGGCAGACGAAAGCAGATGAACACAGGGCGTAACAGCTGGATCAGTTTCTTCCGGGACTGCCGCCTTGCGACGCAGTTTCGGGATGCCGGCCGGTATTTTGACGGAGAGGACCGGAAACGGATAGGGCAGTTTCTGGATCGCCTGGATGAGATTCTGGTGGAACCTGAATACCCGTCCCTGCTGCATGGGGATTTGTGGGCAGGAAATGTTATCGCGGGGAATGACGGTAAGGCGTGGCTGATCGACCCGGCAGTCTATGTGGGCCATGCGGAGGCGGATTTTGCGATGACAGAGCTTTTCGGGGGATTTCCGCCGGCTTTTTATGATGCTTATCAGGAGGCGGCGCCTTTGCAGCCGGGGTATGCCCGCCGCAGGGATGTGTATAATCTTTATCATCTCCTGAATCATCTGAATATGTTTGGAAGGATGTATCTTCCGGAGGTGAAGCGTATTCTGGGACAGACAGAGCGGTTCCTGTAAAAATAAGAATATGTAAA
>CAYXKS010000432.1:0-2819 GCA_964465725.1 uncultured Bacteroides sp. | reverse complement strand
CAGCCTTCGGCTACACTGTTACAATTAAAGCAAATGTTCGGTTCAGAGTTTTGCACTTGAGGTAAGACTCATGAGATACTCAATTCTTGCTCTCATATCAGGGCAATGTTATAATAAGTCGAAAAACGAAACTGTACGGAAAGAGACTTATGAATCATCATGCTTCTATTGAGAGATCTTTTAGCTGGATTTTTGGATACTCTGACGGGGCATCTGGCATTGACAGTCTATCTGATGGCTGTGACAGATGAACGTGCGGTGTGGAGGCGGCTTAGAAAACTGCCGCTTCTGCTCTTGTCCCCGTTGATTGTTACCCTGTTTGCTTATGTAATGCAGCAATCTGTCCCGGAATTGGGAGTAGTTCAATATTACATCAACTCGTTTGCCGTTCTTGTCATGTGTACCCTGTGGGTGAAGTGGACATGGCGATTCGGATTCTGGCAGGCTTTTGCCACTGCGTGCATAGCGAGTATTTTTCAGGTGGCTGCCGCTACTTTGACTATGGTGATACCGCTCCAATTTGCGGTCGGTATCGGAGTGCATCTTATCATCAGCATTGTCGTTTCCCTGCTGCTTTACAAATTGCGGTTTGGAAGGTGGTATCGTCTGCTGCTGGACAACGAATGCGTGCCGTGGCGGATTGCCCTTCTTCTGTTTGCCCTGGAAGTTGTTATGGAGATGTTTCTTCGGGTGTCAGTCGGCGTTCGGCCTCAATTTCTGGTATATTACTATTTGCTGGTGATAGCGGTGGCGGTCCTGATGTCAGTTCTGATTGTCTATTTGGCTCAGCGGTTCGATGCTGCCCGAAAAATGCAGGCACAGCAGGATGTTATTGCCCAGCAGCGGCTCTACGAGCAGGACCTGGAGACGATCCGCCGTGAGGTGCGCACATTCCGCCACGATTATAAGAATCTTCTGGCAGGCTTGTCCCTGCAGGCGGGAGCAGGGGAACTGGAGGGACTGCGTCATACTCTGTCCGAGCTGGAGGCTGGATTTGACCTGCGGCTTGGGAGGAAGATCCAGGCATCCACTCAAATCGGAAATCTGCAAATCCTTGAAATCAGAAGTCTCCTTTTAAACAAACTTACCGCCATGCGGGAGAAGGGGATAGAGTACCGCCTGGAGGTGCTTTATCCGGTCGTGGCTGTGGATATGGACGTATGGGATTATGTCCGCTGTCTGGGCATTCTGACAGACAACGCCATGGAGGCCGCGCTGGATACAAAGCAGCCCTGGGTGGAGATTGTGCTGCTCTCTCAGGATGAACGGGTATTTCTTCAGATATCCAATTCATACACGAATATCATAGAGCCGGATAAAATGTGGAACGATGGCTGGTCCACCAAAGGAGCGGACCGGGGAATGGGCCTGTCCAGCTATCAGCGCATTTTAGAGAATTATCCCAATACCTCCTCTTGCACCCGTTGGGAGAACGGCGTATTTGTACAAGAACTGACCGTACCTTGCGCGGGACATCTGAGGCCGGAAAGACATGAGGTGCAAATATGATTGGAATTTATATTTGCGATGATGATGACGTTGTCCGTCATCAGATTCAGACCGCTTTGGAGTGGAAAATCTTTGTTGAAAATTATGATATGAAAGTAGTGTGCAGTGCCGCCAGAGCGCAGGATTTACTGACCGCGGCGGAAAATGAAAAACGCGGTATCTACTTCCTGGATGTGGAACTGAGGGACAGGGAATGGGACGGATTCCGGCTGGGGCAGGAGCTGCGGCGGCGTGATCCTTACAGTACGCTGGTCTATATTACCAGCTATGGCGATTTGGCCTGGCGCACATTTCAATATCATTTGGAGGCGTTTGATTACATCGTAAAAGAGCCGGAGCAGATTGGCCCGTCTGCAGCGCAGTGTCTGGCGGAAATATACATGCGTTTATTGACGGAACGACAGGACCCGGCGGAGAGATTTACACTGCGGACAGGAGAGACGGTGTGCCATGTTCCTTTGGACGATATTCTCTTTTTTGAAACCGCTTCTGCTTCCCACCATGTCTTACTCCATACATCCAATAGCCGGATGGATTTTCTGGGCAGTCTCAATGAATTGGAACTTCAGTTGGGAGACCGTTTTATCCGTACACACCGGGCTTATCTGGTGGCGGCGGATAAGATTGAGAAGGTGGATTTGAAGCACAACAGGTTGTGGGCCGGTGGGCACGAATGCCTGATTTCCCGTTCTGGCAAAGCAGAACTTCGCAAAAAAATGTCTGCTTCTTCCGTTTAGGAAGTTTTTCTGTTCATTCAGGAAATTTTAACCACTCAGCCACATTTATATGGTATGTTTGCTCTGGAAAGTGACAGAAAACGACAGAACAGAAAAGGAGGCAAGCATATGGCAAAAGATCGCTTTGTAGAAGTCTACTCACAGGGGGTTGTCAATGTGGCAAAGATCATTGTTGATACGGAAACCGGTGTGAATTATCTGATGGGTTCCCATGACCTGAGAACGGGAACCGGACTGACCGTACTGGTTGATCAGGATGGCAAGCCCGTTGTTACTCCCGTCGAGTAGGGAAACAGTTTGCCGTGTGATAGCTAATGAAAAAGTTGTCGCATAAACAAGAGTATTATTATGTCCGGAGCGGTGGCTTTGAGAGGATCAGAGCCGCCGTCTTTTCTTAGTTCGGGAAGTACCTCCAAGCGCTTCACAATATTTTTTAAAAAATTAATAAAAAGGCTTGCAAAAAGTAATAATATCCTATATAATCATAAATTGTTGATGGGCTATCGCCAAACGGTAAGGCAACGGACTCTGACTCCGTCATTTCAAGGTTCGAATCCTTGTAGCCCAGCTGAC
>CAYXKS010000431.1:0-2849 GCA_964465725.1 uncultured Bacteroides sp. | reverse complement strand
GGATGTTTTTGAACAGAATAAGATAACAGTGAAGTCAAAGGTTAAACGGCTACTAAACGAGTAACAGCAAATTTACAAATTTCTTTGTGGTTGAATTTATCAGGTAAATCTGCTACAATATACGTTGGTCTTTTGTAATTAATGGATTTCAGGGAATTAACTTCGATTTGTTGACATTTTATGTCAGATGGCGATATGGCCTGGAGAACAATGACTATTCGTCAGCAAGAGAAGACAAGTTGCGTATCGGGTGCAAAGTCATCTGCTACACAGAAATGAGGCAGGCAATGAGCGTAATACAGAAAGTATTTGGTACACATAGTGAGAGAGAAATCAAGCGTATAGACGGTTTGGTGAACAAGATTGAGAGTCTCAGACCTGGTATGATGGAGCTGTCAGATGAACAGCTGCGTGATAAGACAAAAGAATATAAGAAGAGATTGGAAGAGGGGGAGACATTGGATGACCTGCTTCCGGAAGCATATGCCACAGTGAGGGAGGCGGCCCGCAGGATTTTGAAGACGGAGCACTATCGGGTACAGCTAATCGGGGGTATCGTACTGCACCAGGGACGAATTGCTGAGATGAGAACCGGTGAAGGTAAGACGCAGACCTGTCTTTTGCCGGCCTATCTGAATGCGCTGGAGGGCAAGGGCGTACATGTCGTTACTGTCAATGATTATCTGGCCAAGCGTGATGCGGAGTGGATGGGACAGGTTCACGAGTTTCTGGGACTGAAAGTCGGAGTTGTTCTGAACGATATGAAATCGGATGAGCGCCGGGAAGCATATAACTGCGATATCACTTATGTGACGAATAATGAGCTTGGATTTGATTATCTGCGTGATAATATGGTTATATATAAAGAACAGCTTGTGCTCAGAAATCTGCATTATGCCATTATTGATGAGGTGGACTCGGTGTTGATCGATGAGGCCAGAACGCCTCTGATCATTTCAGGTCAGAGCGGTAAATCCACGAAATTGTATGAAGCCTGTGATATTCTGGCGAAGCAGCTGACTCGTGGTGAGGATATGGAAGAGCTCTCCAAAATGGACGCTATTATGGGCGTGGAGCGTGAAGAGACAGGTGACTTTATCGTCAATGAGAAAGACAAGGTAGTGAATTTGACGGCTCAGGGTGTGGCTAAAGTAGAGCGCTTTTTCCAGATAGAGAATTTGGCGGACCCTGAGAATCTGGAGATTCAGCATAATATTATTCTGGCGCTGCGTGCCCATAATCTTATGTTCCGTGATCAGGACTATGTAGTGAAAGACGATCAGGTGCTGATCGTCGATGAATTTACGGGACGTATCATGCCGGGCAGACGCTATTCTGACGGCCTGCATCAGGCAATCGAGGCGAAAGAGCATGTGAAAGTAAAGCGGGAAAGCAAGACACTTGCCACGATCACTTTCCAGAATTTCTTCAATAAATTTGAAAAAAAGGCGGGTATGACGGGTACGGCGCTGACTGAGGAGAAAGAGTTTCGGGAGATTTACGGCATGGACGTGGTATCAATTCCCACCAACAAGCCGATTGCACGTATCGACCATCAGGACTGCGTATATAAGACAAAGAAGGAGAAATTGCGTGCTATTATCACGGCTGTTGAGGAGGCGCATGCAAAGGGCCAGCCGGTGCTGGTCGGTACGATTAATATTGATGCTTCGGAAGAACTCAGCGGTTTACTCAAGAAGCGTGGAATAGAGCATAAGGTATTGAATGCAAAATTCCATGAGATGGAAGCCGAGATTGTAGCGGACGCCGGTATCCACGGAGCGGTTACTATCGCGACCAACATGGCAGGGCGTGGTACGGACATCAAGTTGGATGAGGAAGCCAGGGCAGCGGGTGGTCTGATGATTATCGGTACGGAAAGGCATGAGTCCAGACGTATTGACAATCAGCTGCGCGGACGTTCCGGACGCCAGGGAGACCCGGGTGAGTCGAGATTCTATATTTCGCTGGAGGATGACTTAATGCGTCTGTTCGGTTCCGACAGGATGATCACCATGTTCAATGCACTGGGAATTCCGGAAGGACAGGAGATAGAACATAAGGCGTTGACGAAGGCGATTGAGTCGGCGCAGAAGAAGATTGAGAATAATAACTTTGGAATCAGGAAAACTCTGTTGGAGTATGACCAGGTCATGAATGAGCAGAGAGAGATTATCTATGAAGAAAGAAAGCGGGTCCTGAATGGAGAGAGCATGAGGGACGTTATCTACAAGATGATTACGGACATCACGGAAAACTGTGTGGATATCTGTATCGGTGATGATACCGACTTCGAAGAATGGGATTTCAATGAGTTAAATACATTGCTTCTTCCCACAATTCCGTTGCAGCCTTTGAAACCGGAACGGGTATTGAAACCGAAGAAGAACAGTTTAAAACAGCAGTTAAAGGAGGAGGCAGTTAAGCTCTATGAAGCAAAGGAGGCGGAGTTCCCGGAGCCGGAGGCAATCAGGGAGATAGAGCGTGTAATCCTTCTTAAAGCTATCGACAGAAAATGGATGGACCACATTGATGATATGGATCAGTTACGACAGGGGGCAGGTCTGCAGGCCTATGCACAGAGGGATCCGCTTGTGGAATACAAACTGAACGGGTATGAAATGTTTGATGAGATGACCCAGAATATCAGAGAAGAGACTGTCCGTCTGCTTTTACATGTACGTATAGAACAGAAGGTGGAGAGAGAGCAGGTTGCTAAAGTGACAGGTACGAATAAGGATGACACTGTCCAGAAGGGGCCTGTAAAACGCATGGAGGCTAAGGTGTATCCGAACGATCCTTGTCCGTGTGGGTCCGGGAAGAAGTATAAGCAGTGTTGTGGGAGAAGA
>CAYXKS010000430.1:0-2858 GCA_964465725.1 uncultured Bacteroides sp. | reverse complement strand
AAGAAGATCTGGATTTCCTTGCAGAGTCCGCGTTTGCAGATGCATGCTGTCCGGGCAATCCGAAGGATACGAGTGTGGAAGATTTGAAAGCTTTGTTCCGTAAGCTGATGTAAGGATAGGATATTATTTAGATTAGATACAGTAGGAAACCCCGATCTGCGCTGACGAAGGAACGGGGTTTTCCTTTGTTTTTTCCGTGAACGATATGCCGGAATTTGTTTGGTGAATACATGGGGAATAATCTGCAGCTTGCTGTGTTGAGCGTACACGCGCCATGCAGCTCGTCTGCATGTGTGCATATGCGCAGGTATGCGCTGATACTTGCACCGAACTTCTCATGAGAATTTGTGTCCAGGAAGACATGGAGGTGCAAGTATGATCATAGAGGTGAACCTGTATGCAGTGGAAGGATTTGAGAGCAAGTCCATGTAATCTATGTCCGAGAGAATGCCTGGTTGACAGGGAAAATGGGCAAACCGGTTTCTGCCATGCGGATAGCAGAATCATGGTGGCAAGGGCGGCCTTACATATGTGGGAGGAGCCCTGCATATCCGGAGAAAGCGGTTCGGGAACGGTATTTTTTTCGGGGTGTAATTTGCGCTGCGTCTATTGCCAGAATTATGAGATAGCAGCGGGAAAAAGAGGAAAACCCGTATCTGTTGAAAGGATGGCGGAGATTTTTCTGGAATTGCAGGAAAAAGGGGCCGCCAATATTAACCTGGTCACGCCGGACCATTATGTGATCGGAGTGTCGCAGGCTGTCCTTTTGGCAAGAAAGAGGGGACTCGTTCTTCCTGTTGTGTATAACTGCAGCGGTTATGAGAAGCCGGAGGTGATCAAGGCGCTGTCAGGAATCGTGGATATTTATCTGACGGATTTTAAATATATGGACTCTGATTTGGCAAAGAAGTATTCATCAGCACCGGATTATCCCATGGTGGCCAAAACGGCTCTTGAAGAGATGGTCAAGACTGTGGGTGTACCCGTATTTGACGAAACCGGTATGATGAGAAAAGGCGTTATTGTCAGGCACTTGCTCCTGCCTGGGCATAAACGGAATGCAAGAGATGTGATAAGATATGTATATGAGACGTATGGAGATCAAGTCTTTCTTAGTCTTATGAATCAGTATACACCTTTCGGGAGACTGAGGGAGAATCCGGACTACCGGGAGATCTGCCGGAAAGTAACGAAAAGGGAGTACGATGCAGTAACAGAATTTGCGATAGAGCTTGGAGTCAGGAATGCCTTTATACAGGAAGGCAGTACGGCAGAAGAAAGTTTTATTCCTGCATTTGACGGAGAGGGAGTCTAAGAGTATAATAGCACTGCTGTGCTTTTTCAGATGGTGTTTTATACAGAAAGGGGCAACGCTAAGGAATTCACATATCCGATCGATATTCCGTAATTGTATGAAAGGTTTATAAGGAATATTAAAACAGTTAGGAGAGTTATTATGGGATTACTGAAGAAATTTATCGAACCGGTGGACATGACAGAGGGTTCACCATGGCAGAAAATTGTATTGTTCGCAGTCCCGATGCTTGTGGGAAATATCGCGCAGCAGCTTTACAACACGGTGGATAGTGTAGTGGTAGGGAATTATGTGGGCGACAATGCGCTTGCGGCGGTAGGAAGCGCTGGTCCGATTCTGAACCTTCTTATCGTTTTGTTCGTGGGAATCAGTGTGGGAGCAGGCATTATGGTGTCTCAGTACTTTGGCGCCAGAGAGAAGGAGAAGTTGTCGATCACCATAGGCAACTGTATTACCCTGACAGCGATCGCTACATTGTTTGTCATGGTGGTGGCGTCATTGGTGGCAAGGCCCCTGCTGGAGCTTCTGGACACGCCGGAATCAATCATAGACTGGTGCCATTCTTACCTGCTGATACTGTTTATCGGCTCTGTCGGATTGGCATATTATAATATTCTGGGCGGTGTCCTGCGCGGGCTTGGGGATTCTATGTCAGCCCTGGTCTATCTGCTGGTATCGACGGTTGTCAATATCGTTCTTGATTTATTGTTTGTGGCGAAGCTGGGCATGGGAGTCAATGGCGTGGCGTTGGCTACAGTGATTGCACAGGCGATTTCAGCGCTGCTATGTCTGCGGAGGTTGATGCGTATGCAGGATCTCTTTGAACTGAAGATAGACTATATGAAGCTGCAGAAGAAATATACCAATCAGATTATCCGTCTGGGACTGCCCTCGGGCATTACACAGGCGATTTTCTCCATGGCGATGATCGTGGTACAGTCGTTGACGAACAGCTTCGGGGAGATGTTTATTGCGGCTAATGTAATTGTTATGCGTGTAGACGGATTTGCGATGATGCCGAACTTCTCTTTCGGAACGGCGATGACTACATATGCAGGCCAGAATGTCGGGGCAAGACGCGATGACCGTGTGGATACAGGGGCGAAGCAGGGAACCTTGATTGCCGTAGTGACCTCCGCAGTGATTACTTCCCTGATTTTGATTTTTGGAAAATCGCTCATGGGAATCTTTACCAAAACGCCGGAGCTGGTGGAATTGAGCCGTGATATGATGGGGATTCTGGCAGTGGGATATGTGGCTATGGCGGTGACGCAGAGTCTTTCCGGGGTCATGAGAGGTGCAGGCGATACGATGACGCCTATGTGGATATCGATTGTTACAACGATTTTCGTCCGCGTGCCTATCGCTTACGGCATTTCATTCCTTACCAGAACGCCGGAACTGCCTACCGGGAGGCAGGAGTGTATCTTTATTTCACTGTTATCTTCCTGGGTGATCGGGGCAGTGATTACATTTATCTTCTATAAGCGCGGTAAATGGAAGGAGAAAGCGATTTAAGAAGAGACTGGTGGCACAAGATATT
>CAYXKS010000429.1:0-2862 GCA_964465725.1 uncultured Bacteroides sp. | reverse complement strand
GGATTCGTCTTGAATGTAGCATTAAATAAACTTCTGGTCAGATCCACCAGTTCCCTCCAGTATCCCTTCACATATGCTTCCTGCATCGGCGTATCATACTCGTCTAAAAGAATAATCACCTTTTTCCCGTAATAACGGTATAAATAATTCGATAAGGTTTTCAGGGATGCGGAAAAAACATAATTTTCCATCTCCGCCGTCACATTCCTGAAAAACCTTTTTTCCTTCTCATTGAGTAAGTCCCCCTCCAGCAAAAAATCATGCTGGCTGTAAACCTGTTCGATGATATAACCGATCATCTTCCGCGCATCCTGAAAATTGGTCTCTTTTACATCCGCAAAACTTAAGAAAATCACAGGATAGGTTCCCTGCTGCTCCCTGTATTCTCCGTATTCCCATATCTCCGTTCCTTCAAACAGGTCTGCCCTGCCTGCATAACTGACGGAAAAGAACTTTTCCACCATGCTCATTGTCAATGTCTTGCCAAATCTTCTCGGCCGGGTAATCAGAGTCACACTGTCTCCGCTCTCCCACCATTCCTTGATAAATCTGGTCTTATCGATATAGAAATATCCTTTTTCCCTGACCGTCCCAAAATCCTGTTGTCCGATTGCTACCGTTCTCGCCATAAATTATCCTTCCTTATATCTATCGTAAACAATATACCTGTTTCTGCTATCGTTTTTTCAAACACATATACGGGATCTGTTGCAAAGCTGAAAGTAATATCTTTCGCTTCGTTAACAATGACACAAAATATATCATCAGACCAAAAAGCCGTTGGGAAAGGCTTTCTGGCCTGATTTCAGTATACCTTATATTTGCCCCCATTAGCAAGTAATATCCGGAAAGGCCACAAATATTTGGCAGCCGTTCAGCCTGCGGTGTCCCTATTACAAGATCTGCCATTCTCCCCGGCCGTTCGGAGAGCTGTACCTGATTTTCCCCTCTGCTTTCAGTTCCCGTATCCTTCTATGTATAAGAGAAAGATTCACGTCCATTTCTCCTGCGATCTCTTTAGCCGTGATCCTGGGTGTCCGTCCCATCAGTTCCAGTATCTTTTCCTTCTCCATCTCTATCATTGGCTGATGGGATGTAGAACAGGTCTGCGGGATACTGATTACAGTAAGTTTATCGGTCTCTTTCCTGACTCCGGAAGATATGGTTTCTTCCGGAAGCCCCATCACCGCCCAGGAATCAAAATAGAATTCCAGACGGTCCGGAAATATTTCTATCTTCATGATGTTACTGATCATATCTGCAATCTGCGCCTGCTCAATCACGCCTCTTTCCAGTTTCTCGCGGATAGCTTCTATCCGGCACTCCAGCTTTGTATTCTGTAAGATATCATTTTCCAGATATTTTAATTCGCTGTCCATCTGCTCCATCCTGGACCGTAGTTCCTGTTCCTTCTTTTTATAATCCGTATCGGAGATGATGCCTTCCAGTAACTTCTCCAGCAGGATCTCTCTTTGTCCGGATAGTTTCTCCAGTGAGGATTCCAGACTTTCTTTCTTTGACTGGACATCATTTTCCTTAAGCGCATCCCGCAGAAGGGACAATGTCTTCTTTAGCAGAGCATCCTTCTGCATTTCCAGATCCTGATACTTTTTTCTGCACAGCTGCTCCATGATGGCGTACAGCTTTTTTTCACTGATATGTACATTATCACAACCTTTCCGCCCTTCCCTTTCCACTTTTCTGACCTTATCTCTCCGCAGCTGCTCATTCTTTCGTCCATTCTGCAGATAATTACAGCATTTCCACTCTATCACCTTTCCTTCACGATTCTGCCTTACAGTACGGTAAAATGGGCTGCCGCACACGCCGCATAATACCTTCCCGGTAAGGTCATACCTACCGGGATTGCTTCCCTTACGATAAACGCCGTCCCTGTTTCCTTCCTGCCGCCTGATGTCCAGTCCCCGGTTGGCTCTCCTGAACAATTCTTCATCGATGATTGCCGGTATGACATTTTCGTGTACAATCCACTCTGATTGTGGATTCTGAAAGATCTGCTTACTTTCAAAGTCATAGTGCCGCTTGTTCTGGATAACCGTTCCCTTATAGATCGGATTTCTTATGATGTTTCTGATCAGGGATGGACTGATCATCTTTCCCTTCCGGTTGCAATACCCATTCCGATAGAGAATTTCTGCGCTGCAGTGTGTGCCGTAACCATTAGCTGAAAGCTCATAGATCATTTTTACCATTTCTGCTTCCCGTTCATCGATCTGGATACTCTTATCCGGAAGCTTTCTGTATCCATAAGTCTGATTTGTCAATACAAAATTCTTGCCCTCTTTCTGCCGGTTTCGGTGAGCATTGTTGATCTTCTTGCTCAGCTCCCGACTGTACTCTTCTGCGAGGATTGCCTTGATTCCGGTAATCAACGCGTCATCGGGTGTGTAGAACTTATGGTCGAGATACATATAAAGACGTTTCCGATTCCGCTGCATCCGGTCAAGGAAAAGATACCAATCCTTGGTATTGCGCATGAGTCTGTCCTGGCTCTTAATCACGATGATGTCAAATTTATCTGTTTCAAGATCCTGATAGAGGCGGTTATATTCATTCCGTCCCTTTATCGTTGTGCCGCTCTTGGCCTCTACGTAGGTATCGACCAGTACCCATCCCTGTTCTGAGATGCAGTTTTTCGATTCCTGGACCTGTTTGACAAGTGCATCCTTCTGGGATTCTTCTTCGGTACTGCAGCGGTTATAGGTCACTGCGCGCAGTTTCTCCATGGGTGTCCTCCTTTCTCTGTATTTTGTGGATCTGTTCTGACCGTGATGGATGCCGGAAATACGCCAGCGCAACGCAGCCTGATATAACGGCTGCGTCATTTAGCCGGCATTTGGG
>CAYXKS010000428.1:0-2878 GCA_964465725.1 uncultured Bacteroides sp. | reverse complement strand
TAGAAATCTACAGGCTATGCAGGATAAAGAAGAGAATGAGGGTACGGAGCGTTATGAAAAGAACGGACAGGCCTCTGGTCTCAGTGATCATGCCGTCATATAATGTCGGAAAATACATAAGGGTTTGCATGGAGAGCGTGCTTGCACAGACGCTTGACGATATGGAGATTCTGGTTATTGATGCCGGCTCTACAGACGGTACTCTGGGTATTCTACAGGCGTATGCGGATCAGGATGACCGTATCTGCCTCATCCACTCGGACAGGAAGAGCTACGGGTACCAGGTCAATATGGGAATCCGGATGGCGAGAAGCAGCTATATCGGTATCGTGGAGACAGATGATTTTATAGAGCCGGATATGTACAGAACTTTGTATGAGAGTGCACAGGAGAGCGATGTCGATTATGTGAGAGGACAGGGGGTATTTTACAGAGAGATCAGTGAAGGAATGATTTCGGAGCGTCCGATCCGCTGTCCAATCACAGATAAAGAGATGTTCGGAACGGTTCTGAATCCGCACGAGCATCCCGAGTTTGTGTACAGCGACAGATTCCTATGGCTTGGTTTATACAGGGCTGATTTCGCCAGGACGCTGCGCCTGAATGAAACGCCCGGTGCGGCCTATCAGGATATCGGGTTTATGCTGCAGGTTCACAGTAAAGCCAAAAAAGTGGTCTATGTGAACCGGCAGATCTATCACTACCGGCTCGATAATACTGCGGCATCCGCGTATGACGAAAGAGCATTTGGATTTCTTGCACAGGAGAATTCTTACAAGGAGACTTTTTTACAGGAACTTCCCGCTGTCTGGAGAAAATACAGTGCGCTGGAGCTTCTTGACCAGACACTGACACGGTTTCACCATATGGCCTTTTCACAGCGCTATTGGGGAGCGGCTTCTGAGGATATAGAGTATATCAGGACATATCTGGCGGATCTGTACCAAGGGGATGTGATACGGATGGAGGATATGGAACCGGGGAAATGGGCTGGACTGCAACTTCTTCTGGAATCTCCGGAATCGCTGTATGCAGCCAGTAGATTCGATTATCTTGTAAAGATATATGATGTCTGCCTGCTGAGGAGAAAAATCGGGGACAGGGAGGTCATTATATTCGGAGGCGGAAAGCGGGGCAGGTACTGCCATATGCTTCTCACAGCACAGGGAATCGGCAGAGTCAGGATGTTTTGCGATAATAATGCCGATATACAGGGGATAAAATTACAGGGACTCATGGTAAGCAGTCTGCTCGAGGCTTCTGAGAAGCATCCGGAAGCGGTATATGTGGTGCCGGGCGGTAAATATGCAGGCGAGATGAGACGGCAGTTATTGGCATGCGGGCTGGATGAAGAGCGGATTATCCCGTTTGATATAAATGAAGACGATTCCCTGTTGAGAAAATTGCGATAGTGAAAAAGCACATCTATGGCAAAAGTTCTGTGCACTTGCTGCGTTGAACGTGCACGTACCAGGTTTTTCATGGAAATTTGTGTCTGGGAAACAGGGCGTACAAGGAAAGAGAAGAGGTATGGGAAATGACGGCAGAGGAAGCAATCGGGAATCTTCCCAAGGCTTTGATTAACTGGTATGCATTTGAGACGGATGCGGAGGTGCTCTTTATTGCAGGAGGCAATGCGGAGTGCGAAGTGCTTTATGATGCGTTGTCGGAGAACGGCGTGCATGTGTCCAGGGTTACGGTCTGCGAACTGAAGGAAGCGTGCGGTGCAGGGACGGGATGTGATGACAGTATGCGGGAAGGCGGAATGCAATACGATTATATCGTGGCGGCGGGGATTCTCGAGAAGGCCTGGAACCCCGTGAAGCTGCTTATCAGGCTGCGGCGGCTGCTGAAAGCTTCCGGACGGCTGCTTCTCGGGACGGACAACCGGCTCGGGATCCGGTACTTCTGCGGGGATAAGGATATCTATTCCGACCATGTGCTTGACGGGATAGAGGGATATGCCGGAATAGACTTGGAGAAGGACAAAACAATAAGCGGACGGGCTTACGCGAAGTCAGAACTGGAAGGGATGCTGCGGAAGGCCGGGTTTTCGGGTTATCGGTTTTATTCTGTACTGCCCTGTCTTACGCGGCCGCAGATGATCCTGTCAGAGACTTATCTGCCGAAGGAACCGATCGAGGTGAGGGTATTTCCACAGTACAATCATCCTGAAACGGTATTCTTGAGGGAAGAAAAGCTGTACCGTTCTCTTATGGACAACCATATGTTCCATCAGACGGCGAATGCTTTTCTCATAGAATGTCCGCTGGAGGGAGAGCCTGCGAAGATCGACCAGATTACCGTCCAGGGAGACCGCAGCCGGGAGGAGGCCATGGCTACCATGATCCGCTATCGGGACTCGGTGGTGAAAAGGGCGCTGTATCCGGAAGGACGGAAAAAAGTCATTGCTATGGCGGAGAATGAGGCGTATTTAAGGCGGCACGGCGTTCCGGTTGTAGAGGCGCGGCTGGAGAACAATGCATATGTGATGCCTTATATCGAGGCGGAGATTGCAACGGATTATTTCAGGGAACTGCTTAAGAAAGACAGGGATGTGTTTATCAGCGAACTGGAGAGATTCAGGCAGTTTATCCTCGGCTCCTCAGAACATGTTCCCTATACGGAAGTCAACTGGAGGCAGTTTGAGCCGGGCTGGGAGAAGCGGAAGAAAGATGACCCCAACATGGACAAGTGGGAGAAGCTTGCCTGCGGATCAGAGGAGGAGCGGCACCATATCGGTGTTATCCTGCAGAGAGGGTATGTCGATATGGTATCTCTGAACTGTTTCCATACGAAGGAGGGCTTTCTGTTCTTTGATCAGGAATTTTACATAGATACGTTTCCGGCGAATGCCGTTTTGATCAGAACAGTTGAT
>CAYXKS010000427.1:0-2889 GCA_964465725.1 uncultured Bacteroides sp. | reverse complement strand
CCTATGCAGGCATCATACAGGAAAACCGCTTTATCAGTCTTGCGGCAATCTCGACCTTGGAGGTATGCACTACCTTCGAGTCGATCTGCTCTATCAGCAGTCTTGCAGCAGTTTTTCCGATATAAAGGCGGGGCACATCCATTGTAGTGAGAGAAGGCTCGATAATTTTACCTTCGGTGATATTGTCGAATCCGATGATGGAGATGTCTTCGGGGATTCGATATCCGCGCAGCATGAGCGCTTTCATGGCTCCGATAGCGATGATGTCATTGTCGGCGAAATAGCATTTGGCCAGGACATCATTCCGGTCAATGATTTCAAGCATATCGGCCATGGCTGCTTCGATGGAAGGAGACAATTTGTGAATTATGGAACGGGATGGCGACATTCCGTTCTCTTTTATTGCCTTCAGATAGCCCTCCTGTCTCTCGATAAAGTTAGGGATTGAATAACTGGACTGCAGGTAGCCGGGCTGCACCCGGACACTGGCGATCAGGTAGTTAGTGGCGATATAGGCGCCCTGGGCATTGTTGATCAGGACGCTGGTACAGTCCAGACCATCAAAATAGGCATCCAGCAGGATTAGCGGATATCCCAGGGAAAGGAACTGGCGGCACACATCCTGGCGGATTTCCGTTCCGATCAGAATAAGACCTTTGCAGTCGGAGATGCGAAGGTCAGAAAAACAGTCTTCAAGAACATCCACCTTCTCATAGAACTGCATCATTTTGACAGTGAAATGTTCTTTCTGGCATTCATTTTTGATCCCGTCATACAATTCGTTAAAAATAGGAGAATAAGAAAGGATGGCATTGTGCGTCCGGTAAAAAATAATATAAATAGATCCGGTATGGCCGGGATCATGTTTTACTTTAGTAAAGTCATAGCCGTATTCTTCTGCTGCTTTGATAATCCTGGCACGGGTCTCGGTGCTTACACCGGCTTTATTATTAAGCGCCATGGAGACGGCAGTTGCGGAAAGTCCCAGTTTTTGGGCTAATTCTTTGGCTGTTATAGACATATAGGCGATCCCTTTCTTTTAAGGAATATTCTGAATTATATCTGAACTTATGAACAAAGAAATCCTACCGGTTTTTCTCTTAAAAAGAAGTATTATCAGGAAAGAATCCGTTAATAGGCCGGTGTCTTTATTCTCACATAATCAGTTTAGTGGAAAAAGTAAATATTTGCAATAAATAAAGCGATAATAAAGTAAAAAATACTTTATTATTTGTTGTAATAAAGCTGGATGTACCATAATGTATTTCTTATAAAGAGAGAGGCAGCACGATAACAGTTCAGCTTGGGGCTTTGCATTCACTGCAAAGTCCATGAGAATACATGAATTGTAGAATGAATCCGCCCCTTCGCCACATGGAGAACTTTAAATGGGCAGATTCTGTAACAGAGAAGCCGAAAGCTAAGCTGTTACGCAGCGCGCGTCAGAATGGAGGATAATATGGCAAAGATCAGACTTGGGTTCGCCCCGACAAGAAGGAGCATTTTCAGTGCACCTGCAGCAGTAGAGTATGCAAATTATACGAGGGAGAAGCTGCGGAAAATGGGAGTTGACTTCGTGGATATCGATGATATTGCAGAGGACGGTCTGCTTCACGATGACAACGACAGAATCAAAATCGAAGAGAAATTCAGAAATGAGAAAGTTGACGGTCTGTTTTTCCCACATGGAAATTTTGGAACGGAATATGAGGTTGCAAGATTAGCCAAGAGTTTAAATATACCTGTTTTGCTGTGGGGACCCAGGGATGAGTGCCCGGATGAAAATGGAATCCGTCTTCGTGACAGCCAGTGTGGTATCTTTGCGACAGGTAAGGTGTTGAGGAGATTCAAGGTTCCGTTTACATACCTGACGAACTGTAATCTGGAGGATTCTGAATTTGAGGAAGGCATTAACAGATTCCTGGCAGTATGTAATGTGGTGAAGACCTTCAGAGGAATCCGTATCCTGCAGATCGGGCCGAGACCTTTTGACTTCTGGTCAACCATGTGCAATGAAGGAGAACTTCTGGAGAAATTCAATATTCAGCTGGCTCCGATTCCTATGCCTGAACTGACGGCAGAAATGAAGAAGGTGAAGGAAGAAGGCACGAAAGCGGCGGAAGTGGTGGCTTACTGCAAGGAGCATTTCAACATTGCGATCAAGGATGAGGAACTGTTGAATGTGGCAGCTCTGAAAGTAGCTATCAGAAATCTTGCCGATCAGTATGGATGCAGTGCGGGAGCGATCCAGTGCTGGAATGCACTCCAGGGAGAAATCGGAATTATGCCTTGTGCGGCCAATGCGCTTCTCAACGAGGAAGGTTTCCCGGTAGTGTGCGAGACAGATATTCATGGTGCGATTACCGCATTGATGGTAGAGGCGGCAGGGATGGATGCAAGCAGAAGTTTCTTTGCAGACTGGACTGTACGTCATCCGTTTAATGACAACGGAGAACTGTTGCAGCACTGTGGACCATGGCCGATAAGCTGTGCATCCTGCAAGCCTACGATCGGATATCCTCTGGCATTCTCTCATCCGGGAGCAGTGGAAGCGGAGGCGAAACACGGTGATCTTACGCTTGCCCGTTTTGATGGAGATAACGGCGAGTATTCATTGCTGCTTGGCAATGCAAAAGGTATTGAGGGGCCTTACACGAAAGGAACCTATCTCTGGATCGAAGTGGAGAACTGGCCAAGGCTAGAAGCTAAGATTGTGGAAGGACCGTATATTCACCACTGCGTCGGCATCCATCAGGATGTAGTGCCCGTGCTGTATGAGGCATGCAAGTATATCGGTGTGAAGCCTGATCTTTACGATGATGTGGAGCAGAAAGTAATTGATACGATTCATGGTGTAAAGTAGCAGAATTTGTTAAAGAAATATGAAAA